>JBARIF010000435.1:0-11082 GCA_049799615.1 Terriglobales bacterium
GCCGAGCAGAAACTCAATCTCAAGCTGACCGTGAACTGTTACGAAGTGACCGGCAGCAGCGGAGATGACCTCAGGGCGGAAGTCAACGCCGCGTTGGAATGCATCCACGCCATCATGAAAAACGTGCAGGTGGCTGAGACCCGGCAGCATGTCCGTCTCCAGTTTGAGCTGGAAGGAACACGTAAGGAACAGGAGAAAGCGTTGCAGGCGTTGAACCAGTCTTCGTTGATCGAGAATGTCGTACCGCTGGGGCCGGTGCAGACCGAATGACGCCATCGCATCGAGTCATTCCCTTCGTGAAGGCGAATGCCTGCGGCAATGATTTCCTGATTATCGATGGCTTGTACCTTCCAGCCGATGTTGCGGAATTCAGCAAACGCATCTGCGATCGGCATCACGGTGTGGGCGCGGATGGCGTAGAGTGGCTGTTTCCCACCCCGGACGCGGACGTGCGTGCCCAACTGTTCAACGCCGATGGTTCGGAAGCAGAAATTTCCGGCAACGGCACCCGCTGTGTGGCCGCCTACCTTTGCTCGGAACGGGCCGGGGAACGGTTTGCGATTCGCACCGGCGCCGGGGTCAGGCACTGCGAGCTTCTCAGTCGCGGCGAATCCGGGTATGAGTTCGAAAGCGCCATGGGCGAGCCACAGGTTGGAGAGGAACTGAGCATACGCCTGGCATCGGGCGAAGTGCGTGGCATCCTGGTCTCCATGGGGAATCCGCACTTTGTTGTGTTTGTGCCGCAGTTCCCTCAGGAATGGCAGGCCGACGCCGCGGAAATCGGGCGCGATGACTACTTCAAGCAAGGGGTCAACGTTGAGCTGGTAATAATTCAGGATTCGGGTAATGTCGAAGTCAGGTTTTTCGAGCGCGGAGTCGGCGAGACCCAGTCTTCCGGGACAGGTTCGTGTGCGTCCGCGGTGGCCGCCATCGCCACCAAACGCGTCCGGTCGCCGGTACGGGTCCACGCCCCCGGCGGAGTTCAGACCGTCCGTTGGGAGAGTGAGGTCTTTCTTCGAGGCCCGGCCGAACTGGTCTGCCGCGGCGAGTTCTTCGTTTAGGGCGCGGTCTGACGTGCACGTTTAAGATGGAATACGGATGCCTTCACTGCCTAAAGTTGCGCGCATCAAGCCGCCCGCGCTGCGGTCCGGCGACACCGTGGGCATCGTGGCCCCGGCCAGCAATGTCAACCGGGAACTGCTGGAAGCGGGCTGCACGGCCTTGCGCGATCTGGGATACAAGCCCTTCTATTTCGATTCCATCTTCGAACGCGATCTATACTTCGCCGGCTCGGCCACGCGGCGGTCGCGAGAACTGGAAGAAATGTTCATCCGCGATGAAGTGCGGGCGATCGTCTGCGCCCGGGGCGGATACGGCGCGAACTATCTCCTGGAGATTCTCGATCTGAAAAAAATCAAGGCGCATCCCAAGATTTTTGTCGGCTACAGCGACCTGACCACTCTTTTGACATACTTCGCGAACGCAGCCGGGCTGATCACCTTTCACGGCCCCATGGTGGCCAAGGATTTTGCGCACTCCGACGGCGTCGATCAAGCCTCCTGGGAACGCGCGTTACACGGCTCTTCGGAATGGGCCCTGGACCTGGATTCGGATGTGCAATCGCTGGTCGCAGGGTCCGGAGAAGGAATTCTCTACGGCGGATGCCTCTCCATGCTGGTGGCTTCGTTGGGTACGCCCTATGAAATTCGCACCGCGGGCACAATCCTGTTTCTCGAAGATATCGCCGCCAAGCCCTTCCAGATCGACCGCATGCTCATGCAGTTGAAGCTGGCGGGAAAACTGGCCGATGTTCGAGGCATTGTCTTTGGCGAAATGCTGGATTGCACGCAGAACAGCAATAAAGATCAGGGCTATACACTTGAGGAAGTTGTAATGCGCGTGGTCGGCGATCTGGGTGTGCCCGTGGCTTACGGTTTGCACTCCGGACATGTATCGCGTCGCAACATCACTTTGCCGTTCGGGGTGCAGGCGGCGTTGGGCGTCACGGCCACCGGGGTCAACCTTAAGATACTCGAAGCAGCCACGTCGGCCGCGGTTTCCTCGCGGTCTGCGGTGTGAGAGCAGGAATCAACTAACCACGGAGGACACCGAGGACACGGAGTGTCCCCCGCCAAGAACATGCGGCAATGAGCCTATGAACAATAGCAAGCATATCCACCTGATCGGCATCTGTGGCACCGCCATGGCATCCCTGGCCGGCATGCTCAAGCAGCGCGGTTTTCGCGTGACCGGCTCCGACGCCGCGGCGTATCCACCCATGTCGGATTTCCTGGCTTCGCTGGACATCCCGCTCGCCCAGCCCTTTGCGGCGGCCAATCTCGATCCGCGGCCGGATATGGTCGTGGTGGGAAACGCCATCTCACGCGGCAACGTTGAACTCGAACACATTCTCGACCAGCGCATTCCGTTCTGCTCGCTGCCGCAGATTCTGCACGAAGAATTCCTGCGCGGGAAAGAAGTCCTGGTTGTGGCGGGTACTCACGGCAAGACCACGACCACCTCGATGCTGGCCTGGATCTTCCACAGTGCCGGAGTGCAGCCTTCGTTCCTGATTGGAGGCATCGCGGAAAACTTCGGCAGCAGCTTCCAGTTGGGGCAGGGCAAGCATTTCATTCTCGAGGGCGACGAGTACGACACCGCGTTCTTCGACAAGGGGCCGAAGTTTCTGCACTATTTTCCCGACGCCATCATCCTGACCTCGGTAGAGTTCGATCATGCCGATATTTACAAAGACTTGGACGCGGTGGAGACGGCCTTCAGGCGCCTGGTGAACCTGGTGCCGGGACGCGGCCGGATCGTCGCCCTCGACACCGGCGAAAGCATCGAACGCTGCCTGGCCAAAGCGTTTTGTCCGGTGGAGCGCTACGGAAGCAGCCCGGGCGCGACGTGGCAGGTGAAAGATCTTCGGCTGGATCCGGCTCGTACCTCCTGGACAGTGCTGCGAGACGGCAAGCCCTGGTCGGATTTTGAATTTGCCCTGGCTGGAGAATATAACGTGCTGAACGCGACTGCGGCGGCGGCCCTGGCCTCCGGATGCGGGATTCCGAAGGAGCAAATCGCCGCGGCCCTGAAAACGTTCAAGAGCGTGAAGCGCCGCCTGGAGGTGCGGGCGCAGGTGAACGGCATCACCATCATCGATGATTTCGCGCATCATCCCACCGCAATTGCGGGCACCCTGAAGGCGCTGCATGCGCGCTATCCCGGGGCCCGGTTGTGGGCGATTCTCGAGCCGCGGTCGAACACACTCCGGCGCAACGTTTTCCAAAACGAACTGGCGAGCAGCCTGGCGGTAGCGGATGAGGTCGTCGTGGCCAACGTATTTAGGTCGGAATCCATTCCCGAGAGCGAGCGCATGGATGTCGCCGCGCTGGTCGCCGATGTGCAAAAGCGGGGACGCCATGCGCGTATCGTGCCCGACGCCGATGCGATTGTACAAACGGTAGCGCCCGACATGCGGCCAGGCGACGTCGTCGCTATTCTTTCCAATGGCGGCTTTGGTGGTATTTACGAAAAGCTGCCGCAACGTCTGAAATCGATTGCCGGAGGCGCTTCGGGCAGCCATTCGCTGAAGGCGTCCGCCAAAGCGTGAGGCGCTCGCCCAGAGCGCGCCTCGCCCTTGTTTTGATCTGGTTCGCCGCGCCGGTGGCGATACCGGCGAGGGCCCAGAGTTCCCAGCCTTCGTCGCACGGGCCGGTGCGATACGTCATTTCCGTGGCCGACCGCACGGAGCACCTGGTCGAAGTAAAAATTCTCCTCGGGCCCGGCGCACCCGAACGCGATCTGCAACTGCCGGTCTGGAACGCTCTCTACCAGGTGCGCGACTTCTCCCAGTATGTGAACTGGGTCCGGGCCAGAACCAGCAATGGGCAGCCGCTTCCGGTGCGCAAGGTAGATAAGACGACGTGGCACCTCGGCGGAGCCGTGCTGGGCGCGGAAATCGACTACGAGATCTTTGCTGATCAATCAGGCCCCTTTGAAGCGCAGCTGAATCCGCAGCACGCCCTCTTCAACCTGGCGGAGATCCTGATGTATCCGGTTGAAGGCCGTGATTCTCCTGTGGAAGTCTCATTCACCAATCTGCCTGCGCACTGGCACATCGCGACCGCGCTGGCTGGATCAGCGGATTCCTTCGCGGCGCCGGACTACGATCACATGGTGGACGCTCCGGTTGAAATCGGCGCCTTTCAGGAATCAGACTTCGACGAAGCCGGCGGGCACTATCGCGTCATCGTAGATTCCGATCCTCCGGCTTACGACATGCATAAGATCGTGGCCATGCTGCGGCGGCTCGTCTCCTCGGCCACGCTCTGGATGGAAGATCGGCCATTCCAGACCTATCTGTTTTTCTATCACTTTCGGCCGGGGGCGCCGGGCAACGGTATGGAGCACGCCAACGGCACGGCCATCGATCTTGGCCTGGAAACGCTGGCCAGCAATCCCCAGGCCCTGATCGGTCTGACGGCCCACGAATTTTTCCACCTGTGGAATGTGAAGCGAATCCGGCCCCAGTCGCTCGAGCCCGTCGACTACACCAAGGAAAACTACACGCGAGCTCTATGGTTCAGCGAGGGCGCGACCACCACGGCGGCGAACATTATTCTGCTGCGCGCCGGCCTACTCGATGAAACCCGCTACCTCAAGGGCCTGGGGGCAGAGATTGGCGAACTGGAGGGGCGTCCGGCCCATCTCAATCAATCGGTGGAAGAATCCAGCCTGGACGCCTGGCTGGAAAAATACGACTACTACCGCCTGCCCACGCGCAGCATCTCCTATTACAACAAGGGAAACCTGCTCGGCGTACTGCTCGACCTGCAGCTGCGCGAGGCGACCCACGACGCCGCCTCGATTCGCGATGTCTTTCATTGGATGAATGAAAATTACGCGCACAAGGGACAGTTCTTTCCCGACAGCGATGGAGTGCGCCGTGCCGCCGAAGCCGTCAGCCATGCCGACCTGGGATGGTTCTTCCGGAAATATGTTGCCGGCACGGACCAAATTCCGTGGGATGATTTCTTCAAAAGCGTGGGGCTGCATCTGTCACAGCGCGTGGTCAACACTGCCGATCTAGGATTCGTCGCCACCCGGAACTTCGACGCTGCGCTGGTGGTGTCTGCCGTTACGCCGGGAAGCGCCGCCGAGCTCGCGGGCCTCGCGGTGGGAGATTCGATTCTGGAGATCAACGGACAGAAATCCGACCGCGGGTTCAGCGGACGCTCAGCTGATGTCCGCCCGGGCGATACGCTCCGCCTCCGGGTACACAATGCGGCCGGGGAGCGCGAGTTGCACTGGAAACTGGGCAGCCGCCAGGAGATTGACCTGGAGCTGACCGATCTGGACAAAATCACTCCAGAGCAGAAAGCCCGCCGGGGGGCGTGGCTGAAAGGCGAATCCCAGGCCCTGGGAGCGACCGCTCCATGATTCGCACGATCGTGATGCTCACGTTCTGGAGTCTGGCGCTTCCGCTGGCTGCACTGATTTGTTTTCCCTGGACCTTTCTTACCGGGGACATTCGTTTCCTGTACCGCGTAGCCATGGGGGCTGCTTCGATGGGTGCTCGCCTCGCGGGAATACGGGTGCAAACCATCGGGCTGGACCGGCTCGATCCCAAACGCACCTACGTATTCATGTCGAACCATGTATCCAACATCGATCCGCCTATTATGCTGCCGCTGATTCCGCGGCGCACTTCGGTGATGGCCAAGAAGGAGCTGTTTGACTATCCCCTCCTGGGGAAAACCATGAGGATCGGTTCCTTGGTGCCGGTCGATCGCGGAAATCGGGACGCGGGCATATCAGCGGTGCGGGCTGCGGCCTCGGTGCTACGCCAGGGCATCAACATGACCATCTACGTCGAAGGTCATCGTTCATTCGACGGCAAATTGCTGCCCTTCAAGAAAGGTCCATTCTATTTAGCCATGGAGTGCGGCGTGCCGGTCGTGCCGGTGACCATCTCCGGTTCGCATTACGTCATGCCCAAAGGCAGGTTTGCCATCAAGCCCGGGATCGTCACCCTGAACTTCCACTCGCCCATCGAACCGGAAGACTTTGGCAGCCGCGAACAATTGATGGAGAAAGTCAGAAGAGCTATCGATAGCGGTTTGCCGGAGGCTATGCAGGAGGAACCAGTTTCCTCTGTTTCCTCGGTGCCCTCGGTGGTCAATCCTTTGACGCCTTAGCTCGCACGGCTCGCGCGATTTCGGGCAGCCGGCTCAGCAGCGCAGAATACTTCAGCCAAAGTTTGTGCTCGACAGCCGGTGCGCCGCTGACAATCGCGCCCGCCTCAACGTCACCCGCCACACCACTCTGCGGAGTGACGATAGCTCCATCGCCGATCTTGCAATGACCGACCACGCCCACCTGCCCGGTCAGAATCACGTTGTTACCTACCTCGGTCGACCCTGCCAGCCCCACTTGTGAAGCCAGCAGCGAATGTTCCCCGATGCGGGAGCCGTGCCCAACCTGCACCAGATTGTCGATCTTGGTGCCGCGGCCAATCCGGGTTTTCTCCACGCTGGCCCGGTCCACGCAGGAGTTGGCCTGGATTTCCACGTCGTCTTCGATGATGACCGGCTCGGGCTGAAGGATTTTGTACCAGTGGCCGGAGTCGTCCTTGGCGAAGCCGAAGCCATCGGCCCCGACGATGGCCCCGTTCTGCAGCAGCACGCGGTTCCCCAGACGGCAGCCTTCGCGCACCACGGCATGGGCATGGGCGAAGAAGTTGGCGCCGATCCTGACATCGCGATAGATGACCACGTGCGCCAGCAACACCGCGTCCTGGCCGATTTCGACATCCTGGTCGATTACCACGTAGGGCCCAATGTGCGCCCCTGCGCCGATTTTCGCAGAAGCATGCACCACTGCAGTCGGATGCACGCCCGCCTCGTAGCGCGGCGGCTTGGAAAAAAGTTCGAGCGCGTGCGCGAAAGCCAGGTAAGGATTCCTGCTGCGCAACAGGGCCGTGGCAACAGCAGGGAATTCCTCAGTCACAATCACCGCTGAAGCCCGGGTGGTCCGCGCGGCGCCCGCATACTTGGGATTGGCCACGAAAGTGAGCTGTCCGTGGCCGGCGTCTTTAATGCCGGCAACGCCGGTAATTTCAGTGTCCGGCGATCCATTTTCCAGACGGGCGTTGAGAGCGGAAGCAATCCGTGAAAGTTTCATAAGCTTTTTCCTGAGATAGCGGGCAGAACGGTGATTGTAACGGAGGCGGAGGGATAGTGCGTGTGGGGACGGGTCTCCGACCCGTCCAGCCGAGCAAGGCTAGGCCTGGTTTTTAAGAATCACTATTAAGTTGAAACCGAGCATTGCTCGGCCGGACAGCCGAGGGCGGCTGTCCTTACGTGGGCATTGCGGCCAAGAACCAGACGAGCTGTGCTCGTCCCGGATGGGTCAGAGACCCGTCCCCACACAAGCAAAACGCGCGAAGGAAATCACACCAGTCCCAGAAGCGAGCCCACCAGGTACACCGCTTCGAGGACCGCCAGGGATATCAACAGGGCCTCCCGCAGCCGCGAACGCGAGAGTGCGGTCTGCAATTTGGAGGGATGAGCATGTGCCGGCGTGCCTTCGAACAGGGCCGCCGAAGCTCCCGCAAACAAGGCGAACGGCGGCGCCTGCCCGACTCGCACCGCACTTGGGCGGGCCGGCGTGGCAGTAAAGTATTTGCGCTCCGCCAGCGGGACCGTGGGCAGGGTGATCAGCGAGGACCAACGCGCCAGCTGCATCGAACCCGATTTCAGGTCCGCATCGACCGGAGCGGATGTCAGCTGCAGGGGAGGCAGGCGTTCGGGCGCGACCCGATCGGCCAGGTTGCGCAGCAGGGAACTCCACCACATGTGTCCCATCTGGTCGCTGACCAACTCGCCGACATCCACTGGCTGCGATTCCAGCTCCAGCGGCGGCAGGACCTCGGGATTAATCACGTTCCCCAGATTCGTGAACACCGTCCGGTACCAGGGCAGGCTGACCGCGTCGCCGATCAACATTCCAGTGTTCACCGGCCGCGAAGTGAGTTGCAGCGGCGGAAGTTTTTCCGGGAAGAAGCGATCGCGAAGATTGCGCAGCAGCGACCTCCAGAGCGGCCCGGTAACGCTTGCCGGAAGCAGAAGATTCAGTTCGTGACTTTCGTCAGGGTCAGCCATGGTTGAATAGAATGCCTAAAAAAAAACTTCCCCTGCACGAGTTCTGGAAATAGGCTCGTGGCGGGCGTAAATAACCTTTTCCGGATGCGATCTGCCCAGGTACCACGGACAAATCAATATTTCCCTGCTACCATGTGCAACCGTAACCGGCCCTCTTACCATCCCTATCCATTCAGTAACGGAGAAGACAAATGAAACTGCGCACCATGTTCGTCGCCTACACAATCTTAGCATTAAGCTCCGCGCTTTTGGCCCGTCAGGCCTCTGATGCCCCCGCGCGCGCCACCGAACGTATTACCCGGGAAGTCAGGCACGAGCTGCTGATGCTGCCGTATCTCAACGTGTTCGACTATCTCGCCTACAAAGTGGATGGATACAACGTCACCCTCATGGGACAGGTTACTCGACCGACTTTGAAGTCCGACGCCGAGAACCGAGTCAAGAGAATTGAAGGCGTAGAGCGCGTGGACAACCAGATCGAGGTCCTGCCTGTTTCCCCTAATGACGAGCGCCTGCGCCGGCAGCTTTATCGGGCCATCTATGGTTACGGGCCGATGCTGAAGTATGCCATGGGTGTGCAACAATCCATCCGGATCATTGTGAAGAACGGAAATGTGACGCTCGAAGGCGTGGTGGACAACGAAAGTGACAAGAACATCGCCAATATCCGCGCCAAAGGGGTGTCCGGAGTATTCGGCGTCACCAACAATCTTCAAGTGGTAAAACCCTGACCTCGGGCGTCAGATGTCGGACCGCGGACGGTGTGAGAGGCCTGAGGTCCGACGCCTGACGTCCGCCTTCTTCACTCGCCGAACATTGGCACCTGCCGGGTGTCCGCGGGTGCTCCTTTGCGGCGGCGGTGCGTGGCTCCGATTACGGCCAGCACAGTCAGTGACTCCAGGGCGGTGCGGGGAACGAAAATTCGCTGCGTGTTGGAGCGCAGGTCGGGCGGATTGATGAGGAATCCTTCCGCCGTGGTCAGGCTGAGGTCGTTGGGCATCATGCCCTCCAGCACTTCGTTGTCCTTGAATTTGAGCCGGACCCACAGACCTTCAGTGCGCGGCCGGCTGGTGAAGGTCTTGCGGCTGGGCGATTCGAAGTCGCCGAATTCGCGGACGAAGTACACAGCCTTGATGTCCTTCAGATCGATCGCCACCACGTTGCCCGAGGTGTTCAGGAGTTCGAGCTTGCCCTCGCGGACGAAATTGGCCGGTGAGACGTGTCCATTGATCGAATCCCGGTCCATCTTGCGCACTACGACTTTTTTGTGGGTAGAGGGCATGGGAAGGTCAGTTGCCAATCTTCGGTCGTCCGTCATCAGCCAGCCGAAAGAGATTCCTGACGACTGAGGACCGACGACTGACGACTATTTTGAGGGATTCTCGCACTTTTCGGGTAAAAAGCTGGTCTCTTGTATGTTCCTTGTAGCCAAATCGTTAACCTTGTGTTATTTTCTGTAGCTTGCGGCGTCCCATCTCATGTATTCTAAGCCTATTGGATAGAGTCACTTACATGAAAGCGACCGGAGTCGTGTGCTTTCCTGGCTGGAAGCCTGTGGAAAACTCACTCTCTGCTGTGCCAAACCGGGTCGTTGAGCCGCGTCCTTAAGCAAGCATGGCCGATTACATATACACCATGGAAATCCGGCTGACGCCGGACCAGCAGCGCGGCGTCACGCTGGTACAAGACATCGCACGCGCCGCCGGCATGAACATCTACCTGACCGGAGGCGCGGTCCGCGACATCATCAGCGGCTTTCCCATTCGCGATCTGGATTTCTCGGTGCAGGGCAATCCCCTCAAACTGCAAAAGGATCTGGAGAAGGCCGGCGTACGGATTGCCGGTGTCGATGACGACGTCAAGGCGCTGTACCTGGGCCTGCCCGGCAACGTGCGCGCCGAAATCAGCATGGCCCGCCTCGAGCACTACGAGAAGGCCGGCAAGCCACCGGTAATTTCTCCCGCCACCCTCATCGAGGACCTGCGCCGCCGGGACTTCACTGTCAATGCCATGGCCCTGTCGTTGAATCCCGGTTCGCGCGGCCTGCTAATGGACCCGTTCAACGGCGCCGCTGATATTGAAGCCAAGCTTCTCCGGGTTCTCCATAATTACGCTTTTGTCGAGGACCCCTCGCGGCTGATCCGTGCCAGTCGTTTTGCCGCGCGTTTTCACTGGCCATTGGAGGAACGCACCCAGGCCCGCTTTGATTCTGCCAAGGAAAACAATTACATCGGGTACATCACCCATAAGGCAGTGGGCTATGAGATCGCGCAGTTAGCCTACGAAGACGACCCTCTGCACATTGTGCGCGTGCTGGAGAAGGAAGGCTGGCTCAAGGTGCTCAATCCGCACTGGACCAGCGCCAAGGTAGATACGGCGCAGCTGGGCCAGCTGCTGAAGACCCGCCAGCAGATGACCGAATTGGGCTACGCCCCGGATCCGGCGCCAGCCGTTATGTATTTCCTCACCGCCCGCCTAGCCGACAAAGATATCGCGGACATGCGCAAACAGATTCCGCGCAAGGACCTGGTCGAGTCGTGGCGCGATCTCGAGGACCACGCCAAGGACCTGGCGAAGCGGCTCGTTGGCAAGGAAGCCGCCACACCCTCGCGCGCCTGGAAGTTGCTCTCTGAAGCCCGACCCGAGATGATCCTGTTCCTCGCGGTCACGGCGCGCCAGCAGGCGGTGGCGCAGAAGATCAAGAGCTTCTTCACCAAGTGGCGGCAGGTGCAGCAAAAGATTCCGTTGCCGGAGATGACCGAGCTGCACATCACGCCTCAGTTACCCGAGTATCCCAAGATCGCGCATGACGTGTTCATGCTTTTGCTCGATGGCAAGTTGCGTTCACGGACCGAGACCCTGAAGTACCTGAAGCCGCTGGCACCGCCGCCGCCGCCCCCGCCTCCACCTCCTCCGCCCA
>JBARIF010000436.1:0-1819 GCA_049799615.1 Terriglobales bacterium
GCCACTGTCCCCATTGCGTCCACCAGCACCGCGTCGTACTCGCCGAAGATTAAAGTCGAAGTGATTGGGTCAAAACCAAGCGCTTCGCCGAAGGGCCTGGGCCGCTCACCGACCATAATTTTTCCCGGGGCGGTAAAAACATTCACACTAAGCGTGTTTGAGGCGACAGGCGCGATCACGGGCGCCGCTTCTTTCAGTTCGTTTGTGACGACCATCCCTGGTACTCCTTTCGACGTCACAGCGAGTGACTGTTCAAGGCGAAATTGGCAGACCGCCACCACGAGCGCAGGGTCGGCATCCCATCCGGCCCGACTGTTAACCGTATGTGAGGTCGGTGCTCTGTCCGACTTCGATGATGTAACCGTCAGGATCGCGGATGTAGCAGCGTATCTCGCCGTACTTCGGTATCGGTTCCGTGATGAACTCGGCTCCCCGACTTTTCCACAACTTGTAGCACGCTTGAATATCGGCAACGCGGAAATTCATAAAGCTGCTGATGTGATTCGGGTCGGGGACGCTGAGCGTTACCGTCGGCTTATCCGGGGTCGGTCCGCCCCCAACGTTCAGAATCATCCAGATATTTGCGAGCTGAAGGTACGGGGGTGCGTTGCCGTCGCCCATGGTCAGAATGCGAGCCCCGAAGACCTTTTCGTAGTAGCGAGCCGATCGCTCGACGTCGGCGACGGTGAGAAAATGCGCGATGCTGATCCCCTCCCGCGGGGGCATCTCATAGCTCTTCTGATCGATCTGTACCGCGTTCATCGATGGTTCCTTTTGTACGCCGCTCATTTGATTGCTCCTTTGATACGGTCCTCATTACAAGCAAGGTCTCCCGAGTTCCACTTCCACGTATAAGAACCGATCGACGCCAGCTAGTGCAGCAGTGATTCCCAGTTCTCTGGAACTCTCCCTGCCGGTCCAGGTGATGGTTGATCCTCCGGATGCGAACGTGGCGGAAGCAACTTCACACCCCTGATCATCGCCCGCTTCTCGTAATCGTAGAACCAATCCTCACCTGGCTCGAAGCTGGCAATGATGAGATGCCCCGTTTTCGCCGCATGCTTCGACGCATGCTGGCTTGGAGAACTGTCGCAGCAGCCGATATGCCCGCACTTCGCGCAGCGACGGAGATGAAACCACCAGCCTTCAGGCGACGCTAGGCATTCCACACACCCATTTCCGCTCGGCTTCGAAACGGGATCGATTCCGCGCTGCTCTTTTTTCATTCCCAATTTCCTTCCGTGTCCTGGCAACCAAACTCAGCTTCGAGCTGCGCCCCATCCGCAGCATCCAGGAGTTCGGAACTTGCATCGAGCGCCGACCTAGCGCGCGATTTGCCCCAGGTAGTATCCGAGCCGATTTTCGACATCCCCGGGCTTGTGGAAGCCGCGCTCCATCAGCGCTTTGATTCCATTTTGTGCGGCAGGTCGCCCGAGCGAAGCGATGCACGCATCCCACCCGGCGCCAAGTTCGACGTCAGGCGGCAGACTGGTGTCGACGAGGCGCTTGGTCTGGGCGATCGCCCACTTGTCGAACCTGGCGATCCGCGTCGCGAGCGCCTCTACGAATGCATCGAGGTCGGCGTCGGGCAGGGCGCGATTAATGTAACCGTAAGCCTCCGCCTGATCTGCTCTAATGTCTTCCGAGCTCAAGAGCACTTCGAGGGCGCGGTTTCGGCCGATGAGTCGGGGCAGCCGGGCCATGGGGCCGCCACCGGCGACCATTCCCACACCCACTTCCCATTGCGAGATGATGGCCTTCTCGCGGCTGGCAAAGCTCATGTCGCAGGCCAGCGTGATCTCGCTGCCGTTGCCGGTCG
>JBARIF010000437.1:0-15257 GCA_049799615.1 Terriglobales bacterium
GCCTGGAACAAGTCCGCGGTCTGGGGCAGGATGGCGTTCTCCAGGTCGGGGTGGTAGGCCACAAAAACGTCCATGGCGGCCACCCGGCGGACGGGCGCATCCAGGTGCTCGAACATCTGGTCGGCAATGCGGGCAGCGATTTCGGCACCGTAGCCCCAGCTCAAGGTGTCTTCATAGGCCACCAGGGCCCGGTTGGTCTTTTGCACCGAGGCTGCAATGGTTTCCCAGTCAAAAGGGTTCAGGCTGCGCAGGTCGATCAGCTCCGCTTTGACCCCGTGCTCGCGCTCCAGTTTCTGAACCGCCTGCAATGCCCGGGGCACGACCGCACCGTAGGTAATCACAGTAAGGTCGGTTCCCGCCTGCACCACTTTGGCTTTGCCAAACGGCACCATGTAGTCCGGACCCGGGTAGGGTGCGCGGCCGTAAGTTTCCCGATAGAGCCGCTTGTGCTCGAGGAAAAGTACGGGATCGTCGCAGCGGATGGCGGTGCGCAACAGGCCCGCAGCATCGAGTGCGTTCGATGGAAACACCACCCGCAGGCCGGGAATGTGGGTGAATACACTCTCGCCGCATTGGGAGTGATAGATGGCCCCGCCGGTAAGGTAGCCGCCAATGGCCACGCGGATGACGCAGGGCGCGGAGAACGTGTTATACGAGCGCCAGCGGATCAGCGGCAGTTCGCTGCGCAGTTGCATCATGGCGGGCCAGATGTAGTCAAAGAACTGGATTTCGACCACCGGCTTCAGTCCACGCTGGGCCATGCCGGTGGCGCGGCCCACGATGTTGGCTTCGGCGATAGGCGAGTTGAATACCCGGTCAGACCCGAACTCTATCTGCAACCCGGCGGTGAGCTTGAAGACGCCGCCCTTACCCTTCACCAGTTTCTGCTTCAGATACTCTTCGCGGCTGCAGTCGGCCACATCTTCTCCGAAGATGACGATGCGCTCGTCGCGGCGCATCTCGTCGCGCAGGGTAGAGTTGATCAGATCGGCCATGGTCTTAGGCGCCGTTTTCTTGCCGTCAGCCGCAGCCTCAGCCTTAGCGGGTGCGGGCTGGGTTTCGAAGTCGGACGACGTGGGATCGAGGTTCGGTGAATACACATACAACAAAACCTTGTCGGGTGTGGGTGCTGGTGCCTGCAGGGCCCGATCGACGGCGACCTGCAGATCGTCATCCACCTGCTTTTCCAGCCGGTTGATGCCCTTTTCGTCCAGAATGCCTTCACGAATCAGAAACATCTGCATGCGGGTGATGGGATCGCGCTGAGCGTCGCGCTGGCGCTCGACATCCGGCCGGTAGAGGCGCTCGTCGTCAGAAAGGGAGTGGGAGTATGGCCGGATCACGTGCGCATGCACAAAGGCAGGACCATGACCGGTGCGACAGTGCGCCACGGCACGCACAAAAGCGGCATAGCTCGCTACCGGGTCAGTTCCGTCCACCTCTTCAAAGTGGAAGTTGGGAAAGCCGCTGACCAGGCGGGAAATATTGCCCCCCGCGGTCTGCACTTCGACCGGCACTGAAATGGCATAGCCGTTGTCTTCCACAACGAAAATCACGGGCAGCCGGGAATTGGCGGCGGTGTTCAACGCCTCCCAAAACTCCCCTTCACTGCTGGTGCCGTCCCCCAGCGAAACGTAGGTAATCTCGTCGCCGTGGAATTTGACCTCTTTGAACTGCCGATAATCGCCGGTGGCCTTGTGGGCGGCGTCGGGATGAGCGGCGTAGTAACGGCCGACCTCGGCGCAGCCTACAGCCTGCAGAATCTGGGTCCCGGTGGGTGAGGAGCCGGTGACGATGTTGAGATCGGGAAGGCTCCAGTGGGACGGCATCTGTCGCCCGCCGGAACTGGGATCGTCGCCCGAGCCCACAGCCTGCAACAGCATGTCATAGGCAGTCGCGCCCAGGGCGAGGCAAAGCGCACGGTCGCGGTAATAGGGATAAAACCAGTCGTACCCAGCCTTCAGAGCGCAGGCCGCCGCCACGCCCACGGCTTCATGTCCGGCGCCGGAGATCTGGAAGAAGATTTTCTGTTGGCGCTTGAGCAGGATCTCCCGGTCGTCCACCCGGCGGGAGGTATACATGTGGCGGTAGCCTTCGACCAGCTGTTCGCGGGAGAGACCTTCGTAGGTCCGTCCCGTTTTCTTGCCATCGCGTTCGGATACTGCGGCCGCTTTAGGGTCAGTCTTGGTGGTGGCCATCCGGCTCCCTTCGACGCAAGAGTACAAGCCGCCTTCGCATTGTAAATCCTGCGCCGAACTCCGAATATACTGAATAGTTCAAAAAGATTGACCGCCGAAGTACGCGGACGGCGCCGAGAAAAAACCTTCTCCTGGTTTCCTCGGCGATCTGGGCGTGCTCTGCGGTAAGACCACTTTTGCATGATCAAATTCCATCACCCTTTCGATCCTCATAAAATTCGGCTGCTGATTTTCGACCTTGACGGCACCTTGATCGACTCCCGCCTCGACCTGGTGCATTCGGTCAATGCCACCCTGCGGCACATGAAGCGTGCAGAGCTGCCGGACGACGTGATTGCCAGCTATGTAGGGGATGGAGCACCGGCGCTGATCGGCCGCGCCCTCGGCAGAGAGGCCGCTGATGAGAAACTGGTGCGCTCCGGCCTGGAGTACTTCCTGGCTTACTACCGCGAACATAAGCTGGACCACACTCACCTATACGAAGGCATCAGCGAAGCCCTGGCGAGTATGCAGAATTCGCACAATGGCCTGCCCCGCAAGATGGCCGTACTTTCGAACAAGCCAGTGAACCCATCGCGCGCCATTGTCGAGGCCCTGGGGCTGGGCAAGTTCTTTCCCCTGGTTTATGGCGGCAACAGCTTCGCCACCAAGAAGCCCGATCCCGAGGGCGCGCAGACCATCCTGCGGGAAACGGGGTCAGAGCCCGACGAAACCTTGGTCGTGGGTGACTCCGGGGTGGACGTCCTCACCGGCCGCAATGCCGGGACCTGGACCTGCGGCGTAAGCTACGGTTTCGCGCCGCATACCCTGCGTGACGCTGCGCCGGACGTGGTGGTGGACCAACCGCGAGAGTTGGCGGAATTGTTTGCCTGATTTCTGCCTCCGTGTCCGCAGTGTCCTCCGTGGTTAACGCTGTTCCGGCCTTCATCAGCTAAACTCCATCGAGGATGCACAAACTGCCAGATCCGGCCCGCTTCACCCCCGCCGAACTGCGCAAACTGCGCAGCCTTAAAGATCCATACGGAATCCAACGTTATCTCGACGAGATGCCATACCATCTGGCTGACACGGCATGGTCGCCGCGCCGCGTGCTGCGCGAAAATACCGCGCACTGCCTGGAGGGAGCAATCTTTGCGGCAGCCGCCCTGCGGGCGAACGGCTTCCCTCCCCTTCTCCTGGACCTTGAAGCCGAACACGACACCGATCACGTTCTTGCCCTTTACCGGGTTAAAGGCCACTGGGGCGTGGTGGCGAAATCCAACTACACCGGCTGCCGTTATCGCGAACCGGTCTATCGCTCGCTGCGCGAACTGGCCATGAGCTTTTTCAATCTCTATTTCAATATGCGGCGGGAGCGGACCCTGCGTACCTTCTCCCGCCCCGTGCACCTGGCCCGCTTCGATCATCTGCACTGGATGACCACGGAGAAACCCATCTGGTTCGTCGTGGATTACTTATTCGAGGTCCACCACTACAAACTGCTGAGGCCCGGCATGGCCAGGCATTTGCATCGCGTAGACGATCGACTGTTTCGAGGCGAGGTGCTGGGGAAGGCGGAGAAATTCCGCTGACGCGAATGAGAACAAGTTTCGAACGCATGCCCCCTCGATAGGGCCATTCCTGAGGCAGCACCAGCGGTACAAGCCCAGACGTCCCACGTTTGCTAAGGGCGGGAGATAACTGGCCCGGTGCCATGAAGCCGGCGAGGCAGCGCTATTCGTTATTCACCGAATCTTAACCTAACTGTTACCGGACCGTAACAGGGCCACCCTACCGTACGGAATGTCGAGCCTGGGCGTCGAGCGACTACAACAGGCCCGACTACTCTCCTCAAAAAGGTGACTACACATGAAGAAAAAGGCTGCCGTTCTGGGTCTGTTGGCCACGCTGTTGGCATGCAATATGTTCGCCGCTGAAGGCCCGGTGCCTGAAGGCATTCCCAATCTCGACCATGTCTTCCTCATCATTATGGAGAACCACGGTTTCAGCCAAATCATTGGCAACCCCGACGCGCCGTTTGCCAACCAATATGCAAGATCCGCCAATTCCGCGACAAACTACTTCGCGGTAGGCCATCCCAGTTTCACCAATTATTTGGAAATCGTGGGAGGATCGAATTTCGGTGTGCGGAGCGATAACGCTCCCGACTGGCACAACCAGAACTGCACTCCCAATCTGGGGCCCAATCCCTATACCACCACCGACTTTCCCGCAAGCGCCAACGTTTGTCCGATCGCGGGCACCGGCACGGACGCGGCCACGCCGGCTATCGACTTCACCAACGAGTGTCCGGATCCGACGGTGACCGACCCCTGTGCCCCGGGCTTGATCAGCATCGACGGGGGGTCGATTCCGGCCGCATCGAACACTGTTGGTAAGAGCATTGGTGATCAGTTAGCGGAGCATGGTCGCCGTTGGAAGAGCTACCAGGAGAGCTTGCCGATAACCGGAGCTGACGGCATTGCTTATAGTGACGGTTTCTTCACCGACCTCACGCCCGTCCCCGCTTCCCTGGGCGGCTCCGACGCTTTTGTCAAATTGTATGCCGCGAAGCACAACCCATTTGTCTATTTCAAGAGTGTGCAGGATGGCCACGACCCCAACAACAGCCTGGCCAACGTTGTGGGCTTCGAGGGCAAGGGTGGTCTCTACGACGACCTGAATTCCGGCCGCCTCCCCGCGCTGTCGCTTATTGCGCCCAACCAGTGCAACGATCAGCACGGACGCGGCAATGGCGGCGCGCAGTGCGCCTTTGATCCGGTTACCGATGGCTCGCAAGCCGGCCTGAACCCGGCGCTGATTTATGTCGGCGACCTTACCTTAAGAACGATCGTGGGAGCGATCCACAGCTCACCTGCGTGGGAACATGGCCGCAACGCGATTGTGGTGGTGTGGGACGAAAACGATTACAGCTTCGTCCCCAACCTGAACAAGGTGCTGGTGATTGTGGATACCAACTACGGTCACCGCGGCGTGCAGAGCGGACACTTTTACACCCACTTCTCGCTGACCAAGACCCTCGAAGCAGGCTTCGGGCTTGGCTGCCTGAACCATGCCTGCGACCGGCACGTCGATGTCATGTCTGATCTTTTCGGAAGGAGACGGTAACGCGGCGCCAGCGCGCCCCGCGAACGTCAAGACAGACCGCTACCCCGAACCAGCAATCGCCGATTCCTGAATCGAGTCGGCGATTGCCGTGGCGGGTGGCCCATTCTAAATTTCGCGTTCTTTGCGAAATTTAGAGTGGGGGTGTTGGAGGCTGGCCCACTATGCCACAAGCTGTGAGTGATGGTGGAAATCGAGTCGGAATAGACGACACGAAAACACGAAAGAGCAACAGGGAGACCCTGCCCAGATGTAGAACTGCCCCACTCAAGCCAAAAGCGGATTGAGGGGTCACCCGTCTGTTGTGATCAGGCGATTGCACGACCACATCAACGAGCGAAACTGTTATCTCGCAGCCACGGGTTCCAGATGACTTCTGAGCAGGGGGTAGCACACGCCCTGCAGCCGGCCGACCCACAAATTGACACTCTGGTCACGAGCTCCGCAGAAACCATTGAAGTTTCTGGCGCAAGTGGCCGATCATTCCGGTGGGCATGGTCATGGATCGCATACACATTCCTGAACACCTGGATCCGAGCAGTCGCATTGGCGATACTGAGCCGGATCGCCTGGTGGAGAAGCGTCAGAGTCGCAGGAAAAAGGCGAAGACGCCAGTCCCTGCGACACCCGATGCCTCGACCGAGAAGGATGACGACTCTCATCAACTGGACGAGCTTGCCTGATTCGTGACAGGTGCTCGGTGCAGCAGGTGTGCGCAATTGCCCGCCTCGCAAAGGTCCAGACATTTGCCTGCCCTGCTTTCCGGAATACAATTCCCTCATGAAGTTCCGCTTCCTGATGCTGTTGCTTCTGGCGCCCATGACGTGGGCGCAAGGCGCGCCGGATATGGCTTCCGCGCCCCACTACCGGCAGTTGCTGGCCAACGATCAGGTGCGCGTGTTTGCGCTCACGCTCAAGCCTCTGGAGCGCACCATGGCCCGGCACGATCGCAACTTCCTGGTGGTTGCGCTGCTCGATTCCGATGTCGTGATCTGGCCCGACGGAGAGTCGGACATTGTCGATTTTCACTTCAGTAAGGGCGATGTGCGCTTCTACTCCAGCGGACGCGCGCTGGGCATCCGCAATGACCGGACCACGGAATATCGCAACGTGACCATCGAATTTCTCGATCCTAAAGTGACGAACTACGGCTACCAGGCCTACTCCGGCGGGTGGGACTACGGGCCCGCCTCCATCAGCCCGCCGGTCGATCCCCACGCCAGGTACATGAACTCGATTTCGCTGGGCCCGGTCACGGTGAGTGACGTCCAACTGCTTTCCCGCGATCCGCTTGCACCGCCGGAGAAGCCGGGTGCGGAATTGCTGATTCCGGTCACCGACACCGACCTGAAAGCCGGGGAGTACGAGAGAATTCGCAAATCCTCAGGCGAGGTCGTCTGGATCGAGGCGGGACGGAAATCCACATTTCTTAACGCGACGGCGGATCCGGTGAGATTTATCGTTGTTCTATCCAAGACCCAGGCAAAGGACTGATGTGTCTTTCAGTGCGCTCTGGCGCGCCGACCTTATGAGACAGCCCGCAGCGACACTGCTTTTTCTTGCATTCATTTGCTGGCCTGCGCTGGCGCAGGAGAAGCCGGTCGAAACGCCATCATCGCGCCCGGGTGCAGCGCCAGGGCTGTCCCAGGAGCAGATTCGCGCCCTCATTCGCCAGGTGGCCGCGTGATTCCGGCGAGCACACCGGCAAAATAATTAGCTCTTCTTCTCCGCCACTTCCAACCGCGTTTCCGCCCGTTTGAGAGCGTCTTCGGCGTGGGTGAAGTCGGCCTCGGTCTTGCCGGTCTTCAGGGCTTCCTCGGCGCGCAGCTTCGATTCCTGGGCTCGCTTCACGTCGATTTCTTCTGGGCGCTCGGCGGTTTCGGCCAGGATCGTGACCTTGTCCGGAAGCACCTCAGCGAAACCCCATGCCACGGATAGATAGTGCGTCTGACCACTATTGCGATAGCTGATTTCGCCCACCGCCAACTCGGTAATCAGCGGCGCGTGGCCGGGCAGGATGCCGAGGTATCCGTCCTTGCCAGGAATCTGGATTTCCTCAGCCACATCCTTCACCACCATTTTTTCCGGGGTGACGATCTCGAGTTGGAAAGTGTCAGTCATTGTGAACCCGGCGTCGGACGTCGGCCCTCGGACTTCAGCCGGAATCTATGATGCCCGACGTCCGAGGTCTGACGTCCGAAATCCGCTCTTACGCTGCTTTCAACTTCTCCGCCGCCTCCAGCACTTCATCAATTGTGCCCTTCATGTAGAAGGCCTGTTCGGGGATGTCGTCATACTTGCCTTCGTTGATCTCCTTGAATCCCTTTACGGTGTCGGCAACCTTTACATAGCGGCCCGGCGAGCCCGTGAACTGTTCGGCCACGTGGAACGGCTGGGAGAGGAAGCGCTGAATTGTTCGGGCGCGCGCCACGCTGATCTTCTGGTCCTCGCTCAGTTCGTCAATACCGAGAATGGCGATAATGTCCTGCAGGTCCTTGTAGGTCTGCAGGGTCTTCTTCACGCCTTGGGCCACGTCGTAGTGTTCCTGGCCCACGATGCGCGGATCGAGAATGCGCGAAGTCGAAGCCAGAGGATCGACCGCGGGATAGATTCCGATTTCGGTCAGAGCGCGCGAGAGCACCGTGGTGGCATCGAGGTGAGCAAAAGTCGTGGCCGGAGCGGGATCGGTGAGGTCATCGGCAGGGACGTAGATGGCCTGCACCGATGTCACGGAACCTTTTTTGGTCGAAGTAATCCGTTCCTGCAACTCGCCCATTTCCGTGGCCAGGTTCGGCTGGTAGCCCACGGCACTGGGCATGCGGCCGAGCAGTGCGGAAACTTCCGATCCGGCCTGGGTGAAACGGAAAATGTTGTCGATGAAGAGCAGCGTGTCCGCGCCTTCTTCGTCGCGGAAGAATTCGGCCACGGTCAGCCCGGTCAGGGCGACCCGCAGACGCGCGCCGGGGGGCTCCGTCATCTGCCCGTAAATCAGGGCTGCCTTGGACTTCGATGGATCGCCCGGCTTGATCACACCAGACTCGGTCATTTCCAGCCAAAGATCGTTGCCTTCGCGCGTCCGTTCACCCACGCCGGCAAACACCGAATATCCGCCGTGCTGCTTGGCAACGTTATTGATCAGTTCCTGGATGAAGACGGTCTTGCCCACGCCGGCGCCGCCGAACAGCCCAATTTTTCCGCCCTTCAGAAAGGGCTGAATGAGGTCGACAACCTTGACCCCGGTTTCAAACATTTCGGCGGTGGTGGCCTGATCCTCAAACAGGGGAGCGGGGCGATGGATGGGCATGGTCTTGGTGTGCTCGATCGGACCCAGTTGGTCCACGGGTTGACCGATCACGTTCATGACACGACCTAGCGTGCCGCGGCCCACGGGCACCGAGATCGGCCCGCCCTGGTCGATGACTCTCATGCCCCGCACCATGCCTTCGGTGGCTTCCATGGCAACGCAGCGCACCCGGCCTTCGCCCAGGTGCTGCTGGACCTCGAGAATCACGTTGATCGGGTTAGGCACGGTGAAACCATCGCTCACGACTTTGAGCGCCTCATAAATCGGCGGCATGGCGCCCTCGACAAACTGTACGTCAACGGCGGGGCCGGAAATCTGGATTACGCGTCCAATTCTCTCTGGCATGGGACCTCAGCTCTTAGCTCTTAGCTCTTAGCTCTTAGCTCTTAGCTCTTAGCCTTTAGGCTCTGGCTCGAAACGTTCAGTGTTGACCAAATCAATATCCACTTGGGGTTCAGCTAAAAGCTAACGACTGATAGCTAAAAGCTGCTCTACTGCGCTGCTGCTCCACTTACAATTTCAATAATCTCTTTCGTGATCTTGGCCTGCCGGGCCCGGTTCATGGCCAGGGTCAGGGAATCGATCATGTCGGTGGCGTTATTGGTCGCGGCGTCCATGGCGGTCATGCGCGCCGCGTGCTCTGCCGCCACCGATTCCTGCAAGCCGCGAAAGACCTGTATGGCAACATATTTGGGCAGAAGCGTTTGAAACAGTTCTTCCGGAGACTGCTCGTAAATATAGTCAACTGGAGCGGCTGCAAACCTGGCGGCAGCGGCATCAATGTCGCGAGTGTCAACCGGACGCACGCCGACGCCCGGTGCGCCTTTTACAGCTTCGAGGACGCGATCCCTTTCTTCTTCAGTCATAGCCTCCGCCATCTTTACTTCGGGCGCGCCAATCTGTTCAATGGGCAGGATCTGTTCCACAATCAAGCGCTGCGCGATTACTGACTTGAACTCGTTGAACACCTGGTATACGGCATCAATTTCTTCCCGGCTATAGCGTTCGATAACGCGTTCAGCCAGATTCGACGCCAGGGAGTATTCGATCTTGTTCAAAACTCCGATCTGCTCGCCCACGATGGTAGTCTGCGGGGGCGCTTGCGAGTCGGCTGCTCTCGGCTCCGCTGCGGGGTACCGGCGCCGCAGAAAATCGCGCCCTTTGCGGCCGATGGTCTCAATCTCGACGTTCTTGTCCGCCTTGGTCTCGATAAAGCGTGTCGCCGCTTTCAGGAGATTCGTGTTGAAAGCTCCCGCCAGCCCTTTGTCGCCGGTGACCACGATGAGCAGAACGTTCTTTTCCGGGCGCCGCGCCAGCAGAGGGTGCCGAGGCTCGCCCGTTTCCGGATCGTAGATCTCCGCCCGCGACACCAGCGATTTCAGCACATTGGTCAGCATCTGCGCGTAAGGGCGCGCCGCCAAAGCACGCTCCTGCGCCCGTCGCAATTTCGCCGCCGAGACCATTTTCATGGCCTTGGTGATCTGCCGCGTGTTGGTTACGCTGCGTATGCGCCGCCGGATGTCGAGAATGTTGGGCATGAATCAGTCGTCAGTCGTCGCTCTTCAGTCGTCGGTTATTCGTCGTTGGTCGTTGGCCTTCAAGCTAAAAGCTAACGGCGAAAAGCTATTTCGCGGCTGCCTGCCGGTCCGCTACGAATCCTTCTTTACTCTGCTTAATCACTTTGCTCATCTCAGCTCTGAGCGCGTCGTCCAGAACTTTCTTTTCCATGATCGTGCGTAGCAGGCCGGGGTTGGTCGCGTCCACAAATTTATAGAGTTCGGCTTCGAACTCGCGCACCTGCTCCACCGGGAGGTCGTCAAAGAACCCGTTGGTGCCGGCAAAAATAATCAGGATCTGCTTGGAGAATGGCAGGGGCGAAAACTGTTTTTGCTTGAGCACTTCGACCAGACGCTGGCCGCGATTGAGCTGCGCCTGCGTGGCCTTATCGAGGTCACTGCCGAACTGGGCGAATGCTGCCAGTTCGCGGTACTGGGCCAATTCGAGCTTCATGCTGCCGGCCACCTGCCGCATGGCCTTGATCTGCGCGCTGCCGCCGACGCGGCTCACGGAAATTCCCACGTTTACAGCCGGACGTACGCCGCTGTTGAACAGGTCGGTTTCAAGGAAGATCTGGCCGTCGGTGATCGAAATCACGTTGGTCGGAATGTACGCCGAAACGTCGCCTGCCTGGGTTTCAATGATCGGCAGCGCGGTCAGCGAACCGCCGCCCATTTTGTCGCTCAGCTTGGAGGCACGCTCCAGCAAACGGGAGTGGAGATAGAAAACGTCGCCGGGATAAGCTTCGCGGCCAGGAGGACGCCGCAGCAGTAGCGAAATCTCGCGATACGATGCCGCGTGTTTCGAAAGATCGTCATAAATCACCAGCGCATGCCGCTTGGAATCGCGGAAGTACTCGCCCATGGCGCAAGCCGCATAGGGCGAGATGTACTGCATGGGAGCTGGTTCAGAAGCAGACGCGGCCACCACGATGGTGTAATCCATGGCGCCGGCGTCGCTGAGAATCTTTACCACCTGGGCAATCGAGGAGCGCTTCTGTCCGATCGCGTTGTAAATACAAATCAGATCATTGCCCTTGCTGTTGATGATGGTATCGAGTGCCACCGCGGTCTTGCCGGTCTGGCGGTCACCGATGATGAGTTCGCGCTGTCCGCGGCCAATCGGAATCATGCTGTCGATGGCCTTCAACCCGGTTGCCATGGGCTCACGCACCGGCTGTCGATCGATCACCCCCGGAGCCAGACGCTCCAGCGCGATGAACTGGTCGGTGGCGATGGGACCCTTGTCGTCGATGGGCTGGCCCAGCGAGTTCACCACTCGACCCACCAGGGCCTCGCCCACCGGCACACTCATGATGCGACCGGTACGCTTGACCTCGTCGCCTTCGCTGATCTCCGTGTACTCGCCCAGCAACACCACGCCTACCTGGTCTTCTTCCAGGTTCATGGCAATGCCGGCCACGTCGTGCGGGAACTCGAGCAGTTCTCCGGCCATGACCTTGTCAAGGCCATGCACCCGGGCAATGCCGTCGCCCAGAGTGAGCACCGTCCCCACTTCATCCACGGCGATCTTGGATTCGTAGTTCTCGATCTGCTGCCGGATCAGCTGCGTGATCTCGTCTGCTTTGATTTGTGCCATAAGGTCAGCTCTTAGCCGTTAGCTTTTAGCTCTTAGCTTTTCTTCGCGTCCTCAGCGGATTTTCTTTGCGCTCTTTGCGGTTAAGATCTTCGAAACTTTCAGTCCCCAGTCGACCGAGCTTTTGGTTCAAGCCAAAGGCTAAAAGCTAAGAGCTGATCGCGACTCTTATCCGCTCCAGCTGGCCCTTCAGCGAACCGTCGTAGATCATGCTGCCAACCTTCACAATGGCGCCGCCGAGAATTGAACCATCCTGGCCGTAGCGGGCGCGGACCTTGTGGCCAGTGAGCTTTGCCACCTGGGCCTCGAGCGCACTTCGCTCCGGCGGGCTCAACTCGCGTGCGCTGATGATCTGGGCTTCGATGAAGCCCATCCGGCGGTTGAGTTCGTGCTCGAATTCTTTCACGATCGGATCCAGAAACTGAATGCGCCGGTGATCGATCAGCACTGCGACAAAGTTTCTCACCGGCCTGGAGAAGACGGCACGCGCAACGATCGCGTCCAACAAGGCGCGCTTCTGTTCCGCCGGAATGGACGGAGCTTCCCACACTTCCCGTAATTCCCGGCTGCTGGCCGCGACCTGAGCCAGAGACTGCGCCTCCTGCAGCGTCTTCGCCGGATCCAGGCGCTGGTCAAAGACCACGTCGGCGAATGCGCGGGCGTAAGTGCTGGTCACGGAAGCCATGCTCTAGTGGCCGTCCTGTCCGGTTTTCGGTCCGCCACCGTTGGGATTCTTCGGCGAAAGCTCTTTCGCAAACTCCCGCACCAATGCCTGGTCGGTGGCTGTGTCCACTTTCATCTGCCTGGCAGCCAGAGACACCGCCAGATTGGCGGCATAGGCGGTCAGTTCGCGCCGCGCCAGTTTGGCTGCCGCCGCGATTTCCTGTTCGGCGGATTCAACAATCTTGCGTGCATCTTCTTCGGCCGCAGCCTTGATTCGCGCTTCTTCCGCGATTGCTTCTTTTTCTGCGGCCGCGCCCATCCCGGCGATTTCTGAACCCAGGCGGGAGAGCCGGCTCTCGATTTCATCCAGGCGCCGGTTGGCTTCCTGGCTCGCCTGTCGCGCCTCCTGCATCGCCTTCTGGATTGAGGCCGTGCGATTGCGGAACACGTTGGGCAGGTGCTTCTTCGAGAAATAAACTACCGTGCCCGCGACCACGGCAAAATTGAACAGCACGCACAGCCAGTACGCATGCTGCAGGCTCAGCCCAGTGAGCTTCGCCACCAACTGCACCGACGGCGAGTGCTTGAACTGGTCCTGCTCCTCGCCTGCTGCTTCGCGGGATTCCTGGGCCAGCTCGGCGTTCATGGTGGCGGGCTTTTCCTGCGCAACTTGCTGGGCCTGCGCGCCCGCGCAGAGCAGCATGCCCGCCAAAAATAGAGAAGCAATAATCAGATGAGCGGCTGGGATGCGGCGCGGAGAGAACATCAGTCGCCTCCCGCCGGACTCTGGCTCGCCGGTTGCAGAACGGTGCGAATGATGGCAGCCGCCAGTTTTCCGCTCTCGGCCTGCAGGCCGGTTTGTGCAGCTACCTTGTCCTGCTCAATGGCGGCTCGCGCTTTTTCCACCTGGCCCTGCGCCCTGGCCCGCGCTTCGGCCACTGCCGCAGCCCGCGCCTGCAGAGCCAACTGCCGCCGCGCTTCCTGACTCTTGAACACCGTCATGCGCGCCTCCCGCAAGCGCTGCTCATATTCCGCGGTTCGGGCTTCAGCCTGGGCGATGTCGGCGTGAGCCTTTTCAATCGCGCCTTCGGTCCGGTTATGCCGTTCGGCCAGCACTTTCACCAGCGGTTTGTGTACCACTGCGGTATAAATGCCGAACAACAAGACGATAAAGATAATGGTCGGCACGGACCCGAGCAGTAATCCGCCTAGTTGTCCTAAAATCTCGTCCATTGTGTGCTGATCAGGTCTAGAGCGTCAGGAGGCTTAAGACCATTGAAAGTAACATGTTACGGACTTGAGTGTCAACGCGGTCAAAGGCCGTTTCCGGATTGAAACCGAGGTCTCGGAACTATTTCGCTAGATAGCGGAAAGTTGCTTGACATCCGGCATAACGGGTCTAGCATGGAAGTATCACCTCCGATCCAATCCGGATCGAATGGGCCGATAGCCAAGGAATGTCACCGCTTCTTGGTTGCCGGCCCATTTAAATTCAGCTCTTAGCAATTAGCTTTTGGCTCTTAGCCCACCCGGGATACTTGTGGCTCTCTGATCGAAAATCAGAATCTAGGATGGGAACCGCGACATGGTTTGGGTAATGGCTAAGAGCTAACGGCTAAAAGCTGGTCACCAACCACTCCCTTACTTTTCTCACCACCGACTCGGGCGCTTCCACGTCGAGCTCGACTGACCCATCACTATATGTCCGCGAATAGATGCGGGAACGCGCTTCGAGCAATGCCAGCAGCTTCCCCTCTTTCTGAGGTACGCGCAGGTGAATGCGGCTCAATGGATCCTCAGACAGCATTTCGTCAATGCGGTCCAGCAGGGTCGTCATGCCCGTGCCCTTGGCGGCCGAGACGTGCACCCGGCTGGCGTCGTCCAACAATGATTCGCGTTGCTTGGGCGGCAGCAGGTCAATCTTGTTCATCACCCGCAGACGCGGCTTGCTATCCGCCTCGAGCTCTCTGAGGACTTTGTCCACCTGCGCGTCCTGTTCCTCTGACAAAGGGCTGCTGGCGTCTGAAACCTGTAGCACCAGCGAGGCGCGCTGCACTTCCTCGAGCGTGGCGCGAAACGCGGACACCAGCGTGTGGGGCAGGTTGCGGATGAATCCGACCGTGTCCGAGAGCAGCACTTTTCTTCGCGAGGGCAGCGCCACGGAACGGATCGTGGGATCGAGCGTGGCAAACATTCGTGGGGATTGCAGCACCGCCGCATTGGTCAGTGCATTGAAGAGCGTTGACTTCCCCGCATTGGTGTAGCCGACCAGCGCGACCGTCGCCACCGGCACCGCCTCCCGCCGCGCCCTCTGTTGCGCCCGCACCCGGCGCACGTTTTCGATCTGCTCTTTCACATGGCGGATGCGCCGGTGAATTTTTCTGCGATCGGTTTCGAGCTGGGTTTCGCCTGGTCCCCGGGTGCCGATGCCACCGCCCAGTTGCGACATTTCTATTCCGCGTCCGCCCAGGCGGGGCAGCATGTATTCCAGTTGCGCCAGTTCGACCTGCAGCTGGCCTTCCCGCGTCCGCGCATGTTTGGCGAAAATGTCGAGGATCAGCTGGGTGCGGTCGATCACCCGGGTGTTGACCAGCTTCTCGATATTGCGCTGTTGCGAGGCCGTGAGGTCGTGGTCGAACAGCAGTAGATCGGCGGAGACCGAAGCGGTCGCGCCCGCGATCTCCTCCAGCTTGCCGCTCCCGATCAGGGTGGCCGGGTCGGGGCGGTCGCGGTGCTGCAGAAACTCTCCGACGATGTCCGCGCCTGCACTCACCGCCAGAGAACGCAGCTCGTCCAGTGACTCTTCGGCGCTGAACTCGGGGATGTCCGGGGCC
>JBARIF010000438.1:0-4257 GCA_049799615.1 Terriglobales bacterium
TCTCCGTTCTCATCGAGAATAGTCCCACCACCCTCGGAAACCTGCCATTCCAGAGCATTGCAGGTCAGAGCCTCAGAAGGTGCGCCTTGCCAGACATATCCCCAAAAATCTTTATTCCCGTTAGCACGCTCACCAGTCTGAATCCGCTTCGCCATTCTCTCAAGCTCGTTCCATGTCTTCGGCGGCATAGCGTAGCCGTACTTGTCCAACATATCTACCCGATAAAAAAGCAGGCCTTCGCCGAGATTGTAAGGCAAAGCCACAAGCCTGCCATTGACGGTATTGTTCCTGATGAGTTCCGGAAAGTGCGCTGCGACTTCCTGCTCAGGCACGTAGGCTTTGAGATCGACGAGATTCTCTGCCAGAATCGCCGGCCAGATGACGTCGATGCCATAAACGTCCGGGACCTTGCTTCCGCTTTCCAGCAGGTTGCGCCATGTTTCCAGTTGATCTCCTGCGACTTCCGGTGCGGGCAGGACCTGAACCCGAATGCCAGTCTCTTTGGTGAACTGGCTGAGTTCTTCTCCGAGGAGAGCTTGAGATGGTTTGTCGAGCCAAGACTGGTCGATGATTGTGAGCACCACTTCCGGGGGAGCCTGGCTCGGCTTCTTGCAACCTTGTGCCATCGAAAGGACAAGGACGAGGAGAAACATTGCGCACAGACTGACGCAGCCCGTCCACCGTGAGCGAAGGTGCAATGACCTGATCACCCCCGCCGCGCCTGTTCTGCGACGCCAGTCAAGTTCAACCCGAAGATCTGTGAGAGAAGCTAGCATTCCCGTGTCCCCGCCGAGCAACAGGCAGCACGGACCCCCATGCGATTAAGTCTTCGCCGCAAACTTCCGTGCCAACCACGAACGTCTCTGTGCTGTCGCGTAGGCTTTGCCGGCAGGAACGCGCAGCTCCACTTCCGTGCCAGCATCGACTTCGCTCCACACCACTAGCTTACCTCCGATAAGAGTGGCACGTTCCCGCATCCCGGGCAAGCCGTAGTGTCCCTCACTGCCTTGGTCGGAGAGAATCGCTGGATCAATGCCTTTTCCATCGTCCCGCACCCGTAGTCGGAATTGCTCATTGTCATAACGGATTTCAACCTCAATCTGGCGTGCCTGAGAGTGGCGAAACGCGTTCCGCAGCGCTTCGGCAGCAAGTTTGTAGATCTCGTCTCGGAGGATGGGATGCAGATTTCGCGACTCGCCTTCAACTGCCACACGGAATGCAGGTCGGTGATTGGCTGAGTGGGTTCCGACTTCTTGCCCCAGAGTGCTTATTGCCATTGCGAGATCATTGCCTTGGATTGTGGAATCCCGCAATCCCTGCACCTCATCCCGGGCTTCCGTAATGAAGTCAGCCGTCTGGTCAATGGCATTGTCCAGCTTCTCTTTTGCATCCATCGGGCGGTCCGGCAGCAACTGGGAAACCGTTTGGAATCGGAGCAGCAGCCCGTGTGCGCTTTGAAGCAAAGTGTCGTGAAGGTCCCGCGCAATCCGTGTGCGCTCGCTCACACGCGCCTCGAGCGTCAGGTCGAACTGATGTTGCAATTGCCGGACACGCCAGTGGTACGCCGCCCACAGCAGCGTCATAAATAAGATCGCGCCGAGAGCGCGAAACCAATTTGTCTGGTAATACGCCGGAGCAACAGAGAAATCCAATTTGGCGGCACTCTCGTTCCAGACGCCGTCGCTGTTGCATGCGATGACTCGGAATGAATATTTTCTGGGAGGCAAGTCCGTGTAAAACGCCTGCCGGCGCATGCCGGCCTCGTGCCAATCACGATCGTAGGGATCGAGCCGGTAACGAAAGTTCACCTTCTGAGGAATCAGGAAGGTCGGCGAAGTGTAGTCAATCTGGAGGTCACGAGGATGAGGCGACAGCTTGAGACTTTCGCTGGCCTGAAATTCCGTTCGGTCGATAGTTACCGATTCAATGTATGGTTGCGCAGGCAGCGCATTTTGCGAGAGCCTGGATGGGTCAACCATCTCTACGACAAATCCGGTTGCAAACCAGACGCGTCCGTCGGCAGAGTATGCTGACGAGTTGAAGGAGGGCCAGCCCGTCGGCCGCGCTCCATCCAGCACGTCATACACTCGCATCTGAACGATCGTTTCCGGATCAGACCGCCAGCGTTGGAGCTCCGAATCTGGGAACTCGACCACGCCACAGCCTGTGTGCAGCCACCAGCGACTCTCTTTGTCCTCCATAAACGAAATCACCGAATTGCAGGGCAGACCGTTTTTCGTTGTTATCCGCTGAACTTTGCCCTGTCGCCATTCAACGAATCCGTTCTCGGAAGCGGCGAGAATGGAACCATCTACCCTCGACATTATTTTGCGATTAAACGGATCGCCTCCTGGGTTTAACGGAAACTTCGTGTCCAGAGTCCCATTCAGGAACAGTCCGATATCCCCTTTTAGAGTAGAGATCCAAATTCCTTTGTGTGGATCAGAATCGAGGCTATGTCCCGGTGGAACCTCTGACTCAGAAAACTCCTCCTGAACCCGGAAATCGCGAATGCGGACAAGCTTTCGAGGCTTGCTTGCGCACTCTGCCCAAATATTCCCATCCATGTCCTCGGTAAGCGCCACAACCATCCCAAGAGGCCGTTTATTCGGGTCGGGGAGGCGGCGAAAACGGCCATTCTCGAGAAGATACAGTCCGTCATCCACTCCCACCCATAGCTTGCCGGCACGGTCTTCGAGCAAGTAGGAAACTTGATGGCCCGGTAGACCATTCGTTGCACGAATGGACGAAATGGTCCCATCCTTAATGTGGTCAAGCGATCCAGCGTTTGCTACCCAGATCGTTCCATCTCTGCTCGCCAGAACGCCTGCAGCTGCATCTGCTCCCAGGCCTTCGCGTGCTGAAAAAATGGTGATTCGCGGATCGCGAAAGCTATCAATGCCATTCGTGGTTACAGTCCAAACGATCCCTTCTCTGTCTTCGAAAAGAGCAAGTACAGAATCACCGGACAACCCATCCCTGTGCTGAAAATGGTCCACCACGTTGCCACGAATTCGAAAGAGTCCCTTGCCCACGGTACCTACCCAGAGATTGCCGTCGCGATCAAAGAGCATCGCGTTGACGACTACCTTACTTCCATCAAAAGTGGGCGTCACAAATGGCTTTGCTATTCCTTCTATTAACCGTCCAAGCCCGAGCCCGGGTCCTTCTGCAAGTATGCCAACCCAGAGTGTTCCATCGGGACCGCGCGCCAAGCTCACTACTCCCTGCTGTCCGGCGTTCGAGTTTAGCGCTTTGATCGGGTAAGTTTCCGATACGCCATCATGCCAGTGGACGAGTCCTGTTTGCCCGCCAAGCCAAAATCCTCCCTTTCCGTCAGGCAACAGCGAGTCGGCGGGGGAAATGGGCACTCCATCTGATTTTCCGAAACACTTGACGGCTTGGTCGGTAATACGACAAAGGGGTGCATCTGATATATGGGCCCCGCCCCGCACCACCCACAATGAGCCGTCAGGATCCTCACTAATGTGTTCCAAGCTCTGCAGCCCATCCAAATTGAAACGAGAAGTGATCACTCCATTCTTTAGGTGAACGATGTCACGCTCGCCTAGTGCCCATAGCCCACCAGCATGGTCGCCATAAACGTTCACAATCGTGCTCATCGCTTTATCGTGCGTGGGTAATGTCCTTGAAACAAACCGCACACCGTCAAACCTGTAAATTCCTTGGGACAGGGCTGAGAACCACAGAAAACCATCGGAGGTTTGCGTGATGGAAGACATCGCAGCCGGCAGGGAGCCATCTTGGGTCCCCCAAGACTTGTGCATGTACTGGGTGAGGCGCAGGCTCGGATCGAGGGCGTGAACGGGGACTACCCCTACTATCAGGGCCGTAAGCGTCGTGGCGATCAGACGAAGAAGATTCGGCGAAAGGGCGGTTCTTCCCATGTTCTTAGCAAGACGGCGTCAGAGACTATGGCACCCGACCTGACGGGAGTCAATGATCGCTCTCATTGTGACCTCTCGCGTATACGCAGGAGGAGCGCGAACAGAGACGTGGCAGGACGCTGAAGAGCATCACCACCGTTCAGTGATGTAATGTCGCACTCAGAGGCGCCCCGGTCAGTGATTCTTGGCAAGCGGCACAGTTGCAGTTCTCGGACATGATTACCGTAGTATCAGGAAAATCGGCAGGCCGAGCTTGTGTTAGTACTTCGGGCGGTACCGGGAGCGTTATACCTGGACGCGATGTCCACCTTGCGTGGACTCAGCTTCGGATCGGGGATGGGTAGCGGCC
>JBARIF010000439.1:0-3988 GCA_049799615.1 Terriglobales bacterium
ACCGAGCACGCCCGCACCGAAACCCGCCGCGCCCTCGCCTGAAGGCAAGATCAGCATTGAAGATTTTGCCAAAGTTGAACTGCGTGTGGGCCAGGTGAAAGTCGCCGAAAAGGTAAAAGGAGCCGACAAACTGTTGCGCCTGGAAGTTGATCTCGGGACGGAAGTGCGGCAGGTGGTGGCCGGAATCGCCGAGGCTTACGCGCCGGAGACTCTGGTGGGGCGCAAGGTCGTGATCGTCGTGAACCTGGCGCCGCGAAAATTACGCGGGCTGGAATCGAACGGAATGATCGTGGCCGCTTCGCCTGAGGGCGGGAAGCCCGTGCTGGCAGCGTTCCTCGAGGATGTGCCGGTGGGGACGAGACTGAAATAGAACCGACGTCGGACCTCGGACCTCAAAACCTAGATCTGTAATCATCTGAGATGACCACAGTCTGAAGTCCGAGGTCTGAAGTCCGACGCCCGAAGTCCGACGCCCGAAGACCAACGACTGTGTTCATAGATTCCCACGCCCATCTCGAAATGGAGCAGTTCGACGCCGATCGCGAACCCATGATCGCGCGAGCGCGCGATGGCGGCATTGAAAAGATTGTCGCCATCGGCAGCGGGACCGGTCCCGGGTCGCTCGACTGCGGCATTCAACTGGCAGAGCGACACGATTTCATCCTGGCCACCATCGGCATCCATCCCCATGAAGCCAAGTTGGCGACCGACGCCGACTTTCAGGAACTTGAACAACTAGCGACGCACCCCAAGGTCATCGCCTGGGGCGAAATCGGGCTGGATTACTTTTACGATCATTCACCCCGCGAATTGCAGCAGCAAGTTTTCCTGCGGCAGATGGAGTCAGCGCGAGCAGCCAAACTGCCGATTGTGATTCACTGCCGTCCTTCCGCTGGCAGCGACAACGCCTGGGACGACTGTCTCGATCTTCTGGAAAGGCACTGGAGAACCAGCGGCCTCGGAGGAATTCTGCATTGCTTCACCGGAACCTGGCCGTACGCCAGACGGGCGCTCGATCTCGGCTTCATGATTTCATTTGCCGGGAATATCACCTTTCCCAAAGCACAGCCTATCCGCGATGCTGCTAAAGAGGCCCCTCTGGATCGCCTGCTGATCGAAACCGACTCGCCCTTTCTGGCGCCGGTGCCGCATCGCGGCAAACGTAATGAGCCCGCATTTGTAAAGGAAATTGCCCGACAGCTGGGCGAACTACGCGGACTTTCGACGGAAGAGGCTGGCAGGCAAACCGCAATGAACTTCTACAACTTTTTCAAACTGCCTGAAACATCGGCTCCCCTGCCAAGGCGTCATCCTGAGCACAGCGAAGGATCTGGCGTGTAGCCGGTTGCAGTGGATTGGCAAATGAGCCGATGCACGCCAGATCCTTCGGGACTGAAGTCCCTCAGGATGACGCCTTGAAAAAGGGGAGGGCTTCAATTGGATCACCGCCAAAACAAAGAACTGAGGCGCTGAAAGCGCTTCTTCTGATAACCTCAAAGGTTACATTTTCGTAGTTTTCATTAGGCGCTCCGAACATGCCCGAAAACACTTTCGACATCGTCAGCAAGATCAATGTGGAAGAGGTCTCGAACGCCATCCAGCAGGCTACGAAAGAAATTCACACCCGCTTCGACTTGAAGGACTCCAAGTCCAAAATCGAGCTTGAGGGAAAAGACGCGATCGTGTTGCACTCCATCGATGAATATAAACTTAAATCGGTGAGCGACGTGCTGCAGCAAAAACTGGCGAAACGCGGCGTGCCCCTTAAAGGGCTGACGCACGGCGCTGTCGAGTTGGCCCTGGGCGGCACGGCCAAGCAGAAGATCACCTTGCAGCAGGGTATCCCGATGGAAAAAGCCAAGGAGATTGTGAAGTTGATCAAGTCGTCGAAGCACAAGGTACAGGCATCGATTCAGGGAGACCTGGTACGGGTAAGCGGCAAGGACCGGGATACCCTGCAGGCGATCATCGCCCTGTTGAAACAGCAGGATTTCGGGATCGACATGCAGTTCACGAACTACCGGACGAATTAGATTTCACCGCGGAGTCACGGAGCCACGGAGAAAACCATGGCAAGAAAAGACGCAGGTAACCGGATACATGCAGTTTCTCCGTGTCTCAGTGCCTCCGTGGTTAGCAAAACGACATGAGCATGCCCGTCGCCATTAACGGAAAAGAATTCTTCGAGCTCCTGCGCGAGGATTTGGCCGCTATCGAGCGGGAGTTTGGCCGGGACACGGTTTCGGGCGTGGAAGCCATCACCGAAATTGGCGAATACCTGCGCAATGGCGGAGGCAAACGCATTCGTCCCGCATTGTTGCTGCTGGCCGCGAAATTATTCAATTATCAGGGACGCGGCGCCATCCGCCTGGGCGCGGTGGTCGAAATCATTCACACCGCTACGCTGGTACACGACGACATCATCGACGAGGCCGAGACGCGGCGCGGCCGGCCCGCGGCCAACACCCAATGGGGCAACTCCAAATGCGTGCTGGCCGGCGACTGGCTCTATATGCAGGCCTTCAAGGTCGCAGTGCAGGAGCGCAACTTCCGCATTCTCGACACTCTGATCGAACTGACCCAGCAGATGGTCGAGGGCGAACTGCTCCAGATGGAGAAGTTGGGCAAGCTCATCTCGCTCGATGAGCATTTTGATTTGATCTTCCGCAAGACTGCCTGTCTTTTCTCGGTGTGCATGCGGATGGGCGCAATTTTGGGAGGGGCCACCCCTGACCAGGAAGAGAGCCTGGGGCAGTATGGACGCGATCTGGGAATGGCTTTTCAGATCGTGGACGACGTGCTTGACCTGACCGCTTCGGAGAGAGTCCTGGGCAAGCCTGTGGCCAGCGACCTGCGGGAAGGAAAAGTTACGATGGCGGTAATCCACGCCCTGGAGCGCTGCGCTCCCCGCGAACGCAAAATGATCGAAACCGTGGTGCAAGAGCGCGCCTTCGACGGAGTTACGCATCGCGAAATCATTGCGATCCTGGAGCGCTACGGCTCGCTTGAGGCGGCCAACGCCCGGGCCCTGCAGTACGCAACCCTGGCGCGCAACGCGATCTGCAGCTTCCCGGACAGCGAGTTCAAGCGGGCCCTGTTGTGGGCGCCGGATTTTGTGGTGGCAAGAGAAAAGTAGCAAACATAAGTGGTTAGTTATCGTAACTTAGTCCATTACTTGAAGTTCCAGACAGTTACGACCTCCTGACCAGCTACGCAATGAGCCTCGGATCCTATGGAGGAGGAAATCCGTTTCTTCCCTGAGGTCGTACATCTCACAGGTATCTGCTCAACATCCAAAGCTCAACCCCAGGAGGAGATTGAACTATGAAGAAGCTATTGGTACTCGCTCTGGCACTTTCCGTCATGTTTACGGTGGCGGGTTTTGCTCAGGACATGTCAAAAGACAGCGGAATGGCCAAGGCGGCACCGGCCCCCCTGAAGAACATCAAGGGAACGGTGAAGGCTGACGGCGACAAGCTGACTTTTGTGGCCGATAAAGACAAGAAGTCGTGGGACGTGGTCAATCCGGAATCGCTGAAGGGTCATGAAGGTCATCACGTGGAAGTGAGCGCGCACGTGTACGCCGACAAGGACCAGATTCACGTCATGAGCGTCAAAATGCTCAAGGCGGAGAAGATGGACAAGATGGACAATATGTCGAAGTAGCCGTTGCTTACCTGGAACACCAGAGGGCGGCAGGGGCCGCCCTTTTTCTTTATACTAAGCCAGCCGCATATTGCCCCTGAATGCAACAATTACTTTCACTCGTCGCACACCACGGATACATGCTGGTGTTTTTTCTCGTCCTCGCCGAAGCTGTCGGGCTGCCTGTTCCCGCAGCCGTGGCGCTGGTGGCGGGCGGCGCGGCTGCCGCGGCTGGGGTGCTCAGCGCGTACAGGCTTCTATTGCTGGCCCTGCTCGCCATGCTGCTGGGCGACTCCCTGCTGTTCGTGGCCGGACGATATATGGGATGGGGCCTGCTCGGCTT
>JBARIF010000440.1:0-4826 GCA_049799615.1 Terriglobales bacterium
CCGGAATCCAGGCCGTTGCCGGCGAAATCGGCGATGCTGGCGCCGGGCACCGCAGCCAGGTAGCAGTTGACTGCAGTCTGCGAACTGGCGCCGGCGCTCCCGGCGGGTGCGCAAGCCGCGCTTAGTGGGTTCCCTGCCAGCGTGTTATTGATCGCATTCAACGCCGCATTCGTGTTGAGGTGCGACGCATCCCCCACGTGGTTAGTGTCATACCCGATCAAATAGTGCGTACCCACGTTGCGCACATAATCCACGCTAAACAGGGTCGTCTGCCAGAACTGCTTCTGCAAGCCGATGTTCATCTGCACGGAGCGCGGCGTCTGGTAGGTGGGCGCCAGCAGGCCTTGCTGGCTATTGAGCGCCTGTCCCAGGTAGCCGGGGTTAGGAGAGCTGGAAGTAAGAGCGGCATTGGCCGTCTGGAAGGCGGTTTGCAAATCCGCAATCGCGGTCGCCACGTTTCCGATGGGCTGCCCGCAGAGGCCCGCGGCGCTCTGGGCAACGTTGCCAGGGAAAATGACTACGCCGTGACTGGCGCATGGGTCGTTAGCCTGGGCGTTGAACTGCCCGTTCGCCAGCCGGGCCACGCGATCGGCCAACAGGTTGCTGAAAACGTTGTTGTCGTAGTACATGCCGATGCCGGCGCGAATGACAGTCCGTCCACTCTTCCCCGGGTCCCAGGCCAGGCCAAACTGCGGAGCGAAATTCAGGTCAGGCTGGCGTACTCGTCCGCCCAGCCCGGAATTGCCTCCAAAATGAGTAAGCAGGTCGCTGTCGCCGCTGCAAGGCGCCTGGCTTCCATATGAAGCGGCGACCGCCGAGCACGGAATTGCAGCCAGATCGGAATCGCTGCGTCCGGTATCACGAACGTACTGCACCCCGATGGTCGCGCTCAGGTTGGGTAGGACCTTCCAGGTGTCCCCGAGGTACGCCTGCATGCGGGTATCGCTGAAGCCCCCGCACGACGACCCGAACCCAGACTTTTCGCTGAAACAACTGAAGCCGTTTCCCAGTGTGATGCTCTTCACGGGATAGTTCAGGGGATTGCCGGCGCCTCCCGCAAAAGGCCCGGTGGCCGCAAACAGCACCGCATCTGCGCCTGTGTCCGAACCCACCTGCGGAGCCAGACCAAAAAGATTGGCGGAGATCAGAGTGTCGATCTTGTTCACCGCCACGCCGAAGCGAAACGTATGCCCGTGCCAGGTCCGGGTGCCGTCGTAGCGCGCCTGGAGGTTGGCTTGTTTGGTCTGCTGCGGGGCCTGCGGATTGGGACCGCTGGCGAATCCGGAGCCGCCCGTGAAATGCAGGCTGATTCCGGGCGCGGGGTTGAGAATATTAGCTCCCGCCACCGCGTCATCGATGTTGTTGGAGTAGCGATCGTAGGCGAAGCGAATGCTATGGAGATACGGTCCGCGGGTGAAATCGAAGCCGAGACCGTTTCCATACGTGGTGTCGCGACTCTTCAGTGCCTGGTAGTTGCTGCCGCCGAAGGCATTGACGTCGCTGCCGTTGTCATAGGTAAAGCGGTAAAACGCCTGCGACTGGGCGGAAAGTTTGTAATCGAGGCGGCCCGCCACTTCGGTCTCGTGGAAGGGAGCGCGATAACTTCCATCCAGAACATCGAAAGGCGCATTGAAGATGGCCGGGGCGTAGAGGTCTTGCCTGAAATATTCTCCCGACAGAAAGTAGAAGAGTTTGTCCTTGTGCCACGCGCCGCCCACATCTCCGCCGAAAACTTCGCGCGAGTAGGAATTGTGCTGACCTCCGGGAAAATCGGCGTTGCCGGCGGCCTGGTCGCGAAAGTTACCGAAAAGCCGGCCGTGCAGATCATCACCAGCGCTTTGGGTCACCACGTTCACCACTCCCGCGGAGGCCAGGCCGGAAGAAAGCGGCAGCAGCGATTGCCCGACTTCGACTTGCTGGATGGCGCCCACCGGAATATTCATGGTGGTGGCGCCGACGACTTCGTCCGTGATGTCCAAACCATCCACCTGCATCCGGGTGGTGCGGCCATTACGGCCCACGACAGAAGTGGCCGTAAGCCCGCTCTTGGCGGGCGCCAGCACCTGACCGTCGAGCAACTGCACTCCGGGTTCAAGCGGAGTCAAATCCAGAAATTGACGATCCGTGGGAACCTGCTCCATCTGCGTGGTATCGACCGCGCCCCGAACTTCCGCCGACTCGGTATCCACCAGTTTGGCCGAGGGTGCGACCACCCGCTGCAGTCTGAGGTCGCCGGTCGCGGTTCCTGCCGGCTGAATTCTGATCAGAAGGTCGGCGGGCTGAAACCCTTTGGCCTCCACGTGCAAAACATATTCCCCCGGAGGCAGGTCGCGGATGGCATAGGTGCCAGCCGGACTCGTGGTGGTATGGGAGGATTGTCCCGTTATCTTATTGGTGATGGTAAGGTCGGCCCCGCTGATCGAGGCGCCCCTGGGCCCGGTTATGGTTCCGGAAACATTTCCAGTGGACTCCTGGGCGTAGGCCAACGACGAAAGAACGAGAAGGACCGCGATCGCTCCGGCCCACAGACCTGACCGTCTGAAGACGGAACGGGTACAACCAGTATTCGACATTCGTCTGGCTTACCTTCCTTGGAAACAGCAATCCTACAAGATTTCACAACAGAATTTGTCCCGTCAACCGCCGCCCCGCGTGTGGGGCGGGCGCCCTCGCCCGCCGCCTTTGACCTTGACTTGTGTGGGTCGGACACTCCCGTCCGACGCTCTTGACTTTGACCTTTTGCCTTCGCAAACTCTCCTGCCTGCTTACGTTGGCCATTCCGAACGCAAGCTTCACCAAGTCGAAATCAACATCGAGGGCGGCGGGCGAGGGCGCCCGCCCTACACCCTTCAGTGCGACTTGGAGGTGTAGTATCCCGTCCGGTGACGCACTTTAAAGCCGGAATCCGCGGGCAGTCCTGCGACCGTTACCTGGATACGGCGAAAATCCGAATCCGAAAGGCGCTGCGAAGGATAGTACGCCAGCAGGTATTGAGTGCGAAGTTCATCGCTGATCTGGCGAAAAGCTTCGTCGAGCTGCGACAACGAGGACGCGTAGAAATACTTGCCCCCGGTGTCCGCGGAAAGCTGGATCAGAGCGTGCTCGCCGCCGGTATCGCGTCCTGCGCTGGCCTCAATCGGCACGATGATAATGCTATACAGAATGGCTTCCGCGGTCTCGGCGGCGCGGACCGCCTCTTGATAATCCACTTTGCTCATGGTATCCCCGCCATCGGTGATTACTACCATCACTTTGCGGCCGACCCTGGGTTCCAGTGCCTGCGCACCCAGAAAGAGGGCATCGTAGAGGGCGGTGGCTGAACCCATGCGAATGCGGTCGATGCCGCGATCGATCACCTTGAGATCTGCAGTGAAGGAGGTCAATTCACTCACGGTCTCGCTGAACTGGTAGAGCGACAAGGCGTCCACCGGGCGCAGGATGGCATGGGCAAAGCGACGGGCCGAAGCCAGTTCCAGGGGAAGGTCCTTGCGTGTACTGAGGCTGGTATCAACCGACAGGACAATCGAAAGCGGCAAGGCCGATTCCTTGTCGAAGACTGCGATCTTCTGCTCCAGGCCGTCTTCCTTCAATTGAAAGTTATCTTTTTTCAGTGATGCGATGGGCGCTCCGCGATCGTCGGTCACGGTGACGAACACGTTCACCAGCTTGACGTCAACCTTGAAAGTAGTGTCGGACTCCTGGGCAACGGAGACAAGGCACAGAACTAGCAGAAGACCTGCAGTCGCAACCTGTTTCATCTGGAAGACTTGGGTATTTCGCCGCGTTCTCCTGGCGCCACTGTGGGGCATGCCTGCGATGAGGAGCAAATAGACACCGCGGAGAACACTGCCAAACCGGCTGGTCACTTAGATGCACGCCTCCCGGAATGGGTGCCTTGAGGGCTGGCAATCTCATCCGGGAAGGGCTCGCCGTCGGCCCAGACCGCGCCGTCTTCGAAGTGCTCCTTCTTCCAGATGGGCACCGTGCGTTTTAGGGTATCGATGAGCCATCGGCAGGCATCGAAGGCAGCCGCACGATGGGCCGAGGCCACCACTATGAGCACGCTGGTTTCGCCGATTTCCAGCCGCCCCAGACGGTGGACGATGGCGACATCGCGAATCTTGAAGTCAGCCAGTGCCCGCCCGGCCAGCCCCTCCATCTCCTTGAGCGCCATTTCCTCATAAGCTTCGTAATCCAGGAAGAGGGTGCGGCGCCCCCGAGTGTGATTCCGAACTATGCCTTCGAACACGGCGGCGGCGCCGTCTTCGGGGCGCTTGATCTCTTTCAGAATGCCGGCGGTGTTGATTGTCTCGCGGACGATGGCCGCGTGCTGGCGGGTTTCCGATCCTCCGCTCACCGGCGGCAGCAGCGCGACTTCATCTCCTGACTGCAGCCGGGTGGCGGGTCCGGCGTACTCCTGGTTCACGGACATGGCGAGTGACGATGCCGTGTCCCGCAGCCGGGGAATGATCTGCTCGTAGTGGCTGAGAACATCCCCGAGTGTGGCATTTTCGGGAAGACTGAGCGAGTCGCTCGGCTTGCCGGCGAGGTCTTTGAGAACGCCGAAGAACAGGACACGGATTTGCATGGGAAACCAGTTCCCGGCTTCAAGTTCCCGGTTGTCAGTAGTCTATCGTGTGGAGGATGATTTGTTGGCAGCCAAAAAAAATGCCAGCCCCCGGTTGGAGACTGGCAATTCAGACTCTACGAACAAATTACTTCTGCGGCTTCGGCCGGTTCTCCTGCTGCCGCTGGGGCTGGCGCTGCTCCTGGGGATGCGACTGGGGGGCACGATTCTGCGCCGGCGCGGCCTGCGGGCGTTGCTG
>JBARIF010000441.1:0-6295 GCA_049799615.1 Terriglobales bacterium
AGTTCCAGGCTCCGTAGCGATAGGGCATCCAGCCCCACGGATAGGCCGAAACCCAGGTGTAGCCCATCCCGGGGTAAAACATCCACGAGCCATCGGCAAACGGACTCCAGCCGACACCCGCGAAGTAGGGTTGCCACATCATGCCGTACCCGGGAATGTTGGTGTAGTTACCGTAGTAGTTCAGGTCGCTTACGCCATAGCCATACGGGTAGTCCCGGTAAGAGCCTTTACTGGCGTAGGTTTGCTGATACTTTGCCTGCTGTTTGTCCCAGGCGTCGAAAGGCAGTTCCTCGATATTCTTTGCGATGGCGAACTTGTTGCCGGCGGCGAAGTCAAATGTAGCTGACTTGTTCTTGCCGACTTCTGCCACGCCGGAAGGCCCGTCCACCTTCAGTTCACCGCTGAAAACTGCCAGGACCGCATTTGCGTCCTGGAGATCCACGCGGAAATGCACCGCCTGTCCGGGACGTACTTTTTCGTCTTTGAATATGAGGGTGAAGGCGTCGCCCTTGCCCTTGGCCGTGTAGTCGACGTAGGCCAGTCCCTGGGTAAGCGCCAGAGTCGAAACCCGCCCGCCGGAATCCTCCAGCGAAAGCGTACTGAAATCGATCCGGCTATTAGGAGTGATGCGAACCGTGCTTCCGTCCTCGAACTCGACCTCCGCACGCCCGTCGGCTTTGGCAGCCAGTTTCATGCCCTCGATCATGGGCATGTTCAGGGCGGCTCGTTCGTAGCCCTGTCCCGTGCCGCGGTCGACCTCGACCGTGCCTTGAACGTCGCTGAGCCGGACAATGCGCACATGGGATTCCGCAAACGCCGGAATTACCGTGAGCGCAAACGTCAGCGCTATCACCAGAGCAAGCCACGTGCCCAAGCTTCGGTTCGACATAAATTGTCTCCTGGAGACTCTTGTGCCCTTACCTGATTAGAACATGCCGGGAACGGTTTAGTTGCTAGGTTTAATTGTAACTTCTGGCCCAGCGGGTCAATCCGGGCAGACCGGGGGCGGAGATGGAGATCGGCGGACGAGGAACTGGGGGACGCCTTGTTCAAGTCATTGATTCCAATACTCGACAGCGGCCCTCAAGCGGGACTCAATGGGAGGCAGCGGTTACTCGGGCATTCAGCAACCGCTGCGCGCGGGAGCGGGTAATGTTCAGGACGGATGGGTCGGCAATGATCTTTTGCAGGATGGGCGCTATGGCCTGGATTTCCTCGAGGTTCTTCTCGTTGGCCATCTGTTCCATGCGCTTGGTTTCTTCGTCAAGCGCCAGCTTCTGGTGGTGATGGTAATAGTCGAGCCGCCGGCCAAATTCCAGCGTGCTGGACATGTTCTGAAAGATGGCGGTGATCTCCTGCACGGCGTGGACCGGCGAATAGTTGTAGGCGGCCTGGGTGTGACGCGCGCCATTGTTGTAAGTCAGAACCTTGGCGCCGGTGGAGGCGAGGTTGTGTTTGCCGGAATCAATCTGGCCTTCGAAGTAATTTGCCTTGGCCGCAAGATCGAAGATCCGGTTGCAGGTGGCGGGCGAAATTGTGAAGTCGAGGTGAAAGGGATCGCCGGGTTCTGAGTCCGGGGTGAGCTTGCCGGTCGAATCGTAGGTCGCCCGTCCCTCGAAGGAAACCGAAATTTCGTAGTGATCGGGAATCGATTGGGGAAAGTCGAGGGAAAAACTGATGGCTGCCGCCGGCGCCTGGACCTGCGCGAAGGCGGACGGCGAACAGATGCCAATCAGCACGAGAACAATGGAAACAATTGGGGAAGCAAGCCAACGCCGGAGCACGGAAGTCATAAGGGCAGATCGATTCTAAAGCCAGAACAGAGAAAGTTGGAACACCCGGGCATGCGCGAATTGGGCGGGCGTGATTGGCACCGCTCTCACCGAACCGCGCTTCTCTCCCGACCAGAGTGCGCTCCCTGGCGAAGGAGCGTGGCCGCGGTGTGCAGGTGGCAGATGGCGATGGCCAGCGCATCCGACGCGTCGGAGGGCTCCGGCGGTTGGGCAAGATCGAGCAGGCGGGTCACCATATGTTGGACCTGTTGTTTCTCGGCCTTCCCATAGCCCACGACCGCAGACTTGATGGAAAGGGGCGCGTACTCGGCTACCTCCAAACCGGCGGCGGCGGCGGCCAGCATCGCTACCCCGCGCACCTGCCCGAGTTTGAGGGCTGATTTGACGTTCAGGGCGTAGAAGACGTCCTCAATGGCAACCTGGTCGGGGTGATGTTCCTGAATCAGCGTATCCAGGCGCGCGTAGATTCGATTCAGACGGGTTGGTAAAGGCTCGCGTGGGGAAAGTTTGATGGCGCCGCAGGTCAAGCACTGAAGTCGTCCGGAAGGAGCCAATTCGACCACGCCAAAGCCCGTGTACTCGGTGCCGCAGTCGATGCCAAGAACCCGCATAGCGCTCAGTGTATCGCGTCCACGTACGACGAACTACAACAAGCATTGGGACGGTGTTGCCGGATTGGATTGCCACACCGTCAGCAGCAGCGCGGGCGGCGCTGACGGGTGGCTTCGCTTTCCCGGAGGAACTCGGCATAGGCCTGGGGCGAGGTAGTGAGTTGACGGCGTTCGAGGAAACGGGCATAGGCGGACTCGTCGAAAATCTCGCTCAGAACCGAGCCTACGATGGCCGGGATTCGCCCAAAGAATCCACGGAGGACTGCTCGCAAACGGGTCATATCTGCTCCTCGGTGGCAAAGCGGGAAGCCACGAAGGGCGATTCGCGGAGCACGGGCTGCTTGCTGCCGCCCAAAATCCGAATCCACTCGGCGGCCGACTCCACCAGGATCATCGCAATCAGGAAGATCAGAATGCCCGTCACCGCAGCGTCCAGCCGGTCGTTGAAGATAAGCCGGGCAGTCGCCGCGGCCGATGGCCCGCTGGCAGCGGCACTCGACGCCAACAGCCGCGCGTGGGCTAGAAAGCCGATCCTCGGATTGGGATCGAAAATCTTGTAGTAGGACGCGGAAAAGGTCACCGCGACGAGCCAGGCCAGCGGGACCACAGTGACGGCCGCGTAGCGTGCCCGGCCCATCTTGATGATGATGGTGGTCGCCACGCAGAGGGCGACGGTGGCTAGCAACTGGTTCGAGATTCCGAACAAGGGCCATAGCGAGTTGATCCCGCCCAGCGGGTCCTTCACGCCCTGCCACAGGAAATATCCCCAGGCGCCTACGATGAGGGCGCTGTTGGCCAGGATGCTGGGATACCAACTGGTCCGGCCGAGCGGCTTCCAGACGTGGCCCAGCGCATCCTGCACCATGAAGCGGCCGACGCGGGTGCCGGCATCGAGCACGGTCAGAATGAAGAGGGCCTCAAACATGATCGCGAAGTGATACCAGATCGCCATGAGCGCCTGCCCCCCGATGCTGTGGGAAAAAATATTTGCCATGCCCACGGCAAACGCCGGAGCGCCCCCGGTGCGGTTAAAGAGTGTCTGCTCACCTACCGCTTGCGCAAGCGCATGCATATCGGCGGCGGTCACGGAAAAACCCCAGCTGGAGATGGTTGCAGCGGCAGCCTCGGGCGCCTGCCCCACAATGCCGGCCGGGCTATTGATCGCAAAATACGTGCCGGGCTGCAGCACGCAGGCGGCAATCACGGCCATGATCGCGACCATCGACTCGGCTGCCATGGCGCCGTAGCCGACCATGCGAGTCTCAGTCTCGCGCGCAATCAGTTTGGGCGTGGTGCCGCTGGCAATCAGCGAGTGGAAGCCGCTGATGGCGCCGCAGGCGATGGTGACAAACGCAAACGGAAACAGATTCCCGGCAAAGACCGGGCCGCTGCCGTCGATGAAGCGCGTGAGCGCGGGCATGTGCAGAGTGGGCCGCAGCGCGATGATGCCCAGCGCGAGCAGTGCGATCGTGCCCAGCTTGACGAAGGTGCTCAGATAATCGCGCGGCGCAAGCAGGAGCCACACCGGCAGCGCGGAAGCGGCGAACCCGTAAACGATGATCAGGATGGCGAGGGTGGGCGCGGTCAGGGTGAAGTAGCGGCCGATGGAGGGCGTGTGCGAGGCCCATTGGCCTCCCCAGATGGCCAGCAGCACCAGCAGAAATCCGATGACCGAGGTCTCCAGCACTTTACCCGGGCGAAGGCGTCGCAAGTAGACGCCCATCAGCAATGCGATGGGAATGGTCATGGCAATTGTGAACGTGCCCCAGGGACTGGCCTTGAGTGCGTTCACCACGATCAGCGCGCACACTCCGAGCAGGATGACGATGATGCTGATGACCGCCACGTAGGCAACGAGTCCGCCCAAGCGTCCGACCTCAGCCTTGGCCATTTCGGTGAGCGATTTGCCATCCCGCCGCACTGAAAACAAGAGGATGACGAAGTCTTGCACGCATCCTCCGAACACTGCTCCGGCGAGAATCCAGAGGGTGCCGGGAAGATATCCGAACTGGGCAGCCAGCACAGGGCCTACGAGCGGGCCCGGTCCCGCGATGGCGGCGAAGTGATGTCCGAACACCACCCACTTGTTAGTGCGAACGAAATCGCGGCCATTCTCCAGGCGCTCGGCGGGAGTGGCCCGGAGTGCATCAAGCGCCAGCACGCGGGCGGCGATGAATTTGCTGTAGAAGCGGTAGCCCAGCGCATAACTGCAGAACGCGGCCACGACCAGCCACATGGCATTAATCTCTTCGCCCCGATGGACAGCGATGGTGGCCACCGCAAGAGCGCCGACGACGGTCACGGCCAGCCACACAAATGCGCGCGCAGGTTTGGACATGGAAATCAAGACTCCGATGTTGGGCAGTGCCGGACGCTCGGACCGGCTTGGGGTCGCAGTATTGTGGCGAATCTAGGACAGGCTTGCAAACTCAGGCAGTCGTCACGAGCGAACCCGTGCGTCCTGGCGAGGGCGTGCGCCCGCACCCTGGCGGCGAGGCGTTCTTCCGAGTGCCGCAAGTCCTGAAGCGCAGAGGCCGCTGAGAAACTGGCGGTGAGGAGTGCCGTCAGGGATTGAGAAATGCCTTGAGGCGACCGGGCGTCCGGTACGTTGCCGCCGCCAAGGTGCGGTGAGTCATCCGTACAATAACGATTTTCTTCGTGAGACGACCGCCGCCAGATTTAATGATAATCTTTACAGCTCAGGGCCAGGCTTGGGTTCTCCGCCGTCTTTCCCGTGCGATTGGGAAATGGGCGGAGCACTTTGCCGCGAAGGGATCCTCAGGACACGATCCACACTTAATCAGGAGCAAGCGATGAAGATCGGCATATTAACGGGCGGCGGGGATTGCCCGGGACTGAACGCGGTTATCCGCGCCGTGGTGCGCAAGGGGACGTTTCATTACCAGGACAATTTTGTGGGCTTCATGGAAGGCTGGCGTGGCCTGCTGGAAGACAAGACGATGGCGCTCGACCTGGAGACGGTGGGCGGGATTCTTCCCCGCGGTGGCACGATCCTGCGGACGTCCCGCACCAATCCTGCCAAGCGCGACGACGGGATACAACAGTGCGCCGCGACGTTGAAGAAGCACGGTTGCGATGCGCTGATCGCCATCGGAGGCGACGACACGCTTTCGGTCGCCCAGAAGCTTTTCCAGAGCGGCGTGCAGGTGGTGGGCGTTCCCAAGACGATCGATAATGACCTTGCGGGAACCGACTTCACGTTTGGCTTTGATACGGCCGTCAACGTCGCAACCGGCGCCATCGATCGCGTGCACACCACCGCGGAGGCCCATAACCGCGTGATCGTGGTCGAGGTGATGGGCCGGGATTCCGGATGGATTGCCGTCTACAGCGGCGTGGCCGGTGGGGCGGACGTGATCCTGATTCCGGAAGTTCCTTTTGACATTGAAAAAGTTGCCGAGTTGATCCGGCAGCGGCACGCACGCGGGCGCTACTTCAGCATCGTGGTCGCGGCCGAGGGCGCGAAGTTCGCCACGGATGTGAAATCGGCGGATGGGTCGCTGGTGTTGCGCGCGTCGGGAAAGGACGAATTCGGGCACGAGCGGCTGGGCGGAATTGGCACCCTGCTGGCCCAGGAAATCGAAAAGCGCACCGGGTTCGAAACGCGCTCGGTGGTGCTTGGCCACATTCAGCGCGGAGGGTCTCCGAGCTCCTTCGACCGGGTACTGGCTACGCGCTACGGCCTGGGGGCGATCGACATGGTGCATCGCGGGGAATGGGGAAAGATGGCTGCCCTGCGCGGAAACAAGATTGTTTCCGTCCCGCTGGCGGAGGCCATCGCCAGCAATCGAAAAGTGGATCCCGAGCTGATCGAAGTCGCCAACGGCATTCTCGATAAGCTCGGCAAGAGCGAGCCCGCGATGAAATAGC
>JBARIF010000442.1:0-4062 GCA_049799615.1 Terriglobales bacterium
ATGTTGCTGCTTTCGATGATTGCTGAACGGGAACTTCCGCTGCAGGAACTGATCGAACTCGCCAAGCGAGTGCAGATCCCGGGTTACGAAGCAGCGTGCGAACTGGTTCATGATGCCGTTAGCGAAGGAGTGATAGCGCCTTGCATCTCGTCAGGCTTTTACTTGCAGTGCGAGATCTGGGATGTGCTGAAGTGGGCGAAATGCCGAACTTCAGCGAAGACGAGCCATGGTGAGCACCAGAATCGGTGTGTCGTTTCGGACTAAATTACTTTGAGTTCCAGTTTTCGCTCATCCAAGTTTTGTTTGTGAACGTTTACTGCACAGCCCGAGGAGATGAAATATGAAAGCAATCGTTGTCCACCAATATGGTGGTCCAGAAGTACTGAAGTTTGAAGACTACCCTGACCCTGTTCCGGGTCCAGGCGAAGTGCTTGTGCGCGTCGCCGCTACCAGCGTGAATCCGATCGACTACAAGCGGCGTGCTGGATTAACGAAAGATTTTTATCCTCTCCAGTTCCCGGGGCTCATAGGAGTCGATATAGCGGGAACTGTGGTCAGGCTTGGGCCGGGAGTGGAGGGCTTTTCCGTCGGCGACCAGGTGTTCGCTATGGCGGACAATACTTACGCCGAACTTTGCGTCGTGAAAGCCGCGGCTTTAGCGAAAGTTCCCAAGGGACTCGATTTGATCCAGGCGGCGGCGCTGCCGCTGGTAACGGTGACCGGCAACCAACTGATGTCCGCGACGGGAATCAACGCCGGCCAGACGGTTCTCGTCGTAGGTGCTGGTGGAAATGTCGGGCGTTCGGCGGTATTCACTGGGAAGCAACGCGGGGCGACTGTGATCGCGGGGGTTTTGAAGAAACAGATGGATGAGGTTAAGACCGTAGGCGCGGATCAGGTGGTCGCAACCGACGACGACACCGCGATTGTAAATCTTCCGCCGGTCGATGCGGTGGCGGATACAGTCGGAGGAAGAACCGCCGACAAACTGATCGCCAAGGTGAAGCCGGGAGGAGTGTTTGCGACGGTTCTTGCGCCGCCGCAGAGTGCCGCATATTACCCATCTGTAAAGGTGGTGCACGTATTCTCGAAATTCGACAGGAAAACGCTCGAGTTCATGGCCGAAGCGGTGCGAGATGGCAAGCTGGTAATCCCGATCAGCCAAAAACTGCCCCTTAGTGAAGCGGCCGAGGCTCAAGCATCGGCAGAAAAGGGTGGCACCGGGAAGATCTTGCTGGTGGCTTGATATTGTTTTGCGAACAGACGACGAGAAACGAAGATCGGAAGTGACAAAGGGCTGCGGGGAGTGAGTCGAAACCAAGCGGCAACGGGTGTGTGGAATGCCTGGCGTCACCAGAAGGCCCCAGACTCGAGTAACCGCTCACACAAAGGAACAACCGATACCATCGTCCAATTCTTCCTAGGACGAGGTCGTGGATAAAGCGGGCGCGGCAGCGATCAATCAACTCCCGCTGAGGATCAAATGATCACAGATCTTGCTGTGATGGTCGTCTTCTAGCTTCGGATGAATCGGCTTTTAGCGTCCTCAAGTCGAGGAGGAATTGGCCGTGAAAGCAGCCAGAATTCATAGCTTCGGGTCGCCGGACGTGGTGGTGGTCGAGGATGTGCCGATGCCGTCGCCGGGCCCAAACGAAATTCTGGTTCGCGTGATGGCCGCAGGCGTCGCTCCGTGGGATGCGATCATCCGTGAGGGCAAGAGCAAGGTTAGCCCGCAACCTCCGCTCACCCTCGGTTCGGACTTCTCAGGTCTCGTCCAGAAGGTCGGCCTCGGCGTTACGGGCTTCACGCCGGGCAACGAAGTCTATGGCGTCACCAATCCGCAGTTCTGTGGCGCCCAGGCCGAGTTCGCCGTGGCTACGTCCGGGATGATCGCCAGCAAACCGCAATCGCTGAATCACGTAGAAGCAGCGTCGGCTCCCGTCATTGCGGTAACCGCCTGGCAAATGCTGTTCCAGTATGCACAGGCGACGCGCGGACAAACGGTAATGGTCGTCGGAACCGCGGGGAATGTCGGGGCCTATGCCGTGCAATTGGCCGAAGACGCTGGAATCCACGTCGTTGCCATCGCCCACCTCGACGACGAGGACCTGCTCCGATCATTGGGTGTGAAATCTATCATCGACTCGAGCAAGCCCGCATTCGAGCAGGAGCTTCCACAGGTGGATGCCATCCTCGACACGGTCGGGGGCAGCACGTTTCAGCGCTGCGTCGCTGCGTTGAAACCCGGAGGCAAACTCGTCACCTCGGTCTCGACGCAGCCGCTCCCAGAAGAGGCCATTTTCTTCTACGCTGCGGTGACCACCACGCGCCTGCAGACACTCACAACATTATTTGACGCGGGCAGAATCACAGCGCGTGTAGGCTCAATCCTGCCGCTTTCGGAGGCGCGCCAGACGCAACGCATGCTTGCGGGCGCACCACACAAGTCCGGCAAGATCGTACTGCAGATCGGGTAGACCACTCATTGAAATCGGCAACGTTCTATCTGTCCACGGTTTTCCTCCAAAGTGCGTAGAGACGGGCCGACGCGGGTGAAATGCATGCTATGTCCCTGGGAATCCGAACATCAACCACACCTTCATTTATCTGGGTTTGGCCGCCGCTTGCCCAATCAACTCCGCCACTTCACTCGGGTGAGACAGCATGGCCAGATGATTAGCAGGCACGGTGATTGAAGTTGCCTTTATAGTCGCTGCTTCGTCTTTCTCGAGGAACAAACGTTTCGTCGATCGATCAGCTCAGTAACTGGCTGGCGAGCCAGGAATCGACACTGAACTTTCCCGGACCAGAGCAGATCAGCCAGATAAAAAAGAGCACGTATAGGACTGCCGGAAGGTAAAGGAAATCGTCGAGCCAGTTAAGTGGCGAAAGTCCTTTAGGCAGGGTCGAAACCGCACTGGTCAGGGTGGCGACTGTCATATCGATTAATAAAGCCACGCAGGCTGCGCTCGAAAGAAACCCCAAGGTCAGCAAGGACCCGCAAACGAACTCGACACCCGCGACGAAATAAGCCAGTTGCCGGGGAAACGGTGCTTTGGCCTGCACCAGCGTGTTGTAAACCGGTTTCGTGCCGCCTGCGACAAACAACTTGTTAGCCCCGGAGATGGCGAAGAACAGTCCGATCGAAACGCGTATTAGCAGGATGGCATATTGTTCCAAATGACTGCTACCCTGCAGCGCCAACTCGACCAACCGTTTCCAATCCATCTCTCGCCCCTCCATCCAAGGGAAACGCTGTAACGATACCCGATGTCAGCCGACGTGCCCCGGCAGCCGCACCAATCAGCCTTACTTGACGCCGGTGCCCTCTCCGACCTCGATAAGGTAACCGTCAGGATCTCGGATATAGCACCGTGCCTCGCCATACGTGGGGATCGGCGGATTTTAAGTGACATCGGGACGTAGCGACTTTTTTGTTCACGCACTACCCGCAACAGCTACGCGGCAAGGTCCACGATTATGTCAACCCGCTCTCCATTCAAATAAACGCTCCCGTCGTTTGCAAGCACGAAGACCAGCGCCTTCGGCCGTTCCGAGAGTGTTCTCGCCTCAATCCAATCGGCCATGTAATAGTCGACCTCCGGACCGAGTCCTTCTTCCCGATTAGATAAAACTCGGTTTACGACCGCCCGCTGTCTAAGCTCTTTATCTGCACGTATCGCGAACTCGAATTGCTGGCCGATCTTGATCTCTGATTTCATGCCTATCATCCTTTCCGCGTTGCCAGTCGAGGAGACGAGCACTCTACCCCAAAACAGAAAAACCGGGGATAGACGGGACGTTGATTGATCTTCGTTGCCGAAAAATCGAAAAGCTCCCGTCCCTCCCCGGTTTCCCTCCGATTCTTATGCCGCTGAAGCCACCCTCTTCTTCTCACTGAGCGCTGGTAGAAGAAGTTTCAGAAGCGCTTGATCAGAGAAAGGGTTCTGACCTGAAATCAGCTCGCGATCTTGAAGGACGTAGCTCTGCCATGGGGCGGCCACACTTACGTCACCGCCCGCCGTGCTCAAGGCGAAGTCGGGGTAGAAGAGAACCTTCCCC
>JBARIF010000443.1:0-1870 GCA_049799615.1 Terriglobales bacterium
ATGGGCGCCGAGACTTGCCTCTTTGCAACCCAGACAGAAAAGTTCGGGCCGAGTCAGGAATGCACCCCAACGAGTCCGCTATCCAGGGCTGCGGGAACCGCTTTTCGATTCGGATCACAGAAGGCACGAAGCTTAGTTTGCTGATCATACCGGGCCAGTGAGGACGCCTATGATTCCGCTGTACTGTATCGTCGACCGCAAGCAGATCCCCGAGGAACGAGTGCGCCGCGGGGCCAAGACCTGCGATAAAGAGTGCCAGAAGGTCTTCCGCCGAGCTTTCCTCCTGGACCGCAAGGAGCGTTATCGGAGGGCCACAGGGCTACCACCCTCGACAAAATCCACCAGCGGGCAAAGGAACAGTGTTCCTAAGGCTGTCTACGCTGAAGCGAGTACGGCAACGGAGGTCGCAGCCCATCCAACCCTTTGATTTCGACCCGATGGGATTGAAGCAGTAGGCAATCATCCTCAATAAGGGCTGAATCGAATCGTGGTCGGGGCGGCAAATCGCTAACGTATGTCGGCTGAGAAAGGGTAAAAATGGCGGCGCGATCGAGCAAAACGACGCAATCTGAGCCACGAAAAACTGACCTCGGCCCGCTCGAGCACGACGAGCCCGGGCTTCTTGGTTACGAAGTCTGCTATCGTCTCTCTTAGCCGGATGTGAAGTCTTCCGAGCGGGGTTTTCCACCCTCCAACCGCTGCACCTCCAAGGAGGCTCGCGAAGGGGCTTCACTCCGGTGAAGAGATGTCATCAAACTGAATCCAATTACTTAGCGAACGTCCCTCAGACAGGCCAGTCTGCTGGCGGATGTTCGACTTCCCAAAAATTGCCGGGACTGTCAAACTCCAGTCCCAATAACCATGAAAAATTCTCAAGAAGCGGGATGGCAAGCACAATCCGGCCGTTCTTCTTCGCGCCATTCGAGACCAGTTCCACCGTTACCGGAGTTTGATTGTTCAGTAGTTGCGGGACGATGATACCGCAGCCATGGGCATTGACGACCGCTGTTTTGCATTCCTTACGAAAGGCCCACGTAGGATCGCGGCTGGTAAGTATGACAGGAATCTGGAGCGCCAGGCGTGTGCTACGTCGGGCAGGGCTCACGAATGTGACTTAGCTTTCTGCCCGTCAAGCTGCCTTTCGCTCAAGGACAACATCTTCTGGACGTTTGCATCCTTCGGGTCTCCCATGGCCGTCAACTTTGCTTTGGCAGAGTCGGCGTCGAGCACTGCGAGAGACGGACGGCGATAGGGCTTTTTCTTTGCCGCTTTGGAATCGCGAGGCATACCCCCTCCTGCTATGTTTCCCCATAAATCTTATGGAGCATTGATCTCAACACATTGTGATAGTGGAAAGTCGCTTTGTGGCTGAAAAAGGGTTCGAGGTCGGCTTTCCGACGCGGTAGGGGATCCAATGTTGCATCGCCTCAGGCGGGACGCCGCAGACCTGGTAAGGTTGCGGACGGCTGGTAGTGACGAAGGAGGAATGCTCAGAACCCGATTGTGAGTGTAATAACCAACCTGCAGCAATAGAGCGCTTACGAGAGGCCAACGACCACGGTGACCTTTCAGACGGCTGCGTCATCCCATGAAAATTATGGCCAAGGCGCAAAATGACACCAGGCGGATTTGCGCCCTGGAGGAAGCACACATGAGATCCAGGATCTTCATTGCCGTAATCCTGCTTGCATCCTGGGCTCAAGCCAAAGAGCCCAAGCGCTACCAGGCAGGCATCCTGCTTCAGATGGACTCAGCCGAGTGCGGCGTGGACGAAAACAGCGGCAAGAGCGTTGTCGGGGAACTGATAGGCACCGACTCGGCTCACAAGAAGACACACGCCCTGCTCTGCCAGGAATACCTCCTGCAGAGC
>JBARIF010000444.1:0-3058 GCA_049799615.1 Terriglobales bacterium
GTACGCCCACTGCTCCCCATAGTCCTTAAATTTGGAATAAAGCCCGTGCAGATATACCGATGACATGTCTCCGATCTTATAGTCAGCCTCCCCGCCGAACCCATAGCGAGTGCGATCGTAAAGATAACTTCGCAGATCCATGGTATTGGGGACTAAGGGCGGTGGTCCGTAAGCTGGCTCGATGTCATCGATGCCGCGGGCGTTGTAGTCGTAACTTCCCCCAAGGAGCAATCCCAACTTTTTCTCCGGTCCGAAGCGCTGGCCGGCCGTTCCCGAAAACTGATACTGCTTGCGGCCATTGGCGATAGGGGTGTAGCCCCCCATCCCCAAAATCGACACATAAGGCTTCTCGGTCGCGCTCTTGGTCACGAGGTTCACTGAACCGCCAATGGCATCCGCGTCCTGATTGGCAGACAGTGTCTTGCTGATTTCCACCATGTCCACAAGGTCCGAAGGAATCGCGTCGAGCTTCACGTTGCGAACGCCCTCGGGCGAGGGAACGTGAATGCCGTTAATGGTCACATTGCTCAGGCGCGGCTCGGTACCGCGAATCTGGATGTACTTGCCTTCACCCTCGTCTCGCTCCAGCGATACGCTGGGCAGTCGGCCAACCGCATCCGCGATATTGGTATTGGGCAGGCTAGTGATGACCTCATTGGGGAGGACTTGAATAATGTTGTCTGCAGTCCTCTCGATGTTGATGGCCTCGACTTCGCCGCGCTCCCGTTCCCCACGGACCGTGACCACTTCGTTTTGCATCCCGATCTGCAGGACCGCGTCCACATGCACGGTCTGTCCCGCCGAAATATCAAGCTCCTTCGAAAATGAAGCGAACCCCACATAAGAGATAGTCAATGTGTAGTGGCCCGTAGCGAGGTTCAGAATCGTGAACTGTCCCTGAGCATTCGACACTACCGACTGTCCGCCAGGTTGCAGCTCCACCTGCGCGCCGGGCAAAATGCTCTGCTCCGCATCGGTTACACTGCCCATAATCATGCCGTGGGGCTCTTGCGCAAGAAGTGGCACCAGCCACAGCACATTGCAAGTCAGTACAGCCAGGACGACTGAGAAGAGCGACTGAGGCATAGTCACAACCTCCAGTTCGGCTACCGCACGTTCCCGAGAAGAATGCTAACCGGAATTTCCTTTTTTTGGTTCACAAACGGTACCGATCATACACCCATCCGCTACTCGCCGACAGTGTGAGACAATTTTTCATACGGGTCCATCCCTATCGGATTAGCACCGTAATTGAAGAGATCATCACATTCCTGGTGCGGTCACCCTACCTACCGTAGATCAGGAGCGTAAACGTATCGGGCATCATCGTCGGACGCGGCCGCGGATTTTCGGGTGTTGCCGCGGGTGTTGTCCCGAATTCCGCAGTAACCAGGTAAACGTTGTGGTTCGACTTGTCGAGCGCCATTGTACGCGCCCCTCGTTGGGTGGTGATCGTTTCCACGGGCGAAAACTTGCCGGGTGCATCTTCATGCGCCACGGTGAGCGTGCCGTCGCCACACGAAGCAAATGCAAATCCAGTGCCCGGATCGAAGCGATTGGCGTCGACGCCCTGCCCGATCGGCACCGTTCCATTGACCTTGCCGGAATTCCCATCAACAAAGGCCATTAGTTTATTGTGGCAGCCGACGATGAGGACTTCATGCTCGGCGTCAATCGCGAGCCCGGACGGCGATTCGCACGGAGTCAGCGGCCAGGTATTTTCTACCTTGAGCGTTTTCGAATCGAACTTGACTAGTTGGCTCTTATCCTCGAGATTTACGAACACGTGGCCATTCCCATCGGCCGCGGCGAATTCGGGACCGCCGCCTAGGGGGACGGTTCCGGCTACTTTGCCGTTCCCGGCATCGATCCCTGTCGCACTGTTTGCATCCCCATTAAAGGTGAAAATGCGCTTAGAACTCGGATCGTAGAGGATCGCGTCGGGATCCTTCTCCGTCTTGGCTTCACCGAGCGTCTTCAGCGTCGTCATGTCGAAAATTGTAGACGTGGCGGTCCGGCCGTTGCTGGTGAAGCCTTTATTGAATTCAGCGGCCAGCGCGATCCCGTGAATGCCTTGCGTGTCGGGAACGTCGCCGATCACTTTGCCCTGCTCCGGATCCACGACCATTACGTGCGTGCCGCGGGAAATGAAAACTCGGTGTGTGGCTTGATCCACGGTGAGGTAGTCCCACCCGCCGATGCCGCCGAGTTTCACTTTCTTGATCAGGTGATACCCTGAGCCTCCGGATCCTTGCGGCGCAGCCATCATGTACCCAGCAACAACCAAAGTCGAAGTCAGAACCAGCAAGCCCGAGTACACTCGGCCAGTCCTCCGATCAGTCTTCCACACAAACCACCTCCGTTGTTTGAAGACGCTTTCAGTAGCTTGCTGCGTCTCTCCAGACACGACGCAAAGAATCTCCAAGTATATAGGGCTTGGGCGAGATGCGTCTCCCATCGCCCTAAGGAGACTCTGATTAAGTGCTGCCTTTCCACAGCGAGAATAGATAAAGTCGAGCCAGTATGAACTCTCTCGGCAAACAGAGGACACTGGCGATGATGACGGGATTCGAGCGGTACACCAAGAAGACGCGGCGGGCGATGTTTTTGGAAGAGATGGAGCAGGTGGTGCCGTGGGCGAAGTTGTGCGGGCTGATTGAGCCGCATTATCCCAAGCCGGGCAACGGGCGCCGGCCCAAAGAACTGGAGCAGATGCTGCGGATTTATTTTCTGCAGCAGTGGTTCAACTTGGCGGACCCGGCGGTGGAAGAGGCGTTGTACGATTCGGCGACGTTGCGGCAGTTTGCGGGGATTGACCTGGGATCGGAGCCGGTGCCGGACGAGACCACGGTATGCAAGTTCCGTCATTTGCTGGAGGAGCAGCATCTAGGGGAAGAGATACTGGGGACGGTGAATCTGCACCTGCAGGCCAAGGGCGTGCGCATCACCACGGGCACAATCGTGGATGCCACTTTGATCCATGCGCCCAGTTCCACCAAAAACCGCGAGCAGAGCCGCGACCCGGAGATGCACCAGACGCGGAAGGGCAAGCAGTGGT
>JBARIF010000445.1:0-8911 GCA_049799615.1 Terriglobales bacterium
CCCATGGCACGCAATTGATCGAAGCGTTCGCTGATTCCGCCCTTGACGACGTCTTTCAGCTCGATCACTCCGAGTGCGCCGCGGGCCTTCTCGGCAACAACCAAAGGTGTCCCGCCCGAACGAGCAATCTGCTCCACCGAGGCTTTCACCTCTGGAGGTACCGGGCGACCATTTTGAAATAGGTAAGCCTGAACCGCGTCGGCCGCGCCTTTGCGGATCTCGAACCCATTGAGATCGACTCCTGACATGCGCGTCTGGGCTGTGAACGCGACAAAGTGGGCCTCGTGCGCGGCAAGGTCCCGGCCGCGCAGGTTGTACTTTTCCTTGGCCAGAATCACAATGGAACGCCCCTCCGGGGTTTCATCGGCGAGCGAGGACATTTGTGCCGCGTCGGCGAGTTCCTTCTCAGTGACGCCCGGCGCCGGAATGAATTGCGCAGCTTGGCGATTTCCCAGGGTGATGGTGCCCGTTTTGTCAAGTAGTAAAGTGTTGACGTCACCGGCCGCTTCGACTGCTCGACCGGACATCGCCAAGACGTTGTGCTGAACCAGGCGGTCCATTCCCGCAATCCCGATCGCCGAAAGCAGTCCGCCGATTGTGGTTGGGATCAGGCATACCAGAAGCGAGACCAGAACAAAGACGGTCTGCGGAGACCCGGAATAAATAGCAAACGGCTGCAGCGTTACCACCGCAAGCAGGAAAATGATGGTCAGTCCGGCCAGCAGGATGTTGAGCGCAATCTCGTTCGGGGTCTTCTGACGTTCTGCGCCTTCGACCAGCGCGATCATTCGATCCAGAAACGTCTCACCGGGATTCGAGGTGATCTTTACCTTGATCTTGTCAGACAGAACGCGGGTCCCGCCGGTCACGGCAGACCGATCCCCTCCTGCCTCCCGTATAACGGGCGCAGATTCACCGGTGATGGCTGACTCATCGACCGAAGCGACACCTTCGATGATCTCGCCATCCGATGGAATGAACTCACCCGCTGCTACGAACACTAGGTCCCCGGTGCGCAGCTTGGAACTCGGGATCTTCTCCACCTGGCCGTTGCTGCCCGTTAGCCGGTTGGCGATGGTCTCCGAGCGAGCCTTACGCAGCGTGTCCGCCTGCGCCTTGCCTCGACCTTCCGCCATAGCTTCGGCGAAGTTCGCGAACAACACCGTGAACCAGAGCCAGAAGGTGATCTGCAGGTTGAATTTAAAGGCAGCGCCACCTTTGAAAAGCAGGACCGTGGTGATCACGCTCCCGATTTCGACGACGAACATGACAGGGTTGCCCATCATCTTGCTCGGGTTGAGCTTGAGAACTGCGTCCCAAAGCGCGCGCCGGACAATTTTCCATTCCCAAATTGCTTTATTCTTCTTCGCCATAGTCGAGTCCTAAAAAGTCTTGCCCGCACCCATGAGCAAGTGCTCAAGGATCGGGCCGAGGCTTAGTGCCGGAAAAAACGTCAGCGCCCCCACAATCAGAATCACGCCGATCAGAAGGGTGGTGAACAACGGGGTAGTCACGGGAAAAGTGCCGAGCGAAGGCGGAACGTATTTCTTCTGCGCGAGGTTGCCGGCGATTGCCAGCATCGGAATGATCATCAGAAACCGCCCCGCCAGCATGGTCAAGCCGATGGTTGTGTCGTACCAAGGGGTGTTTACCGTCAATCCGCCAAAGGCCGAGCCGTTGTTGCCCGCCCCAGATGTGAACGCGTACAGGATTTCACTCAGCCCGTGCGGGCCTGGATTCGCTATGCCGGCCGTCCCGAAGCCCTTGACGCTGGAAACGGCCGTAAAAGCCAAGATGACGAGCGGAAATACCAGCACAACCAGCATCGCCATCTTCACGTCATAGGCTTCGATTTTCTTCCCCAGATACTCGGGGGTGCGGCCCACCATGAGTCCCGCGATGAAGACGGCTATCACGATGTAAATCAGCATGCCGTACATGCCCGCGCCTACGCCGCCAAAAATTACTTCGCTCAGCATGATATTGACGAGCGGCACCATGCCTCCCAATGGCGTAAAGGAGTCATGCCAACCATTGATTGCGCCGCAGCTTGCATCCGTAGTGACAGTCGCCCACAGCGCGGTATTGGCAATGCCAAAGCGGACTTCTTTGCCTTCCATGTTTCCGCCGGGCTGCAGTGCCGTAGCGTGCTGATTGGTTCCAGCCAGCAGTGGATTGCCTCCCGCTTCCGCCCAATACGCGACGGTCACGCCAGCTAGAAAGAGGATCGCCATGGCCGCCCACACCGCCCATCCATGCCGCTGTGAACCCGTCATCCTGCCGAGTGTGTACGTGAGACCAGCGGACACTGCGAAGATCGAAAACAGTTCGATCAGATTCGACAACGGCGTCGGGTTTTCAAACGGATGGGCACTGTTGGCGTTGAAGAATCCGCCTCCATTCGTCCCCCATTCCTTGATGATCTCCTGCGAAGCCACCGGGCCCTGCGCAATCGTCTGCTCAGTGACGGTTGTAGTCACCGTTTTACCATCTGCACCCGTTGTCTGAACTTGCTGTGGCTCAACCAGAGTTGCCTTGTCGTAGGGCCGAAGATTCTGCACCACGCCCTGCGAAACCAGCAGCAAAGCTCCCACAATACAGAATGGCAGGAGGACCCACAAAGAACTCCGAACCAAATCAACCCAGAAGTTGCCGATGGTCTCTCTCTGCCGGCGCGCGATGCCTCGGATGAAAGCAATCGCCAGCGCAATCCCGACTGCCGCGGAAGCAAAATTGTGATAGGCAAGCCCGGCCATCTGGGTGAAGTAGCTCATTGTGGATTCACCCGAATACGCCTGCCAGTTGGTATTCGTGGTGAAGGAGGCGGCCGTGTTGAAAGCCACATGAGGCGGGTTGACCGCGCCGAGCTTCTGAGGATTAAACGGCAAGAACCCCTGAAGACGCTGGATAAAGTACAACACGATCATCGACACGACACTGAAGAGAAGCATGGCAATCGCATACTCCGTCCAGCGCATCTCGTGCTCTTCGTCCACTCCAGTGACCCGATAGAGGAGTCGCTCGATCGGCCGCAGTACCGGATCCATGAAAGTCTTCTCGCGGTTGAACACACGTGCCATGAACACACCCATGGGCTTCGTCACAGCGAAGATCAGCGCAAGAAAAACCAATATTTGCAACCACCCGTTGACTGTCATGTCAGAACTTCTCCGGACGCAGCAGTGCATAGATCAGGTACACCATGGTCAGAGCACTCACTGCGAGCATGATCATCGATTCCGCACTCATATCGTTCTCCTCACTTCGCGCGCTCACAAAAGTGCACGTAAGCGATCGACACGGCAAAAAATGCGATCGTAACGGCTATCCAAAGAACATCCTGCATAGAGATCTCCGAGAATGAAATTTGCGTATACTCACCACGAGCCTTCCTTGCGGCTCCACCAAAAATGCATTTAGACAATGCTTTATAACTCGCCATCGGCTTCTTCGTCCCTCCAATGACCGCGGCGCTGAGGGCAACTTAGAATTTCACCAGAATTCCCATGGTGGCTCGATCCTCGGTCTTCCTCAGATCCGGGAACCATCCCGGAATGGTGGCTCCTGGGGTTCCGTTGTTCCCTCCCGGAGGCGTCACTCCACCCGGCCCGCTCCAGTACGGCACGTTGGCGTGACGGTGATTGAATTCCCAGCGGAACGTGATGTATTGGCTCGGCATGTAATCGTAGGTTCCGGAGATGTCCCACGCCTTGAACTGATCACCGGGATTCTCCGTGAAGTAGGGCGTGCCTGTACTGGCTGTGGCCCCATCGATGGGAGGCAGAAGGACGAGGTAGCGGCCGGGGTTGTTGATCTTGCCGCCGCCCAGCGTGAACGCGTAGCGATCTTTGTTGAACCACCAGCGGTTATAAAGCATGAGGCCTAGAAAGCTCTGCTTGTAAGCAATGATGTTGCCCGCAGCATCCTTCTTATTCGTCGCGCAGTTGACGCCGCCGCCGGATTCGCAACCCAGGTCACCAGTGATGCTGAAAGCCATCTTGGACAAAAGGCGTTCGGGATGATCGTAGTACTTGACTTCGATGCTGTCGTCGGTGTGATAACGAGTGCGGTTCGGAATCCCGACGGCGTCAGCGCCGATACCGTAGTTGTTGGAAGTAACGGAAAGCCACGGTGTCGGACGCCACAGAATTTGACCGCCCAGCCCCAAGCGGCCGTTGGGCCGTGCGTAGGTTTGCCAGCCGTTGATAATCCAGGGCTCGATCTTCAGTTTCTCGATGGGGAACACCTGGATTCGCATGCCCGTGAAGAACCAAGGCGTGTTCGACGAAACGTAGGAAGGCTGATAGGCCCAGTTATCGAACTGATAGAAACTAAACAGACCCACGTACGACAAGAAGATCCCGGCATCGATGTTAATGCCATGCAGCGCGTCAAAGTGATAGCCGCCGTAGGCCTCGTTCAGATAGCGATAGGCATTGTCCAGTTGCCACTGCCCGCGGGAGTAGCTCGCATCATTGCGCGGCGTCGCCGTGGAATACAGACCTAGCTGGCTGAACACGCGTGCGCGAACATGGTTGTAGTGAAAGTCGCCGCCGATTCCCAGGTGAGTAAGGCTGATTTCATTCGAACGAAACACTTCGCTGGAGCCACCGATCGTGTCGTCCTTGGGATGGTTGAAATCGTAGTGGTAGGCAACATCAACGCGAACCTCCGGCGTGAAGAACTTCGAATCGAAGGCCGGTTCTTTCGTCCGCGGATTGCCGTTCAGCCAAGTCCAGTCCGCGAACGAGAAAGGTTCCGCCTTAGCTGGCTTACTCTCAGCCGCAGAGGGTTGCTCAGCGCCAGCCTGAATGGTGGCTGCAGGGGCTGCAGAGGCACCCAGAAACTTTGGCGGTTCTCCCGCAAGCTGCCGAGCCGAATCCACAGTCACCGGTGTCGCATCGGAGGATTGCTGTCTCAGCTGACTCTCCAGTTGCTGGATCCGATTACGCATCCGCTCGAGTTCTTGAAGCACCTCGGCATTGGTGTTGCCCGATGCGGAAACTCCATTGGATGCAGCGTGATCGCCGCTGCCATCCGATCCAGAAGATGCGATGTTCGTCTCTTGCCCGCTGGTCTGGCCGAGTGACGTGGCTGAAGTTAGACAGATCAGAACAACAAGAGAGGCCAAGCTACACGCCACGGTGGCCGCCACTCGGCACTTTCGCATTTTCTCCGTATTCAAGCACATCTCGCTTTCCAGCTGGGCGCTCCCAGCCCTTCGCATTGGAAATGACAGCGCATAAAACTGGTCTAAAAAGTTCATAAAAAAGTCGTAAAGGGTGCGACCGGTTCCCAGGCCGGGAAAGACGTCTTTCAGTTGGTCGCGTTTATGCTGCAGACGAAGAGCTGGGGTCGAAGCGATAAATGATCCACGGCTCAGTCTTGAGATAGTGCTTGCCGTGCCCTGCAGCATCGAGTTTTTTGCGCAGGGACATCAAGACTCTCAAGAACTCGGTCTGCCGAAGTCCATTCGCCGTCCAACTTGTCGCCAACATAGTGTGTGGGGTAACCATACGTTGAGGATGGCCGGCCAGAAACACGAGGACATCAAATTCTTCCGCCGTTAACGACAGGCTCTCACCGCGCAAGGTCACAGTGCGCGCGGCGAGGTCGATCTTGAAATCCCCGGACTCGATCATTCCTGTCAGGGAATCGCTCTGCTCGGCCGTTTCCCTCTCGGCTGTCTTATTTTTCTTTTCGGCAAGTACTTGCCGCAGATTCCAGTTCCTAGCCATTTGAGTTCTCATCGGCTACTTCTGAACGTGTCATCCTTCGAGATCAGCAGCCCCATTCGGCTTCCCCCGGCTTCGCGAAGTAGCGCCGAGAGTCTTCCCGTTCCTTGGCCGTTGAGGCCAAGTCCATGAGCGCCAGGCGAGCAGCAGCCACCAAGCGGTTTCTTTCCTGCTGCGGTACTTGCTCCCACGCTTCATTAGGCTTGCCGCTGCAACCAAAATCAGGTCCCAGGGTTTCGTGATAATGGTGGAAGAGTTCTGCCAATTGTTCCGCCGATACTTCTTGGATCGACATTGAAAACTACCCCTTTCGTGACTAATCAGCCTTGAAACTGAGCTTGTTTGGAGAGTGGCGCGCTTTCAACGCACTCTCACGCTGCGCGCGTGACTGGTCTTTCGGGCCTCTGCAACTCCACAATCGTGGCTTCCCGAGAACCGAGTCGCAGACGCAGCCAATAACCGCTTCGACGAGGCTTGCATTCCTTGCACAAGGCAACCAGGAACCGCACATAAAATGCGACCCCTGCCGTGCACAGCACCGTCATCGCCGGGATCAACAACATTTAATCCTCCAGGCTCGGTCCCCAGTTTCTGCCACATCGCTGGAATCTCTCACCCAGATCATTGGATACGAAACCCCATAAATTTCGAATAAAAGGTTCATAAATTGTTCGTAAAAATGTGCACGCACCATTTACACAATTTTTATGCGGGTTTGATGATGTCCCTATGCAATCAGAGTTTTGTGAATCGCAAGTGGGTCGAGTCGATTCCTCAGGGGAGTTCTATGAGCAAAGAAATATCGCGGGGGTATTTTGTGCTGGCGGGCTACTCGTGCTTGGAAGCATGAGACTGGGACGCTGCCTGATCATCGGAATTCAAGGTCCCACAGTCTAAAACTGTCACTCGTCACTCCCCGGGTTCAAAGCGATAGCCGACCCAGGGCTCGGTCACGATATACCGCGGGGCGCTTTCGTTCGCCTCAAGCTTCTTTCGCAGATGACCGATGAAAACCCGAAGATACTCCGGCTGCTCCACGCTGTTCTCTCCCCAAACGGCGGAAAGCAGCGCGCGGTGGGTAATGACCTTTCCCGGATGGCGCGCCAGGTATACCAGTAGATCGAGTTCCTTCGGTGTGAGATGAACTTCCTGATTCTTCGCCAGGACAGTGCGAGTTTCGAGATCAATGCGAAAATCGCCAATCTCAATCACTTGCGACTCCGGCTCCTCCTTTGCCTTCGCCCTGCGAAGTGCTGCCCGCACCCGAGCCAGAAGTTCATTGACGTTGAATGGCTTGGTCACATAATCATCAGCTCCCGCGTCCAGCGCCTCCACCTTGGTTCGCTCTTCGCCTTTTACGGAGAGAACTATGATTGGGATCAGCGATTTTTCGCGGACCCGACGGCACAATTCCAGGCCATCCATGTTCGGCATTCGTAGATCCGTGATCACTAGGTCAGGTAACCAGTCCTTCATCATTTGCAGAGCTTCATCCCCATCGCCCGCAGTCCGAATTCCGTATCCATGGCTGGCAAGGGTGGTTTTCAACACACGGGTGATCTGTGCTTCGTCGTCTACGACCAGAATGTTTCCCTTCCCTGTGGGGCCTGCCATGTCGCGCTTCACTTTACTTCCTGCGTAACGATATGGACATCCACCGGAGGAGCATCGCGCAGGAACCTGTGGATAGCTGATAGATACAAATATCTGCGCCATCCAGTCTGCGCGGAGCGACCGAACACCACCTGCGTGATGTGCTTCTCACGCACCACTTGAGCAACCGCTTCCGCGACCTTCAAGCCTTCGGTGCGGACGATCTGTGCGCCCAGGTCGCGTGCGAATTTCAGATTTTGTTCGAGCGAGCGCTGATCCTGCGGGTTGTCATCTACTCCGATGTCCACGTAGATCACGTATAGTTCGGCGTCAATGCGCTGCGCCATCCTGGCCGCGCGAGCAATCAGGTACTGAGCCGCAGGGCTGGAGCTGACGCACACCGCAATGCGCTCGTGGACTCCAACGCTTTTCCCTCCCTCCTCCTTTTCCATGTACGATTCAAGGCTTCGGTCCACGGCCCGTGTGACCTGCTGCAACGCCAGCTCCCGAAGAGCCAGCAGATTTCCCGGGCGGAAGAAATTCCCGAGCGCGCGTTCCGCCCGGTCCAGCGGATAGATGTCGCCTCGTCGCATGCGGGTCTGCAGTGCCTCCGGCGTCAAGTCAGCAAGCACAATCTCGCTTACTCGCTGCATCACCCAGTCCGGCACCGTCTCGCGCACCTGGACCCCGGTTATGCGATGCACCATCGGCATGAGGCTCTCGATGTGCTGCACGTTCATGGTCGACAGCACGTCGATGTTCGCATCCAGCAGATCCATGACATCTTCGTACCGTTTCGCGTGCTGGCTGCCTTCGATATTGGTATGCGCCAGCTCGTCGACCAGCACAACCCGCGGCTTACGCGCCAGGATTGCATCGACGTCCATTTCCTCAAAGGATGCACCTTTGTATTCCATCTGGCGCCGCGGTATGGTTTCCAGCTTGGCGGCCAGTTCGGCAATTCCCTTGCGCCCATGGGTCTCAACCAAACCGATCACGACGTCTTCGCCACGGCTATTCCGGCGTATGCCTTCGCTCAACATGTTGTAGGTCTTGCCCACGCCCGGCGCATAGCCCAGGAAAAGCTTGAAAATTCCTTGCTCCTTCTGTGGGGCAGCTTCTTCGAGCCACTGCTCAGGCGTCTTTGGCATGCCGGCTATGCTCCTCGAGCGCGGGTAAAATGTCGAATCAGCTACAATCTGCCACGTGAAGAGAGCGAGTGACAACCAGATACTACGCTTTGCCCTTACCGTCGCGACAGTCTGCGGAATTGTCGCCGTTTACTTCAAGTGGCTGCACGTCAATCCCACCACCGTAGGCTTCACATTCCTGCTTGCAATTCTGATGGTTTCGGCCGCCTGGGGACTTCGTTACGCGGTGTTCATGGCCATCCTCGCGACCCTGGCGTACAACTTCTTCTTTCTTCCGCCTCTTTTCCGTTTTTCCATTGCGGATGCGCAAAACTGGGTGGCTCTTTTTGCGTTTCTGTTGACCGCCATCATCGCCAGCCAGCTCTCCGAGCGTGCTCGCCACGAATCTGTGCAATCCGATCGGCGCCGGCGCGAAGTGGAACGCCTCTATGC
>JBARIF010000446.1:0-2557 GCA_049799615.1 Terriglobales bacterium
GATCAAATTCAACCTACTTGAGAGTCTTGACCCACTCAGCAATCGTCTTGGCTTGCTCATCGTTCAGCCCGGCGATGCCTTTGTTGTGCGGTGCCTTACTTCCTGACTCGCCTTTGGTTATGTGCTCCGCGATTTGATTTGCTCCGAGGCTCGTTCCCTTCAGCGCCGGGGCCTTTATGGCAGGCTTGCCTTCTCCGTTAGCCCCGTGGCAACCTGCACACTTTTTCGCGTAAAGGGCCGCTCCATCATCCGCGGCCCAAGAAGCCAAAGACACAACCAGTAACATCGCTGCCAAACTGACCACAAACTTGCGGTTCATAATTCGCTCCTAAATCACGCTGACATGTAGATCCTTCATGCTTGTTGCATACCGCCAAATCATCGCTTCTGCACTTTCGAAATCCGATCGGCGATTCCCAGAGTCTTCAATATTTCCGGGGACGCCTCTTCCATAGCCAGTGGCTCATGACAAGTGTTGCAGTCCTGAGTGATCGTTTTTCCATCTGCTGTCGTGTGCGAGCCGTCGTGGCACCGAAAACATCCTGGAAAGTCCGTATGGCCAAGATTGTTCGGGTAAGTGCCCCAAGTCACTTTCAGGTCCGGAAAAACATTGCGGTTGTAGATCGCGAGAACCGCCGCACCCGCCTGGCGGATGTCCCGAGAACGCGAGGCGTAAAGGTCTGGGTAGTTCTGCTGATAAAAAGCCGCGAGGGCCGGCGGCAATCTCGCGGCCGCTTCCGCGCTTGTCGCATAGTTTGCCTTCAGCAACTCCACACTTTCCTTCTTGATGTAGGGTAGGCCCACAGCGATGTCACCAAGGGCGAGCGCTTTATCCATCGCTCGTTCCGGCAATTCGAAGGTATGCGTCGGCCGGTTATGGCAGTCCACGCATTCCATCTCAACTCTTGGAAGTGCATTCGCCGAATCCGGCTGCGTTTCGGGACTGACGAAGGTTCGGACATCTCCTGTGTTTGTATTTCTGTATTCGATCCACGGAATGGCCTGCCGCTTCGCGTCGGCTGCCGCAAAGCGGATATGAACTCCCGGACCAAAGTGCGCACCGTGAATTCCCGAGATCCGGTTTCCGCCCACGAGCATTAGAAGAACAGTCTCGGTTCGTGTATTTTTTTCGTCGTCGGCATACTTGCTGAATAAGCGCAGGCGTGCACCGCCGAACTTCTGCGGCCAGTGACAGTTCTCGCAGGTCTCTCTGGCGGGTACGAGACGATTGCTTTCCACAGCCGAAGGAATGGGTCGCGGGTTGGTATTTAGCACAGTCTCAAAGAGTTGACGAATTCCGTTCGTCTTGCTGCTGATCCAACCGGCCGCTCCTAGCGCGACATGGCACTCAACGCATTCCACCCTGGAGTGCGGAGAATTCTCATAGGCAGCTAGTTCAGGGTTCATCGTGTGACAGGTCCCTCCGCAGAATTGCGGTGTCTCCATATGCTTCACGGCTCGATAGGTAAATTGGGTTCCAATGAGGATGTTCAGGAGAGTTGTGGCGCCGAAAAACCAGGCGATACGACGCAGTGCCGTCTTGCGATCGAAGCTTGCCTCGGATAGCCCTCGGCGAATCTGGCGTTTGCTCAGGTAGATACCGATCGGAACCAGTGCCAGCCCAGTGAAGAAAACCGCTGGAAGAACGAGAAACACTACAATGCCGACGTAAGGATTTGCGACGTGGCCGCGAATCTGCTGCGGCAAGACAAAGAGCCACGAAATCAGAGCAGTCGCGAGCAAAGCCACGCCGAGCAGACTTAGCCAGTGTCGAGTCAGCACGAACCATGCAGGCCTTTCATTCGTCGCACCCATAGAACACGTTGAAAATCAAGAGCCCACAGCTTTGCCTGACGAGCAAGCTAAAAGGTACGAGCGAGAAAATGGACTGTAAAAAGTGCCAGTATCTTAGTCGGGGACTCGATCACGGGAATACTCTCCACCCGGTTCAGAATAAAGGAAACTCTGAATAAGCCTGTGTTTTTCGTCCGGCTAGTATTCCGTCAGCCATTACCAGCATTCGGAGTCGATTTCTCCCGGTCGCCGACCCGCTTCGGACTCGCTCGCGAATCAACGTTCCTGCGCGGCGGGGCTTAAAGCCGGCACCCGGAGCAAGAGTTTTTTCCTCAGCAAATACAGGTTCACGAGGGCGCACACCGCGAATAGCTGGGTGGCATTTTTCTTCAGCCCTCGGTAGCGTAGCTTCACAAATCCGAACTTCAGCTTCATCACCGCAAACACGTGCTCCACCTTCGAGCGTACCGTCGACTTGGTCCGGTTCTTCGCTCGCTCCACTTGATCAACCCGATCCTTATAGCGATAGCGCCGATGGGTGCAGTCCTGCGCCTGCGGTGCGCACTCCCGGGTTACTTCGGTCTGTCCACGATAAGCCTGATCGCCCCACACCCGGGTTTCTTCGCCGTGCAACAAATCGGGCAGCACCCTCGAGTCGGCTACGTTGGCCGCCGTGGCAACCGCCGTGTGGATGATTTTGGTCTTGCTGTCCACTCCCACGTGCGCCTTCATCCCGAAGTGGCGAGTCGGCCGGAGGAGTTTC
>JBARIF010000447.1:0-2301 GCA_049799615.1 Terriglobales bacterium
AATTTATATCCGGTGGGAATGTAACCTCCGCGTTCGAGAAGGTCATATTTCGCATCCACCACTTCGGTGGTTCCCTTGGTGTCCGCGCGAATGACGTTTTCGAGCACTACCACGTTACTGGGCTGGCGCACAGCATAATAGGGTTCCGCAGTAACGACCAGAGCGAAGGCCTGGAGGTCGGTAGTTACGTCGAGCTTGCTGCGGTTGCCATTCAGTAGTACTTCACCCAGGTTCACTGACCGGCCTTCCGGGGTAATCGCCCACAGGATGTACGTTAAGTACTCATTGCCGAAGGTCGTAGGCTTCTGGAGCTCATCGAATTCCACTTCGATTTCGATGTAGCCTTGCTTGCTCTCCACCTTGGCTTCGCCATTGGCTTTGGGCATGAGTTCCGTGCCCTTAAAGTCTAGCTTGGTAGCTCCGCCGCGGTGCTTATAGTTGACCGCCCGAGCCGTCCGGCTGATGACGGTTACCCGGAACGTGGGCGTCGGAGCCATCGGCTCGACGGCCATTGTTGTTTGGGTCTGCTGAGTAGCGGCGGTTGAACTGGTTTGCGACTGCGACGGAGGGGGCATAGCCAGCGCGGACGCCCCCAGAGCCATAAGGGATGCCAGGAAGATTCTTATGATCTTCATAATTACTCTCCTTTCGAAGGACTCTTCATGTCACTGCGAATTACGTTTACCAACTCCTCTCTTTTTTCAGCTTCGAGATAAATTCAACATATGGGCGAATCTCTCCTTTTGGATCTTAGGAGCTGATGCGCTGCAAATCAGTGACCAGGCATACATATGGCTGTGATTCAGAGCACTGGTTGTTACAGCTTGAGCTCTCGTAAATGGGTTGCCAAGGCCCAATCGCTGAAGCCGCGGGCAATCAGCTCGCGTGTCGAGTTGAGGAGCCCGCTCGATCTGTGCGCTGAAGGCTAGATCGGTTACGGGATTGTCGTGATAGCATCGTCCCGTTTTCTCTACGGAGGTGCCTATGTTCCAGCTAGGACGATCGTCAATGCTGCTGCTCGGCCTATTTCTTTTACCGGCCGTTCTCTTGTGGACAGCTAAGAAGCAGGGTCAAACAACCTCACCGACGCGCAACCCGCTCGAGGGAGCGGAGATCTTTCGTCACTATTGCGCCTCATGTCACGGCGCCGACGGACGAGGGCATGGACCAGCTTCCGTTGCGCTGAAGCATGGGGCTCCGGATTTAACGCGAATTTCGCAAAGGAATGGCGGAACGTTCCCTTTCCAGCGGGTAAAAGAAATCATCGAGGGAAAGGAGCCTGGAGAGCTCGCGCATGGTAGTCGAGAAATGCCAGTTTGGGGACCAATCTTCCATGAAGTTGAATCGGATATGGACTTGGGTGAGGTAAGGTTGGACGCCGTCACTAAGACCATAGAGGCAATGCAGCAAAAATAGGCGGCGTGTGAAGGCAGACACCCTCCCCTTCCCCTATTCTATTGAGAGGTTTTCCCGTTGCTTCTTCGTCAGTGTCGATAGCTCATTTGTGCCGGGTTGAGGTCCTCGGGCACCATGTCGATACCCTGTCCGTATTCTGCGCGTGCGAGATCGTCGAAAGCCTTGCGACGTACTGTGCCGCTTTTGGCTTTGAAGGCCAGAACATCCCGGGCGTACAAGCGGCGGTGGGTTCCTACCATGTGATACGGGATTTTCTGCTTGTCCAGTAAGCCACTCAAAAACTGGCGTGAAACTCCGAGCATTTTGCTTGCCTCAACGGTCGTAAAGTCTCGGTTGATTGGCAGGATGGTCACAGAGTGGCCGGCTTTCAAATCTGCAAGCAATGTACACAGGAACGAATAGAGTGTGCTCGGTAGGACCTGCGATTTGCCGTCAGGCCCGACCAGCTTCGCGTCGGCGGTTCTCAGTTTTCGGTGGATGTCCTGTATTTCACGCTGATCCTTGTTCGAAAGAGGAACAGCAGCAGTGACAGCTTCTCGTGGGGTTGTCATACGATCCTCCTCACGCTGACACACTGGTTCACCCCTTTAGATGCTACAACGCCACACCGCGACAACAACATTGTCCCGCAGCTCCCCGCACAGCTGCGCAGGCGGTGGCTTGGCTTAGTGTGAGATTTTGAATCACGTAACACCATGCGCAAACTGTTGAGCCCCAGTCAACAACACGCGTGATAGTGGTCACAGATTTCGCAACATAGATGGGTATACATTAATTTAGGAATCGTGTAGGTGATTCCAGAGATAGCGTCGGGCTATCCAAAGGAGATGTGGTCATGGACGCCCGGACTCTCTTGTGCATTGACGACCGCCCACAAATATTGGA
>JBARIF010000448.1:0-9601 GCA_049799615.1 Terriglobales bacterium
GAAATGGGAGAAGGCCGAGATCATGAAGCAACTGCTGGCCTTGTCCGAACGCGAGGAAGGCCTCCGGCGTCCCGCGCCCGCGGTGCGCCTGCGGGCGCCTGCCACGAGGCAAGCCATCCGGCCGGGCGCCGTCCACCTTAAGGCAAACGCGAAGACCACGCTTCCGAGTCGCTCGAAGACCAGATAAGAGTGAGGGCTCCAACGGACGGGAGGCAGGCAGCGCCTCGCTTTTTCACGCTCGGCCCAGCGCAAAGCGACGTGGCGACAACAGTTGCTACGGAAACCGCAGGTTTCTGGTGGGCCCACCAGGATTTGAACCTGGAACCAACAGATTATGAGTCTGCTGCTCTAACCGTTGAGCTATAGGCCCGCCTGCGCTGACTTTATCACACTGTAATTGGACCGGAAACCGCCGAGGGCGCGGCATGGATCGCGAATAGGATCCCGCCGGCACTCCTTCCTAACTTCTTGTAAAAGAATGACATACTCCCCAGGCAACCCGGGATTCCGTCCCAGCAACTAAATGATTAGTTGACGTTGCCGACGCTCTCGCGTCAAAATCACGGCGACCGATTTTCTGGAGGACGTTTTGGCCCGCACGCAATCCGCGACCCTGACCGAAGCTGAACTGCGCATCATGCAGGTGCTTTGGGAAAGGCGGTCGGCCACCGTTCAGCAGGTTCTCGAAGCCCTCCCCCGGGAAAAACCGCTGGCTTATAACTCGGTGCTGACCGTTATCCGGATCCTCGAAAAGAAGGGCTGCGTGCGGCACGTGAAAGATGGCCGCGCTCACATCTACCGGGCGGTACTGAACCAGGACGAAGCCAAGCGCTCCGAGATCAAGCACCTGCTGGGCCGATTTTTCCAGAACTCGCGGGAACTGCTGGTGCTGAATATTCTGGAAGAGGAAGGCATCGACGCGCAGGAACTGAAGCGCCTGCGGCAATTGCTGGATGAAAATCGCTGAGGAACGATGACGGCCATGAACCTCCATTTCGTCGCGCAGATGTCAGTTGAACGGCTGCTGAACTGCGTGGTCGAAGGGATGGTGATTGCCTTGTTCGCGTGGCTGCTGTTGCGGGTCATTGGGCGGCGGAATTCGGGTACGCGGTTTGCGGTGTGGTTCTGCGCGCTGCTCGCGATTGCGGCCGCGCCTTTGCTCGAGACTTCCACTCCGACGGCGTCCGCCATGATTCATCCAGCGGCGGCGATTATCATGCCACGCACCTGGTCTTGGTATCTGTTCGCAGCCTGGGCGGCTGTCGCCATGATTGGGCTCGGCCGCGTGGCCGCGGGAGTGTGGCATCTGCGGGTGATCCGACAAGATTGCACGCCACTTGATTGGCACGGCCTGGATCCGATCGTCCGCCACACGCTGGAGGAATTCCGGGCGGCACGACGGGTCGAGTTGTACGCGTCCGAAGGGTTGCGCGTTCCCACTGCCATCGGCTTTTTGAAGCCGGCTATCGTCCTTCCATCCTGGACGCTGCGAGACCTTTCAGCAGCGGAATTGAACGCCGTCGTGCTGCATGAGCTGGCGCACCTGCGGCGGCGGGACGATTGGACCAATCTTGCTCAGAAAGTTCTGCGCGCTTTGTTCTTTTTCCATCCGGCGGTGTGGTGGGTGGAGAGCCGTTTGTCGCTGGAGCGGGAGATGGCTTGCGATGACATAGTGCTGGCGCAAACTGCCAATCCGCGAGCCTATGCGGAGTGCCTGGTGTCGCTGGCCGAGAAGAATCTTCTGCAGCGCAGCATTGCACTGGCGCAAGCGGCCGTTGGGCGGATGCGGCAGACTTCGCTGCGCGTCTCGCAAATCCTGGATACGCGCCGTGCGAATGGGGTGCGCGCCTGGAAGCCGGCACCCTGGGTGATCGCCGGATTCTCGGTGGCATGCCTTGTATCAGCAGCACATGCTCCGAGGTTAGTAGCGTTCGGCGACCCAAACCTGGCACCCTCTCAGTTGAACGCGACCGCTACGGGAATTAGTCCGAGCGCCTCTCGGGCATTGGTCCCGGCGGTGATTCCGGCATCGTTCGTTTCGCACGAGGGTGATGCCATTGCGAGCCCGAAGGCAAGGAAGAGTAACGGCTCCGCGATCATCGGCGGCCGAGCAGGCGCCTCCAGCGCTTCCAGGTTCACTGCCGCGGGTTGGCAAGCTGTCCAGCATGCCAACCATCGGTCCGACCGTCAGTATGCGGGAGCTGTCCGTCTTGTCCGCACCGGCACTACGGAGTCACGTCAGATCGCCGTGCCTCAGCAGGCAGTGTTTGTTTTCGTGCAGGGCCAGCAGTTGGGAGACGGGCCCGTTTTGTGGCAGGTCAGCATCTGGCGGTTGACCGTGATTGCTCCGTCCGCGCCGCAAGCCGCACCGGAAGCTTCATCAAAATCAACCTAGGAGAAGGGCTTCGGAAGACGAGCCGATATTTTTTACCTTCAATTACTAATGAATTAGTTGATGGCTCTAGCTGAAGAATCACAAGGAGAAGAAATACCTATGAAAAACTGGAAACAAACCGTTGGCCGCCTGGCGGTCGTGCCCGTGCTGGCACTGGGCATGGCTGTATCCCTGGCGGCGTATCATACCGCCAAACCTGTGGTCGCGAAGGCCGCTGCGCCCACACCCGGCGCCGCGCCGCTCGATGACAATAGTGTCAGCGCGCTGCTGGCTCTCGACCACGCCATGGAAACGCTGGCGGCGCGCGTGACGCCCGCCATCGTCAACGTGGCTGTCACCTCGAAACCTAAGGCAGATGAACAAGCGCAAGCCGAGATTCCCGACGAGATGCGCCAGTTCTTCGGCCCGGGCTTCAACTTTCCGCGCCAGCAGCAGCCGCAGATCGAGCACGGCATTGGCAGCGGCGTCATCATTTCGCCCGATGGCTACATCGTGACCAATAACCACGTGGTCGAGGGCGCGGTGGACCTGCGCGTGACGATGAGCGATCGCCGGGTGTTGCCGGCGAAGCTCATCGGTACTGATCCGCTCACCGATCTGGCCGTGATCAAGGTGGAAGGCAAGAACTTCCCCAGCGTTCCCTGGGGAGACGCCACCAAACTTCATCCGGGTCAGACGGTGCTGGCCTTCGGCAATCCGTTCGGATTCCGTTTCACGGTGACACGCGGGATCGTGAGCGCGCTGAACCGTCCGAATCCCTCGCCCACGGATGCTCGTAAGCCTGGCCAGTTCATCCAGACCGACGCCGCCATCAATCCGGGCAACTCGGGAGGGCCGCTGGTGGACGCACGTGGCGAGGTCGTCGGCATCAACACTTTCCTGATCTCGAACTCGGGCACCTTTTCGGGGATGGGGTTTGCGATTCCAACGCAGATTGTGCGGCCCACGGTCGAAACTCTTATTCGCGACGGCAAAGTCAGCCACGGGTACATGGGCCTCGGCATCACCGACGTTACGCCGGAGAATGCCAAGTTCTTCGACTCGAAAGACAATCGTGGAACGATCGTCACCCAGGTGGAAACGAACTCGCCGGCTGCCAAGGCGGGATTGAAGATCGGCGATCTGATCACCGGTCTGGACGGGCATGAGATCAGCGACGCCAGCCAGTTGCAGGTGCAGGTCGGACAGACTCAACCGGGCACCACCATCAAGTTGCAGGTGATGCGCGATGGCAAGAGCATGGATCTCCCGGTGACGCTCGAGAAGATGGGGGCTCGGGACAAGGCTGAAGACGAAACGGCCAGCGCCGAAAATGGCAAACCGCGCTGGGGTCTTGGACTCGGCGAGATCACTCCGGACGTGCGCCAGCAGTTGCGTGGATCCGGTGACTTGAAGGGTGCGGTAGTCGAGCGCGTGCTGCCCGGCAGTCCCGCGGACAATGCGGGCCTGCGGCCGGGAGACGTAATCCTGAGTGTGAACCGCCGCGAGGTGCACTCGGTGGCGGACGCTCAGAGAGACCTGGGCAGCATCCCCAAGGGACAGGACGCGCTGTTGCTAGTCTGGTCCAACGGCGGAAACACTTTCCGGGTGCTGCATTCTTCGGAGGGCGCTTAAGAAAACCCCCACCACAAAGGACACGAAGGAAAACACGAAGGGAGCCTCGGAATCTGAGGCTCCCATTTTTGTGCGCTTAAGGTTATTCAGTACGGCTGCCGCACGGAGCGGATTGCCAACTTGCCACAACAACGAGTCGCGCGACGCCTCATTCAACAGCTGGTTGGCCTGCAACAGAAGGACAAAGGTGGAAGGCCAATCGAGGGGTTGGTTTTTAAACTCGGCAGCCTCCAGTTTTTGAATGATCTGGGCGGCGAGGGCATCGCGCCGGCTGCCCAGTGCGGCCAGGCGATCTTCCAAGTTGCCGTAGGTGGTGTCGTCCCCGGCCAGGGCCGTGGTGGATACCGCCAGCGTCGCTCGCCCGAACTGTCCCACCGGCGCATCGATCTGCTTGTAGGCACGGGCTAGGGTTATCACCCGGGCACGTCCCCTCCTGCCTTGTTCCGATACTGCGAGAGTTCCGCCGAGGTTTTGATACGCTGAAGCACAAACCCACTTATCATGTTCTCCCGCATCCTCCGCAGCCTGCGCCCGTCCCACCAGCACAGCGCGTTCTCCGCCACCGTGCTGCTGATGAGCACGGTCATGCTGTCGCGCGTGATCGGATATGCGCGCGAAGCCTACATCGCCTACGCGTTTGGCGCGGGCGGCCAGACAGACGCCTACGTCGCGGCCTTCACTCTCCCGGACTGGCTAAATTACATCCTGGCTGGGGGCACGGCTTCGATCACCTTCATTTCGATTTACACGCGCTTCCTTGCCGAAAAACGCGAAGCGGACGCCGAGAAAACCTTCTCGGTGATCATCACCGTGATGACGACCGTCTTTCTCTTCGGGATCGTGGGCGCGGAAATCTTCACGCCGCAGTTTGTGGGCTGGATGTTCCACGGCTTTTCTCCGGAGCAGATGAAGTTGTGCGTCTCACTCACGCGCATTCTGTTGCCGGCGCAGATTTTTTTTTACGTAGGCGGAGTGGTCGGTGCGGTTCTGCTGTCCCACCGCATGTTTCTGTTCCCCAGCTTCGGGCCGCTGATCTACAACGTATTCATCATTCTGGGCGGCATTTTCGCCGGGAAACAGTTGGGTATTGCCTCGCTGGCATACGGAGCGCTGGCGGGTGCGGTCGTGGGGCCGTTCCTGGTGAATGCCATCGGGGCAGCGCGCATCGGAACCGGATACCGGCCGTCGTTTGACGTCCACAATGTTGCCTTCCGGGAGTGGGTGCGGCTTTCTATCCCGCTGATGCTGGGAGTATCGCTGGTGACCGCGGACGACTGGATTCTGCGCTATTTTGCGTCGAGTGGCGTGGGCGACATCGCGCGGCTGAATTATGCGAAACGGCTGTTTGCCGTCCCGATCGCAGTGTTGGGACAGGCTACGGGGCAGGCTTCCTTGCCATTCTTTGCCCGGCTTTTTGGGGAAAAGCGCATGAAGGAATTCGGGGAGACGGTGAACGCTTCTGTTTACCGGATCTCGGCGCTGTCGTTTCTGGCCTCGGCGCTCATGATGGTGGCAGCCCTGCCGTTGATCGATCTGGTTTACCGGCGCGGGCGCTTCTCATTTACAGACTCGCAGGAGACTGCCATTTATTTCTTCTGGTTCTCGTTGTCGCTCGCTTTCTGGGCGGCGCAGGGACTTTACGCGCGCGCATTTTACGCCGCCGGCGACACGCTCACCCCGATGGTGGCGTGCACCCTGGTCACTCTGGCCTCCCTTGCCGTGTACCGAGCCTTGTTCCATTCGTTTTCGGTGATTGGACTGGCGATCGCGTCCGACATCGGGATCATCGCCAACACGGTGGCGGCCGCAGCTCTCCTGCACCGGCGAAAGCTGGTGTCACTCGGGGATCTGCCCTGGATCGAGTTAGGAAAGGCCACGTTGGTGGCGATGATCGCGGGAGGCGTCGCCTGGCAGGTCTCGCGCCTGATTCCTTTACGGGGAAGCCGGACGGCCGACCTTGAATCCCTTGGTCTGAGCTCAATCACCTGGGCCGGAGCCGTGGCGGCCGGACTGTGGCTGCTGCGCTCCGATCTTCCCCAAGCCCTGCGCAGGAGAAAAACTGCCGCTCCAGCCTCCGAGAAAGGGGCAGCGGCGACGACCGCGCTCGAACCTTAGGCGAGTCTGGAAAAACTCGGCTTCAACATCGTGGCGAAAGATGGTGACATGCGATTGGTTGGATAGAAACCGACGGGCGCGAACGCCCGTCGCTCCAGCGAGCGCAGTGCTTGGCGAATTTACCTTTCACTCTATCGCCCTCGTCTTCAAGGCGTTACCTGATGATGGACACTTGTCCGCGGTTTTACCTTGGGTGCATTGTTCTGCTCATCCTTCGGAGGGATAGTGGCGGTCGATGCAGGAGGCCGTTATGGCAAGTCCGATGGTGGATTACTGCGAACAGGCAAACCCGGGGGTACTGGCGGATATGCGAAGGCTAGGCAGCACGGTCGGGAACGCGCGGCGGATTCAGGCGAGTTTTCTGGCGGCCGCGGAGAAAAAGACGCTGATATGGCTCGCCGATAGGACGCCGGCCTGGATTAACTCCGACCATTTGACCGCGCTCGGGTTTGTCGGGCAGATCATGGCGGGGGTGTTCTACGCCCTGTCACGCTGGAACCGCTACTACCTTCTGGTCGTGATCGCCTGCCTGGCGGCGAACTGGCTGGGCGACAGCCTGGACGGCACCTTGGCGCGGGTGCGGCAACAGCAGCGGCCACGCTACGGTTTTTACGTTGACCACATGGTGGACAGCTTCGGAGCGGTCGCCATGATGGGCGGGCTGGCCCTGTCGGGATACATGCATCCGTGGATCGCCATGGGCTTGTTGGTCGGGTTTCTGGTGCTCTCGATTCAGACCTATCTCGCGACCTACACGCTGGGAGAGTTTCGGCTGTCCTTTTGGAATTTTGGCCCCACCGAATTGCGTCTGCTGCTGGCTGTCGGCAACCTGGCTTTGTTGCGCTGGCCCGTCGTTCTGCACGGGCATTATCGGCTGTTCGATATTGGCGGCGCAGTTGGACTTCTCGGAATGACCTCGATGATCGTTTGCTACACCCTGCGAAACGGCTACCGGCTGTATTGTGAGGAGCGCATTCGATGAGCGCCCGCGAGAACACAAGACGAACGGGCGTCCGCTGGTTGAAGTTTAATGCCGTAGGCGCCGGCGGGATCGTCATTCAGTTGGCGGTCCTGACGGCACTGAAGTCAGGGCTACAACTGGACTATCTATTGGCTACCGCTCTGTCCGTTGAGGCGGCGGTCGGCCACAACTACCTGTGGCATGAGCGCTTTACCTGGGCGGACCGGCCCCGCGGAAGCTCCTGGGCACGGTTTGCAAAGTTCAATCTCACGACGGGATTGTTTTCGATTCTGGGGAACGTGCTGATGATGCGGGCGCTGGTAGGTGGTGTGCATCTGAATTATTTCGTGGCTAATGTCCTGACCATCGCGACATGCTCGATTGTGAATTTCCTGGTGAGCGACCGGTTTGTGTTTGAGGAGTCTTGAGTCTGCCGGGGAGAGCGTAACCATCCCTCCCGATATTCGGATTCTTTCCTTGCGCAAGTTGCGAAGCGAGCAGCACGGCGGCGTTGCAGATGCTGGTCGTGCTGATCTTCATCACGCGCGATATTTTGTTCATCCAATGGTGCACACTGACGCGTTTAGGCAGGGTTGACCGCGATGATCCTGGTGGCCATCAGCAACCGACTGGGGCGCGCCAGCGTAGTGCCCGTGCTCTCCGAAAGCTAGCCTCCCGGCTGAACAGCATGACACTGGGATCGGGGCCCAGAGTGATTCGTATCAGGGCATGCCTTCAGGCATGCCGTAACATGCCCGCAGGAAGATAGCGCCTTCAGGCGCTGGCCTTTCTTCCCGTTCCTCAATCCGCGTGGTCGTGAGCGTGGCCGCGGCTGACATCCCAGATTTCGGCTTGGGCCTTTTCGAGCGGATACAAGTGCACCATCCAGTTGAAGATGAGCGGACGGAACGTGCCGCCATTCGCGTCGCATTCTTCTTTGGTAGCAATCGAGCCGTGCAGCCCGAATTTGGGTCCCAGCGCTTCTTTCTTCCGGTCCGCCGGCGGCATGCACAGGTTCACATGCTCATGCCACTGCGCGATCGAGAGCGGGATGCGCTTGTCAAGATCGTCTTCGTTGGAACGCTTGGGCGCCGTGTACATCACGCCCACCAGTTTGTAGTCGTCGCCATGTTTCTCGTACAACAGCGACGTCGGGTGCTCGGGATTGAAAGTAAAGGCCGCTTCGAATGCGTATTTGTAGTTCGTGAAGTGGTACATCTTCTGCGGAACGTTGGGCAGGAAAACCTTGTAGCCGTCCGCCAAAGCCGTGCGGTAGTCCTTGAACTTCTCGGCGACTCCGCGCGCGGTTGCGGCGACTTTCTGGGCGCGCTCTTCGTCGCCCGGCTTCGAGTCGCGCAAAGCGGTCATCTTCATGTGCGGGCCCATGTCCATGTGATGGCCTTCCATGGAATGCATGGCGGGCGCGCTTGACTCGGCGTCCATGCCGGGCATGTCTTTCATGCCGGAGAGCTGGTCGGACGTTTTCGACACGTCGTGACCGGACATGTCGTGTCGAGACATATCCACGCCCGGCACGAGCTGCCGGGGTTGCGAGTCCTGCGCCCACGCCAAGCAGGCACTCAGGGCCACGGAATGAACGGTGGCTGCAAATTGTTTACGCATACCTATCCTCACCCCACGCTCAACTTTACAAACACGAGGGGCTGGATGTTGTTGCGGTTCGTGAGGCCCCGGTTACCCGGGTAACCGGGTTAGGAAGATACGAGAGGTGTGGCGGTTGGGGTCAGGCCGAGCGCATGCAGGGTTGCCTCGACCGCGGCCGTCCCCGAGCGCACGCAATCCGGTACGCCGATCCCGCTGTAGCCGTTGCCCGCCAGAGCCAGTCCTGGCAGTTTCTGCCGGAGCACTTCGATTCGCTCGAGGCGCTCCAGGTGTCCGACGGCGTACTGTGCCATCGCGCCCTTCCATTTGAAGACGCGGGCAAACAAGGGCTCGGCCTTGAGCTTCAGAATCTGGTCCAGTTCCTCGCGGACGATGCGGAGGATTTCGTCCTCGGAGAGCACCAGCATCTGATCACCGCGCGCGCCGCCCAGGAAGCAACGAAGAATCGCGCGGTCATCCGGGGCGCGGTGCGGAAACTTATTGTGCACGAATGTCGCCGCCAGCATGCGCTTGCCTTCGCTGCGCGGAACCAGAAATCCGAACCCGGGCGGCAGCGAATCACGGACTTGCTTGTCATAACCCAAGGCGACGGTAACCGACGAACTGTAATCGATTGCGCCAAGTTCGGACGCGAGTTCCGGGCCGCATCGCTGTAACAAACCCGCAGCCGCACGCGTGGGAACCGCGAGGATGACGGCGTCGAACTGATCGGACTGCAATCCCGCCGACACGATCCAGCCTCCGGCCTCCGGACAGACCGCCTGCACGGCCGCACCGGAATTCAGCGCCTTGGCATCAAGCGCGCCCACCAAGGCATCGACCATCTGCTGCATGCCGTCTTTGAGCGAAGTAAACAGCGGTCGAGGCGGCCCCTTCGCGGCACGAGCCATGGT
>JBARIF010000449.1:0-1956 GCA_049799615.1 Terriglobales bacterium
GCGTAATACTGGAAGAAAGCGTGGTGCGGAATATAGTCGACGCTCGTACCGGTGAAGGCAGAGGTCGAGCTCCGCAGGCAGCCGGTGGTGCCGTTGGAATTCTGGATGGTCAGGTCGAAGCCTCCCATGAAAGCGCCCCAGCTGACTCCGGCATCGTTCAGCAGGTCGCCAATGTTGCGCCCGCCCATCTGCACCTGGTTGCGGGTCGGCGCAGAACAGACATCTCCCACCGGATCAGGGTCGCCCACCACGGTCAGGGTGCCGCTGCCGCCGTCGGTTTCGCTTCCCGTTCCGTTCAACACGGTTGTGACGCCGTTGGTCTGCCCTGAAACCAGGTTCATGAGGCCGGGCGTCGAAGGTCCAAAAACGGTGTCATACGAGTTGTCGCTCATGGCAAAGTGTTGCGCGTAATTCCACAATGCGGTGACCGTGTTGCCATCGTAATAACCCAGGTTGAGCCCCTTGGTGGTCACGATTTGCGGAGGAGCATTGGGCGGCGGCCCGGCCGTGCCGACCTTCAGGGGGAACAGGTCCATCAAGCCGAAGTGCGCCGCAGCCTGCTCCGGTCCATAGTTATGCCCCTGGTCGGAGGTGGCAGCCTGGGAGCGGTCCAGCCGGAAGGGATTGGTCGCGCCAGCTCCGTTCGCGGCGTTCAACAGGTTCGGATTGTTGTTCAGCAGCACTCCCGCAAGCCCGTTCACCGTCGGAGTGTCGGGCCGGGCAAAGAAGGCTGGCTCTCCTTTCGGGTTGGCGGCGTTGGGATACGTTCCAAAATAATGATCGAAAGAAACGTTTTCCTGAAAGATCACGACCAGATGCTTGATCGGGGTTGCAGTGCGTGAAAAAGATGAGTTCGCGTAGGCTGGCATCGTTCCCAGGACGGTGAGGTACGCCATCACCACCGCGAAAAATCTCCTGGGGGCTTCAGACCTTCTGAGTCGCTGCAACATGCTTGCTCCTTCGTGCTTGGCACTAACCTGATTGGCTGACAAAAGCTCCCGCCAGATGGACCCCTGGCTGGAAGCAGCTTTCTGTTCGGTGTGCCCACGGTAAGCAGGGCTTATTAAGGAGGCGTTACTCGCTGGTTAAAGCTCCGTTAATTTTCGTTTTCTTGTGGATTTTCCGGCGAAACATTCGTTACCAGTTTGGTGCTGGCGAGGCGAGCACGGCGGCTGTCGAGAGAAATTCTGAGTGGTGGCTGTGGAAATCCGGGGATGGAAAAGTGATCTTGGTTGCCCCCCAGGGATTCGAACCCCGATAAGCAGATCCAGAATCTGCTGTCCTACCATTGAACGAGGGGGCAACTCACGGCGAGAAACGCGGACGTCCGCTACCTGTGATTCTATGGGCGTGCGGCGTTGTGGTCAATATCGGCGGGAGCGACGCCAACTGCCAGCGTGTCACTCCTTGCGCTTTACCCTTACGACAGTGATCTTGGAGAACCCTTCCTCAAATGTGGGGGCTTTGAGCTTGGCGCTCATGCGGCGCATCACATCGTCAGCCACCGTGCGCTCGCGCTTGTGGTTGCGCTCCAGACAAACTTCCAGAGGGACGTCGAAGAACACGGCCTGCACTTCGTAGCCATAATCCTGTCCCAGCTTGATCCAGCTTTGCCGTTCATGCGGCGTCAGGTTGGTGGCGTCCACGTAATTCAGCGGACGCCGCGCGATCAGGCGCGCCTTCAACATGGAACGCAGGTTGGAAAAAATAAGATCCTGAAAGCGCTGCTCGGTGGGATCGTCGAACAGAAGCGCGCGCAACATGTCGCTCGAAAGTGGGGTGATGTTGTGCCGCTTGAACCATGAGCTCTTGCCTGAGCCGGGCAATCCGATGGCGAGAACCACGGTGCCTTTAGAAGCCCGCGGCGCGGCTGCCGGCGTCGAATCTGCCGCCCCCGCGGCTTCGATTGCAGTACCGGCGACGGGTTCACCCTCGGCCACCACTTGGGGCGTTGCC
>JBARIF010000450.1:0-5782 GCA_049799615.1 Terriglobales bacterium
TTGACCGCACGGCCACGTTCGCTCTCACCCTGGGTGTTCTACGATGCGGAGGGGTCGCGCCTTTTCGAGCGCATTACGACGCTTCCGGAGTACTACCCCACCCGCACAGAGAGAGCCATCCTGGCGGGACACGCAGATGCGATCATTGCTGCAGCTCACGGCGACCGATCGTTGCCGCTGCGCCTCGTCGAACTGGGTGCCGGCACGGCCTCCAAGACCCGCATTCTGCTCGAAGCTGCCTTGCGCGTTTCGGACGATGTCGCCTACGTTCCGATTGATGTCTGCCCCGACGCTCTTGAGTTGGCATGCCAGAACATCGCATCCGCATTGCCGGAAGTGCGCCTGCAGCCCATCGTCCGGAACTATGTAACCCACCCGCTCCAGCTCGAATCCTTCGACGGCACTACGCTCGCACTCTATATCGGCACGAGCATCGGCAACTTCTCACCTCAAGAAGCGGAACTCATTTTGCGAAATTTGGGTAGTCAATTGCAAACCGGAGATGCGCTATTGCTCGGTACAGATATGGTGAAAGACGAACGCACGCTCCATGCTGCTTATGACGACAAAGATGGAATCACCGCAGCGTTCAACTTAAACCTCCTGCATCGCCTCAATAGAGAACTAGGAGCCAACTTTGACGCCGATTGTTTCCGGCACCGCGTTTTGTGGAATTCGATGGAGTCTCGGATCGAGATGCATCTCGAGAGCACGCAGGAGCAGCATTTAAGCATCGAGCACGCGGACCTTGATGTTCACCTCATGCGACGCGAAACCATTCACACCGAAAATAGTTACAAGTTTACAGACCAAGGCATTCGTGACCTGCTCGAACAGATCGGTTTTGCAATCAGAGGCGCATGGAAAGACGGTCGCGGTTGGTACACACTTACGCTTGGGTGTGTTCGGTAGTGCCTGTGAAACGATGCCTGGATCGCGATTCGGAAAACGCGGGCACTCCTCAGAAGAAGGGCGGAAATTTCACTTTCGGTGAAGTGCCGAATTAACCGCATCGAGCAGAGCCGTGTCGCTGAATGGCTTGAACAGGCATTCGCCCGCACCCTGTTCGATCAGCCGTTGGCGAACCAAAATATCTGCATCAGCCGTAATGAAGACGATCGGAATCGTTTGTCGCCGTCGTCTCAGTTCCCGTTGAAGATCAGGTCCGGTCATTCCAGGCATGGCCACGTCAAGGAGCAGGCATCTGGTCTGGCCAATGCAATCAGACGCGAGGAACTCCTCGGCCGACGAGAACGCGCGGGCAGCAAAACCGAACTGCTTCAGTAGGTCAGGTAGAGACTCGCGGATGGATGCGTCGTCGTCGACTACGGTTACAAGTATGCGGTCGATGGCGTTCCTTTCTTAGCAGTACTCCACGAGTAACAATGGTCCAGTTCAGGGGAGGGCGTCCATTGTCCTTTAGTATCGGTTGGCCGCGATGTGAGAATTGCGACGCCTTCACTGCGCACCGGGACTGCTTACGGCGTTCCCCTGAATGCTGCGCATGTTGTCGACGCGGGCTGAACCCTCGGGCGTCCGAGGAATGGAGAACGAAAATGCGGCTCCTGGACCATCATTCAGTGCCGCCCACAGACGGCCGTGGTGTCTCTCGATAATGGAACGGCTAACCGATAGCCCGATTCCCATACCGTCGCCCTTGGTGGTATAGAACGCGTCGAAAAGACGGTCCGCGGCCTGAGGATCAAAACCGATTCCCGCATCTTGCACCGTCAGTCGCACCAGATCACCGTCATCTCGCTCGGTTCTGATCACCAGTTGTCTCGGACGATCTTCGACCGTGCTCATGGCGTCTGAGCCATTCCTAAGCAGGTTCAGTATGACTTGCTGAAGTTGGACACGATCGCCTGCGATGAGCGGAAGGTCGTCGGCAAGTTCCGGACAGAGCATTACCCGGTTCTTTTGAAGTTCCACTATGGACAGCGCAATCACCTCAAGAACGGCATCATTCAGGTTCACAGATTCGGTCGTGGGCTCTTTCTTACTAAAAAGTGCGCGCAACCGGGCGATCACCTCGGACATACGGTTGCCGTCACGAATCGTGCGCCGGGCAGTTTCGCGTGCACCCTCGACCTGGGGAGGGTCAGTCGCCAGCATCCTCAGACAAGTACTGGCGTTTGTGATGATGCCGGACAGCGGCTGGTTGACTTCGTGGGCGATGGACGCTGTCAGCGCTCCGAGGCTCATCACCCTGGCCACGTTTGAAAGCTCCAATTGAGCCTTGTCGCGTGCTTCTTCCGCCAGCCTTTGCGCCGTGACATCCTGAACCGAGGCGATGTACTCCAGTTGACCATCCTGGTCCCAGGTCGCATGGGCAACTGCATGCATGTACTTGATCGAGTGGTCAGGCATCAGCAAGCGGTACTGCCACTCAAAGTCGTTGCCGCCGTCTCGTGCCTGGTCCACGATCTTCATTTTCTCGATCAAAGTGACGTCCTCCGGATGGACTCTGCTCCGGATCAATTCATGCGTCACGGGCACGCCGATCTCGAGCTCGTAGATGCGATAGAGCTCCGCTGACCACGTGATTTGGTCTGTCGCTGGGTGCCAGGAATAGCTGCCGATTTGACCGAGACGTTGACCTTCCGCGAGGAATGCCTCGCTGCGCCGCAAAGCCCTCTCTGCCCGCTTTTGTTCGCTCAAATCGAGCACGAATGCGACACCGTCGTTCCCCCCGGTTTCGAAGAGCGCTCCGCCGAGAAGTACAGGCACGCGACTGCCGTCTTTCCGGAGGTACTCCTTCTCGAACGGTTGGAAAGTGCTTGTCGCCTCCAACTCATTGACTGCCCGTTCGTCCCCGTCGTGCCATTCGGCTGGCGTGATGTCCCTCCAGCGCACACGACCGGAAGCGAGATCTTCATGGTCGTATTGCACCATGCGAAGAAAGGCTTCGTTGGCTCCGGTGATTGCCCCTTGGAGAGTGAACATAACCATTCCCACAACGTTCGCCTCGACTAGGCGTCGGATCTTCGCTTCCAACCCACTCGCCAGTTCACGGACTTCTGCTTCCGCTTTTTCGCGCTCGGCCACCTGAAATGTGAGCTCTTCTATGTGTGCCAGCGCTTGATAGGCGGAAGACGCAAATTTCCCCAGAGAGGCCATAACTCGGTCATCCTCTGCATCGAACTTGCGGCGGTCGCTGTGCATGATTCCCCATATGGTTCCTACCGCCTTGCCGTCGACATAAAACGGGACCAGTAGGCACTCTTCGGCGGCCGGATTGACTGGCATCAAATAGGGATAACGCCGTTCGAAGTGGGTGAACAGCAGCGTACGATTTTGATCGAGCACGTCCCCGCAAGGCCCGAAATTGCGCGGGGTTCCACCTCCGACGTGGGGATTCCACATGCCGGCGATGGCTGGCCAATAGAACCTCTTGCCATCAACGTGCGGCGTTTTACCATCCCGCGTCAGCAGGCTCAGGCCAGCGGAGTCACAATTCGTAATATCCTGTATCGTCTCCGCAAGCGTCCGAAAGATGGTAGTCGGCGAGTCAGCTAACGCACTCACCAACTTCACGAGGGCCTGGTTCTCTTTTTCATAATCGGGCGGACGCGATGGGCGGCGGCGCAACTCTTCTGTGCAGAGGATCGACTCCAAAGAGGCGGTTGGAACCGAACTGTCCATTGGAACATCGTGCGGTTTGGCAAAGTCGATCATGTTCTCTCCTCGATCTGTGCAGGTACGAGGTTCGAAAGCGTAGGCGATAACAACAGCCATCACACTCTCGTCAGCTTTGGGTCGCACGACGCGGGCGAATTCCGGCGTATTCGCGAATTACTACCACGGTTGTCAGGCCGCAGCCATCGCTACTGGCGCGGGCCGGAGCTTCGCGGCCATTCTCACCAGGTCGGCAAGAGAATCGGCCTTCATCTTCTGCATTACCTTGCCGCGGTGTGCCTTCACCGTAATTTCGCTGATACCGAGCTCCCCACCAACTTGTTTATTCAACCGGCCAGAGACCACCAGTGCCATAACCTGCCGTTCGCGACAGGAAAGAGACGCGTAACGGTCCCGAAGCACTCGCATCTCCGTCTCCCTACTCAAAGCCGTGTGGCTGCGTTCGAGGGCGGCCCGGATGGCGCTCAACAGCGCATCTTCACCGAAGGGCTTCGTCAAAAATTCGACAGCGCCCGCCTTCATGGCTTGGACCGTCGTTGGCACGTCGGCATGACCGGTAATGAAGATGATCGGCATGTCCGTCCGTTCGACAGCGATGCGCTTCTGCAGCTCGAGACCGTTGAGTCCTGGAAGAGAAAAATCCAGCACCAAACAGCTCGGAACGCGAGCTCGTGGACGGGCAAGGAATTCTTGGCCGGAAGAGAAAGTCTCTGGCTGCCAGCCCTCGCAGCGGATCAACAATTCCAGCGATTCGCGCACCGAGATGTCATCGTCGACCACGAAGACGATCGGCCCCACGTCCAACCTAGGTCGTCCCAATTCATGGCAAAGTGCGTGCGTCAAACTCATATTTCACTCCTCAAAGGCCCGCAGCATTTGGTCCCGGAGAACCGTAAGGTTGAACGAATGATTTGGAGCAGCTGCTCGTCGCCAAAGGGCTTGCCCAGGAAAGCGGCAGCGCCCGCTTGCATGGCTCGTTGACGGGAATCCTGGCTCTCGTAAGCCGTGATGAAGATGATGGGAATGCCGCAGCCCGCGGCAGCGAGGTGGCTTTGAAGCTGTAATCCATCTATGCCCGGCATCTGCACGTCAACGATGAGACATGAAGTATCGTGCAAATGGCCGGAATTCAGGAAAGTCTCGGCAGATTCAAAAGCTGCTGCCCGAAACCCGAAGGACTCGATGAGTAGTGTGGTGGTCCTGCGAACTGACTCATCGTCGTCAACTATCGAGATCAGATTCTCTGTCACTCAGAATCCCTCACCGGTTTCAATCTATTCGCAGAGGGAGAAAGAATCTATTGGGTGTTGGTGGATTTAGATCCTAAAAAGGACGATGCGGGTAAGCTTTCGCTTACGAGGCCTTTTCCGCGGGTCCTTTGAGTTTTTCGATCATTCTGACCAAGTCGATAAGGGACTCTGCGTGCATCTTCTCCATGGCCCGGCTACGCTGGACCTTCACAGTACTTTCCGCAGTGCCGAGCTCGCCCGCAATTTGTTTATTGAGCATGCCCGACGCAAGCATGGAGATCACCTGCTGCTCGCGAGAAGTCAACGAGTCGAAGCGCTGTTGGAGTTCCGTTATTTCCTTCTCCTGTTCACGTCTGGCACGGTCGCGCTCTAGTGCGATGCGAACAGCATCCAGCAGATCCTGATCGCGGAATGGCTTGGTGAGGAACTCAACTGCCCCAGCTTTGATAGCGCGAACACTCATTGGAATGTCGCCATGGCCAGTGAGAAAAACGATCGGAATATGAATCTTTCTCGTTGCAAGCTCGCGCTGAAAGTCGAGCCCACTCAGCCCGGGTAGTCTGACGTCCAGCACGAGGCAACTAGGCACATCTGTTGGCTTTCTATGCAAGAAGGCGTCCGCTGAGCCAAAGCTCTCAACCTGTAGCCCCACGGTGCTTAAGAGGAACTTGAGCGAAGAACGAACGGATGAGTCGTCATCGACCACAAAGACGATGGAAGCAGCAGTCACGCTGCACTCCCGGGACTGACTGGCAGCGTAAAGGAGAACACAGCACCAAAGGGAGAATTCGGCATGGCCCAGAGCCGTCCTCCATGGTTTTCAATGAGTGAACGGCTGATCGACAAACCCATGCCCATGCCGTTCGCTTTGGTTGTGAAGAAGGGCGTGAAGA
>JBARIF010000451.1:0-14985 GCA_049799615.1 Terriglobales bacterium
ATTATAGCCTTTGACTGTGTGGGTCGGACACTCCTGTCCGACGGCTTTGACTTTGGCGTTGATTTTGGAGGACCAGAGTCAAAGTCAAAAGCAAGCGTAAGGTCAGCAAAAGCAAAGTCAAAGGCAAGGTCAAAGGCGTCGGACAGGAGTGTCCGACCCACACTACCTGACAAGTCGCTGCAGGAAATCTCCCAGTTCCGCAGGCAGTGGGGTGGTAAAGGACAACGGCTCGCCAGTGCGCGGGTGCTGAAATTGCAGCGCTGCGGCATGCAGGAAATTTCTGGGAAGAGAGATGTGGGCGGCCGGCTTGGCCACCATCTCGCGGGGGGCGCCGTAGAGCGTGTCGCCTACCACAGGATGGCGCAGCGATGCCAGATGGACCCGGATCTGGTGGGTCCGGCCGGTGTCGATCTGCACTTCGAGCAGGGAGAATTTTCCATACGGCGAATCCAGCCGTCGCTCCACCGCGTAGTGGGTAATGGCTTCGCGTCCACCTGCTCGCTTCGTGGTCATGCGAGTGCGCCGCACGCGGTCGCGGCTGATGCTGCTGCTGATGGTCCCGCGGTCCTGTTTCATCCAGCCATGCACCAGTGCGATGTATTTTTTCTTCACCTGCCGGCGCACGAACTGGCTGGCCAGCCGGCGATGCGCTTCGTCGCTCTTGGCCACCACCAGCAGGCCGCTGGTGGCCTTGTCCAGGCGATGCACGATTCCGGGACGCAGCTCACCGCCAACCGATGACAACTGGCCAAAATGATGCAGCAGGGCATTCACCAGGGTACCGCGATTGCGTTCGTCGTCGGTGGCGCCTGCTCCAGCGTGCACCGTCATGCCCGCAGGCTTGTTCACTACAGCCAAATCGGCGTCTTCGAAGACGATGTCCAGGGGAATGTCTTCCGCCACTGCGCGCAGAGGCGGCTGCGCAGCGGTCCCTATCACGGCGATGCGTTCCCCTCCACGCAGCCGCAAAGATGCCCGTGCAACGGCATCATTCACCAGCACCAGTTGTTGCGCGATGAGTTGTTGGACACGGGCACGACTGGTTTCGGGAAGATGCGCCACCAGAAACTGGTCCAGCCGTTTGCCGGCATCTTCAGCCGCGGAAATCAGAAGTGGAGGCATGTGTGGCGCGGGCGCCCCCGCCCGCGTTCGTCCACGAAGGGGCCGATGGTCTTGTTCTTCTCTTAAACGGCTGGACTCTCAACGCTGGGCGTGCGCCGGAACCACTCGCGTGGACGACTTCAACCACCAGATCAGGCCCCCAGTGATCACCAGACCAATCGAGATCAGCTGCGTCCCGGTCATGATTCCCCCGAAGACTTCGCCGCGTCCGGGATCGTCGCGAATAAATTCCAGGAAGTAACGGGCCACGCCGTAGAGAATGAAATAGGCCGCGAGCACCTGTCCGTCGAACTTCTTGCGCTTGAAAAGCCACATCAGAATGAAAAAATTGGCCAGTTCGACCGCCGCTTCAAAGAGCTGTGTAGGCTCAAGCGGAATACCCAGCGGAGTATAGGAATTCGCATTGGCGATGCGATTGGTGAACGTCACGCCCCAAAAATGATGGGTCGGCTTGCCATAGCAACAGCCGGCGGCAAAGCATCCCACGCGTCCGATGGCGTGCCCCAGGGCCAGACCGGGCGCAAAGGCGTCCCAGGTGGCGAGTGCTGGCATACGGTGCTGGCGCATGTACCAGGCGGCCGCTACCGAGGCGCCGATCAGCCCTCCCGAGAAGACGCCTCCGGCCTGCAGCGTGGACCAACTGAAGATGTCGCCGGGATGAGCGGTGTAGTAGCTCCAGTCGTTGACGATATACAGGATCTTGGCGCCGATAATGCCGCACAGGACTACCAGAACGCCCAGGTTCCAGGCGTCGTCTTGATTGATTCCCTGCTTGCCGGAGTTACGGACGCTGATCCAGAGCCCGACCAAAACTCCCGTGGAAACCAACAATCCGTAGGTGGGAAGGAAGAACTTGCCGATATGAAAAAGTTGAGGGAACACTATTGATCTAGATGCGGTGCCCGAAGATTTCGTTACAGCTCAAGGTCGTACCGATCGATTTTAGCAGGAGCAGGCAGGGAGCGTGTTGGGGAGAAAAGAAGCCGACCCACTGTGCCGTGTGGCGGGGCCGAGAATGAACCCGTCGGTAGACGTTGGGCGCCCGCCGAGACCCTTTAGGCATCTCCGCATGGCGGAGCGTTGCACACCGGATCCTAGTTCGAGTCGAGCTCCCGTTCATTCAGCATTGGTTCAAAAATCGGTAACCCGTCATCACCAACCTGGCAGGTCGGCTTTCAGTCAGGATGCTAGGGTAAACATACGGCATTGGCAATAGGGAGGGCGTAAAAAGTTGGCAATCCGCTTGCCAGCAACTTTAGTAAGGGGGACAACAACCACGTGGGGACAGCCGCCCTCGGCTGTCCGACGGAGCGAAGCTGAGCACGAAGACAACAGGGGATAAATTTGTCGTGTCGAGGAAAAAATCAATGTCACAAGCGACGGACAAGAGTGTCTGTCCCACACAAGCAAAGCCTATCCAGTGCGGCGCTTATCTTCCAGGACTTCATCGAGTGCGCTCGAGAGATGCTGGGCGCGGCGCAGGTAATCGCTGGATCCCACGTCCTGATTGCGCTTGACGAGGTGGTATTCGTCGGCGATGTTCAGCGCGGCCAGCACGGCCAGGCGCGCCGTATCCACGGTGTGGGTCTGCTCCGACACCGCGCGCATCTTGCCATCCACGTATTCAGCCAGCTTGAGAATGTATTCCGCGTCCGAACCGCGGAGGTTGTAGGGCTGGTCGAAAATCTCGACCCGGACAGCGTTATTGCTCGGGTCCTTGATCGCGGTGTGTTTGGTGGCCGTTGCCATACCTGTTTCTCCTCAGCAGGAGGTCTGACCGATCAACTGACCGCCTGCTCCTCGGAAATGGATTCGATCTGACCCAGCATCTTCTCCACCCGGCCGCGGATCTCTTCCCGTTCCTTGCGCAGCCGTACCATCTCGCGGCGCAAGCTGTCCAACTCTTCCTCGCGCTCTTCCAGTTGCTGGCGCAGACGCTGGGAATCCCGCTCCGCCGCCGCCCGGGCCTCCCGGGCCGACTTGTACAGCTCAATGGTGCGATAGACTTTCTCTTCAAGCGCCTGAAAATCGTCAGCCGGAACCTGCGCAGATACCCCTTCCGCCATCCTCACAGACATGGTGCCACCACTTCCTCAAGAGAAATTGGGAACTTGAGCGCAGTATAACCCAGAACCCTGTGAATCCAATCAGATGCTTGATGGCGATTGGTGGGTTGGTCGTAGGGTTTTGGTAGCGCCGGCGTCTCGCCGGCTGTCGCGAGGGCGTCTCGCCCTCGCTATTTCCGGGTTCGCAACTTCTTCAGCCGCTCGCCGGCGGCGTCCAGTGTGGCATCTTTTTTACAGAAGGCAAAACGCACCTGCTGCGCTCCGTCCCGGGCGTCATTGTAGAAACTCGATCCCGGGACCGAGGCCACCCCGATGTCTTTCACGAGGTATTTCACGAACTCGATATCGTTCGCGAACCCGAATGCGCTGATGTCGGTCATGACGTAGTAAGCACCGCGCGGACGAAAACAGCGGAAACCAGCCTCAGTGAGCACCGGGAGCAGGCGATCACGCCGCTTGCGGTACCCCTCAGCCAGTTCCTGGTAATAAGCGGCAGGCAAAGCCAGCGCCGCCGCGCCAGCTTCCTGCAAAGGCGCCGGCGCACCCACGGTCAGGAAATCGTGCACCTTGCGAATGGCGTCCGTGATCGCGGGCGGGGCCACGGCCCATCCCACGCGCCAGCCGGTGACGCTGTAGGTCTTCGACAAGCCGTTGATGGTGATGGTGCGATCGCGCATGCCCTCGAGCGCCGCCATCGAAATGTGCCGGGTGCCGTCATAAAGAATGTGTTCGTAGATTTCATCGGTGATGGCCAGGACGTTGAATTCCACGCACAGGTCGCGGATAAGTTCGAGTTCGCCTCGGGTAAACACCTTGCCGGTGGGATTGTTCGGAGTATTAACGATGATGGCCTTGGTGTGATTGTGAAACGCAGCCCGCAACTCGTGCTCATCGAAGGTCCATTCGCCATCGGGCGTTTCAGGCGGGCGCAGTTTTACAAATCGCGGCCTGGCTCCGGAAAGAATCGCGTCCGGCCCGTAGTTTTCGTAGAATGGCTCGAAGATGACGACCTCGTCGCCGGCATTGCACACAGCCAGCAGGGTCGAGATCATGGTTTCGGTGGAGCCGCAGCAAACCGTGACTTCGCGCTCTGGATCGACCGCGATGCCCTGCCACAATTGCATCTGCCGGGCAATGGCGTTGCGCAGGTTCTTCGCTCCCCAGGTGATGGCGTACTGATTGACGTCTGCCGCGATGGCCTCCTGCGCCGCACGTTTGATCTCGGCCGGAGCGGGAAAATCAGGGAAGCCCTGCGACAGGTTGACGGCGCCGTGCAGCATGGCCTGGCGCGTCATTTCGCGGATGACGGATTCGGTGAAGTGCGCAACCCTGCCGCTGAGGAACGACTTCTGCTGGATGGCCGTTTCTGCCATAGGCGTCAGCCTAGCACAGTGCCTGATTATCCCGCCTCGCTGCGTCTAGAGATGAGCGGTTACGCCGCAGCGAGATAGACATATCGCAGGATAAACAGAATCGTAAGGATCCAGACCAGCGGGTTGATCTCACGAGCTTTTCCCGCGGCAATTTTAACCACAGTGTAGGAAATCAACCCCAGACTAAGGCCAGTCGCAATGCTGAAGGTGAGCGGCGTGGCCAGCATGGTGATGAAGGCGGGCACGGCTTCGCTGAAATCCTCCCATGCGATGTGGGCGATGGATTGCGTCATCAGCGCTCCCACCAGGATGAGCGCGGGGGCGGTGGCATAGCCGGGAATGGCAGTAGCCAGCGGGGAACAAAACATGGCCCCCAGGAAAAGGGCGGCGACGACTAGGTTGCTGAGTCCGGTGCGCGCCCCGGCCGCGATCCCGGCGACGCTTTCGATGTAGCTGGTCACCGTAGAGGTGCCCGCTACCGCGCCGAAAATGGTCCCCGTCGCATCCGCCACCAGGGCGCGCCCGACCCGTGGGATCTTTCCGTCCTTGATAAAGCCGCCCTGCTCGCATACCCCGACCAGAGTGCCGACATTGTCTAACAGGTCTACGAACAGGAAGGCAAAGAGAATCTCGAGAAATCCCAGATGAATGGCGCCGCGAAGGTCAAGCTGCAGAAAGGTGGACGAAGGGTGGGGCATCGAAAAGATAGCGGCGGGCCACTGTGTGATGCCGCGCAGCATGCCCAGCAGAGTGGTACCGACAATCCCGATCAGGATTGCGCCATTGACCTTCCGCGCCATCAGGAACAGGGTCAGCACGATTCCGAAGCAGGCGGTTTGCACTTCCTTATCGGCAAAACTTCCCAAACCGACGAACGTGGCCGCATTGGCCACCACTAGCTTGGCATTGCGCAGGCCTACGAATGCGATAAAGAACCCTATGCCGGTAGCGGTCGAATGCTTCAGGCAGTCGGGAATGCCGTTGACGATCTGCTCGCGCACCCGCGTGACCGTGAGCACCAGGAAAAGAACGCCGGAAAGGAAGACCACACCCAGCGCCGTGCGCCAAGGAACGTGCATGCTCAGGCAAACAGAATAAGTAAAGTAGGCGTTGAGCGACATGCCCGGCGCCAGTGCAATGGGATAGTTGGCGTAAAGCCCCATCACCAAGGTCGCCACCGCCGCCGAGAGGCAGGTTGCAAACACCACGCCTTCGACCGGCATTCCGGCCTGCGCCAGGATCTGCGGATTTACCACGACGATGTACGCCATGGTCAGGAAGGTAGTGAGGCCGCCCAGCATCTCCTGCCTCACCGTGGTTTGGTTCTCGGCCAGCCTGAAATAGCGTTCGATCAATCGCTCTCCTCGAGGGTCCGATCCGGTCTGGTAAGGGGACGCTTCCGAGCCAGTCAGTATAGCGAACTGTGTGGTGCGGGCGCCCCGCCCGCGGCCTTTGAGGTTGATCTGGACTCTCCGCCCCGCCGGCGGCCCTCGACGCTGATCTCAATGCCCAGGCTTCTGACCTTGTCGGCCGTATTCGTTTTCCCACAACTTTTACCGACCCTCTCGCGGGCGAGGGTTCCTTCGACTTCGCTCAGGACAGGTCCGCGCCACACAAGCCATCACACAAGCCAGTTGATATAGTCACAATGAACCCGATGGCCGTCGAATCTCAGAGCACTTCTATCGTCCCGCGGCGCGCGGACTTTTCGCTGACCCTGCGCCTGGCCCTGCCGCTCATCATCGCTGAGGTCGGCTGGATGAGCATGGGCATCGTGGACACCATCATGGTGGGTCGGCTGCCCGACAGTGCCGTCGCCATCGGTGCCACCGGCCTGGGCCAGAGCCTTTATCACAGCATCGCCATCTTTGGCGGCGGCCTGTTGCTCGGGCTGGATACCTTCGTCGCGCATGCCTATGGCCGCGAGGACCTGCATGACGCCCGCCTCTCGCTGGTGAACGGGCTTTTTCTCGCGTTCGCATTAACCCCAATCCTCATGCTGGCCGTGTCGTTCTGGCCGGCCTTGATGCGGCGCTTCGGAGTCAGTCCGGAACTGGTCGATCCCATGCGCCCCTTCCTGCACGCACTCAATTGGGGCACTTTGCCGCTGCTCGCCTACTTCGCTCTCCGCCGCTATTTGCAGGCGGTGAACGTCGTGATTCCCATCATGTTCGCGCTGATATCTTCCAACCTTGTGAACCTGGTTGGCGATTGGGCGCTGATTTATGGACATCTCGGGCTTCCCGCCATGGGCATCACTGGTTCCGGCTGGTCAACCTGCATTGCCCGCATCTACATGGCGGGCGTGCTGGCGGTCACTTTGCTTTGGGTGGAGTCGAGACGTTCGCTGCCCCGGTGGACAAGTGCGGTCCGCATCGATCTGCATCGAGTTTGGGGCCTGCTGACGCTGGGAGCGCCGGCAGCCACCCAGATTTTGTGCGAAATCGGAGCCTTCTCGGCCGCCACCGCAGTGGTCGCGAGGCTCGGACCTGTGCCGCTTTCTGGTCACGAGATCGCGTTGAATTGCGCAGCGCTCGCCTTCATGGTTCCCCTCGGGATCAGTTCGGCCGCGGCCGTGCGCGTGGGGCAACAGTTAGGAAGAAAAGATACTGCCGGAGCACGGCGCGCGGGATGGTCGGCCATCATTCTCGGAGTCGGATTCATGGCCTGCTCGGGCCTGCTGTTCGTGTCGATTCCCACCTGGATCGCGCGGCTGTTCTCGCCTGACCCGATGGTGATTCGCACCGGCGCCCGGCTGCTGCTGGTGGCCGCCGCATTCCAGTTGTTCGACGGCTTGCAGACGGTCGCGACCGGAGCCCTGCGCGGCACCGGCGACACCAAGACGCCCATGCTGGCCAACTTCATCGCCTACTGGCTGATCGGGCTCCCCGTGGGCTATGTCTTATGTTTCAAAGTGGGTTGGGGCGCAGTCGGGGTATGGATTGGGTTGTGCGGCGGCCTGATGATCATCGGGTCGGCCCTTCTAATCGCATGGCACCGGAGAAAGCTGCCCGCGTAACTGTGCCGATTGCGGACGAGTCTCGGGGAGGGCACGACTTCCAGTCGTGCCACCTGTCGCGGAAACCGCTTCGGCTTTAGCCGCTGGGGTTGGCTCTCATCCTGAGCGATCCGTTGCGTGACTTAACCCTTTGCTGCCAGAGACTCCCGAGCCTTCGCGTATCCGGGCTTGATGACGGTATAGATAAAATCACAACGCTGGCGATACGGCAGGAACGCACTCTTCATCGCGTTGATAGTGATTTTCTCGAAGTCATCGAGAGTCAGGCCGAAGGTCTCCGCGGCAGCTTCGAACTCGCGGGACATCGTGGTGTCGCTCATCAGCCGGTTGTCGGTTTTCAGGGTAACGCGAAACTTTTCCTGATAAAGAATTTTGAAGGGGTGTTCCGCCAGGCTCGGAGTCGCGCCGGTGTGGACGTTGCTGATCAGGCAAATCTCCAGTGGAATTCGCTTGTCCAGAACGTACTGGGCAAGATCTCCAAGTTTTACGACTTTGCCATCCGCCACGGCGATGTCGTCAATCAGTCTCGTCCCATGCCCGATGCGGTGCGCCCCGCAGTACTGAATGGCCTGCCAGATGGATTCCTTGCCGTAACCCTCGCCGGCGTGAATCGTGATATTGAAATTCTGGCGCTGAATGTAGTGAAAGGCGTCCACGTGCTTTTTGGGGGGATAGCCGCCTTCCTCGCCCGCCAGATCGAAGCCGACCACGCCGCGTTCGCGAAAGTCGACGGCCAGTTCCGCCATCTCGAGCGATACATCCATGTTGCGCATGGCGCAGATGATGAGGCCTGAAACCGTTCCAAAATCCTTTCGTCCGCGTTCCAGGCCCTTCCGCACCGCCGAGACTACCTGCTGGTGGGTGAGGCCCTTGCGGGTATGAAACACCGGCGCAAAGCGGGTTTCGAAATAGACCACGCCATCCTTGCTCAAATCTTCGGCCTGCTCGTAGGCGACCCGCTCCAGCGCCTCTTCGGTCTGCATTACGGCGATGGTGTGGGCGAAACCTTCCAGATATTTGGCCAGGCTGCCCTTGTTGGCGCCCTGATGAAACCACTGGGCCAACGCGGCCGCGTCGCTGGTGGGAAGGCCGTTGTAGTTCGTCTCCCTGGCCAGGTCGATGACGGTCTGGGGCCGCAGCACGCCATCCAGATGCTCGTGCAAAAGCACCTTGGGCAGGGCGGCCAGTTGCGGTTTCAGCTTCATGGTTCTCCATGATTCCTGAAAACTATTCTTCCCCGATGTCCTCATTCCAGACTTCGGGATTCGCCCTGATGTACTCGCTCAGCAACGAGGCGCACTCCGTGGAGTCAAGATCGACAACCTTCACTCCGAGCGAGCGCAGCCATTCCACGCCGCCCTGAAAGTTGCGGCTCTCACCCACCACCACCGTGCCGAAACCAAATTGGCGGACCAGGCCGCTGCAATACCAGCACGGCGCCAGGGTCGTGACCATGATGAGGTTGCGATAGCTGCGCTGCCGTCCTGCGTTGCGGAAGGCGTCGGTCTCGCCGTGCATCGAGGGATCGCCCTGCTGCACGCGGCGATTGTGTCCCGCGCCCAGGAGTTTGCCCTGCGCGTCGAAGATCGCCGCGCCGATCGGAATCCCGCCTTCGGCCAGTCCCTTGCGGGCTTCAGCCAACGCGACGGCGAGCATCGCAGCGTAGTCCATACTAAGGTTCGCGCCCTCCCGCATCTCAATTATTACATCCACAACTTCGCCGGGCCGGATATGTGCCAAGTTCGTGGTTCATCAGGATTCGTTTTGTGTTAATTTGGTGGGCGTTTGAAAACGTTTACATCAGGGCGGGCGCACAGCCAGCCGCTTTCAGAATTCTCCAAAGGATTTCTTGACCATGCAGAAACGGCAGCGACTCATCCGTCCCTCAGTTCTGCTCTGCGTTCTGATCCTGCTCCCCGCCGCAGCCCGCGCCCAGTGGGCGCCCATGAATCCCGTCACCAACGTGCAGCAACAGGCCGACGGCGTGCTATTCACCATGCAGAGGGGGACGCTCAAGCTTCAGGTGTGCACCGATTCCATCATTCGGGTTCGATATTCTGCGACGTCGACGTTCTCTGATCGACCGGATTATGTGATCACAAAGACCAGCTGGCCCGAATCCAAATGGACGATGCAGTCGACTGGCGATGACGTCACCCTCACCACGGCGCGCCTGGCAATCACCGTGACGCGCAAGGATGGCGCCATCACCTATCGCGATCTCGAGGGCAAGCAGTTGCTGCAGGAGGCCACCCGGAAGTTGACTCCGGTAAGAGTCAATGGCGAGGACACCTATCGCGCGGAGTCGTTCATCAACATTTACGGCTCGCACGAAGCTCTCTACGGACTCGGTCAGCACCAGGCGGGCGTGTGGAACTATCGTGGCGAATCTGTGGACATATCTCAGGACAACACCAACATTTCCGTTCCGCTCCTGCTCTCGAGCCAGGGCTACGGCCTGTATTGGAACAACGACTCGCGCAGCCGGTTCAACAACCGCTTTGCGAATTACATGTACATCACCTCCGAAGTAGCCGACAACATCGACTACTACTTTTTCTACGGCCCCGATTTTGACCGGATCATCGCCGCCTACCGCGAGCTGACCGGGCAAGCGCCCATGTTCGGCAAGTGGGCTTACGGCTTCTGGCAGTGCAAGAACCGCTACAAGTCGCAGGAAGAAATTCTGGGTGTCGCCAGGAAATACCGGGAGCTTCACATTCCGGTGGACAACATCGTGCAGGACTGGTTCTGGTGGAACCGCAAGGGCGAGCACATCTTCAACAAGAATTATCCCGACCCGAAGGGCATGATCGACCAGCTTCACGCCGAAAATTTCCATCTCATGATTTCGGTCTGGCCTTTTTTCGAGCCGGGATCCGCGGTTTATGACGAGATGGATAAACGCGGCTGGTTCGTCGACAAGTTCAAATTCGCCAAGCCGCCCTATCACACCAATGGCATGGCGGTGTACGACGCCACCAATCCCGAGGCCCGCAACTACTACTGGCAACTTATGGACAAGGCCCTGTTCAACATTGGGGTGGACGCCTGGTGGCTGGACACCACCGAGCCCGAAACTGAAGGCCAGGAAGAAAACATTTTGTTGGGCCACAAGCTGGCTGCCGGCAGCGGCGATCGTTACGTCAACATCTATCCGCTGATGACCACGGGCGCGGTTTATGACGGGCAGCGCAGCGCTTCCGAAAAGAAGCGCGTGTTCATTCTCTCCCGTTCAGCCTTCGCCGGCGACCAGCGCTATGGAGTCACGGCATGGTCGGGCGATATCAGCTCCGACTTCTTCAGTTTCCGCCGGCAGATTCCCGCTGGCTTGAACTTCGCGCTTTCCGGCATTCCCTACTGGACCACAGACATTGGTGGCTTCGTCTCCGCGGACCCCGACGATCCTGCCTATCGCGAACTGTTCATCCGCTGGTTTCAGTACGGAACCTTCAATCCCATTCTGCGCGTGCATGGAACCCGCAAGACCGATCAGAACGAACTCTGGTCATACGGGCCGGAGGCGCAGAAGATTCTGGTGAGCTTCGACCGCCTGCGCTACCGCATGCTGCCCTACATCTATTCCCTGGCGTGGAAAACAACCAGCGAGAGTTACACGCCGATGCGTCCGCTGGTGATGGACTTCCGCTCCGACGTTCGCGCCCAGAACGTTGGCGACCAGTTCATGTACGGCCCCGCGTTCCTGGTGAACCCGGTCACCGAACCCGACGCCACCACGCGGCGGCTTTACCTGCCGCAGTCGAAGTGGTACGACTTCTGGACGGGATCAGCTGTCGCCGGAGGCAAAACCATCGACGCCAGCGCTCCACTCGACCGCCTGCCCCTGTACATTCGCGCCGGATCGATTCTTCCGCTCGGCCCGGATGAAGAGTGGTCCACAAAGCCCGCCGATCCGATCGAGCTTCGAGTTTACCGGGGAGCCGATGCGGACTTTACTCTCTACGAAGATGAGAACGACAATTACAACTACGAAAAGGGCATGTACGCGACCATCTCCCTGCATTGGGATGATGCCAAACAGGCGCTGACCATCGGCGACCGTAAAGGGCAATTTCCGGGCATGCTGGAAAGCCGAAGGTTTCGTGTCGTGTTCGTGGGCGAGAACCATGGCGCAGGAATCGGTCCCGACGAGCACCCCGACAAGACCGTGGCATATTCTGGAAGTCAGGTTGTCGTCCGTCCGTAGAATCCAGTGATTCGCACGTGGGTTGCGGCTGCAAATTTGTGTCGAGGAGAACGTCCGATGAAATTTTCCTGGAAGCAAACAGCTCTTATACTGGTCCCGCTGCTGGGCCTGGCCGGGACTGCTCTGGCGCAAGCCAGTTACAGCCTGCTCTCACCCGACAAGCGTATCGAAGTAAAGATACGGACAGGCGACCGCTTCCAGTACGACGTTCTGTTCAAGGGGACGCCGCTTCTCCAGAATTCCACGTTCTCCATCGACATTGACCACAACACCCTCGGCCTCCAGCCCCGGGTGAAGGCAACCAAGGAGCGCAGCTACGACGGCACGCTGGAGCCGCCGGTGCGGCAGAAATTTGCGAAGATCCGGGAAAACTACAACGAACTGCGCCTGACCATGGAAGGCAATTACGCGGTCGTCTTTCGCGCCTATAACGAGGGCGTGGCCTATCGTCTGGAAACTTTTTTGCCCCAGGCCGAGGTAAAAGTTTACGGTGAGGAATCCATCTTCAATTTCGCCGGCGACTATCGGGTCTACTATCCGCAGGAAGAAAGTTTCTTTTCGCACAACGAACGTCATTACCTGCCCATGAATCTGGCCACCATCGCGCCCAGCGCGATTGCCAGCCTGCCTGCGGTGGTTGACGCCGCCAAGGGCGTGAAAGTTGCGATCGCGGAATCCGACATTGAGGACTATCCCGGACTCTGGCTGCGCGGCACCAGCGGCAATGGACTGGCGGCCACCTTCCCGCCGTATCCGCTTCAAGAGACTTTGGAAAAGGACCGCGATTTCAAAGTCACCCAGGCGGCCGACTACATCGCAGTGACCCGGGGAACCCGCAGTTATCCCTGGCGGCTGTTGGGGATTGCAGAAAAAGATGGCGACCTGATCACCAATCAACTGGTGTACCTGTTGGCCAAGCCGTCGCAGATACAGGACACCTCATGGATCAAGCCCGGCAAGGTGGCCTGGGACTGGTGGAACGCGCTCAACATCGATGGCGCGGATTTCAAGTCCGGCGTCAATACCCAGACCTACAAGTACTTTATCGATTTCGCCGCCAGGTACGGCATCCCCTACATCATCCTCGATGAGGGCTGGTACAAGCTCGGCAACGTGCTGGAAGTCGTGCCGGAAGTGAATATGGAAGAGTTGTCGGCATACGCCAAACAGAAAAATGTCGGCATCATCTTATGGATGGTCTGGAAGACGTTAGACGACCAGTTCGACCCGGCCTTCGCCGAATTCCAGAAATGGGGCGTCAAGGGCCTGAAGATTGATTTCATGCAGCGCGACGATCAGAAGCTGATCAAGTTCTATTACAAGACTTGCGCCGAGGCCGCCAGGCGCCACATGCTGGTCGATTTTCATGGTGGGCAGAGCCAGATCACCATGACCCGGACTTGGCCCAACATGATCAGCGGCGAAGGCGTGCGCGGCCTGGAGTGGAGCAAGTGGAGCGCTGAAACTGAACCCCAGCACAACATTACCCTGCCTTTTACCCGCATGTTTCTGGGGCCGATGGATTTCACTCCCGGCGCCATGCTGAACGCGACCAAGAAGGACTTCTCTCCCGTCTTCGATCGCCCCATGAGCCTGGGCACGCGCTGTCACCAGTTAGGCATGTATGTGGTTTTTGAGAGCCCGCTGCAAATGCTGTCCGACAGTCCATCCAACTATTTGCGCGAGCCGGAGATGATGGAGTTTCTGGCTCCCGTTCCCTCGGTGTGGGATGACACGAAGGTGCTCGACGCCCGCATCGCGGAATATGCCTTGGTCGCTCGCAGAAGCGGCAAGGACTGGTATGTCGGCGCCATGACCAACTGGACTGCCCGCAACCTGGAAGTGAACTTCTCATTTCTGCCTGCGGGGACCTTCTGGCTGGAAGCCTACGCGGACGGCGTCAACGCCGACCGCATAGCCAGCGACTACAAAAAGACCAGGACTCAAATTACACGCGACACCAAGCTGAAGATTTCCCTCGCCCCCGGCGGAGGATGGGCGGCAAGGATCCATCAGTAATTCGCCGTAAACACGTAGGCCCGGACGCCCTCGTCCGGGCAGGCGAGCAAAGCTCGCCTAATATTTCGAAAGTCGCGGTTTCCAGCGCCGGCCATTCCCTACGTGGAGATGTTCCGCCGATTACAGGAATGCCCTGATTGTCCCACTCCCGCTACCCCGGTAACTTTGTCCAGCAAACAAGCTGTGAAAATTACGAGGAGGTTCCAATGGGAACAATCTTGATTGTGGTCCTGGTTCTGCTATTGCTCGGCGCTCTTCCCACGTGGCCCTACAGCAGCAGTTGGGGATACTTCCCCAGCGGCGGACTGGGATTGGTCCTGCTGATCGTAGTGATTCTGGCGATCACCGGCAGGGTCTGACCGGCGAGTTTACTTCTGGCTCTCTTTGGAATGGGTCTCGAAAAGGTGCTTGGTCAGGATGACAAGCGCAAGGATCTGGGTCCATTCCGAAACTATGTTTCCGGCCACCTGTCCCCATTTCGAATCTGGGTCGGCGTGTTTATACACGGCGACCCAGCAAACGCCGGTGGCCAGCAGAAAGAGAGTCAGCGAGTGGTCCGTTATGGCTTCCCAGAAGGGTCCCCGCAAATTGGGCGGAGGCCTTCTGCTCTCCGCGGAGCCCCGTTCATAGAGATACTTTGTGGCTATCACGGTGACTACCACTCCCGACCAGTCGGCAATGGCGTTTCCGAAAAATGATCCCCAGTGGGTCTTGGGATCGGCGTTGGAATAGAGCACAACCCAAAGGATCAGGACGCCGAGGCAGGCAATACTCAGAGAGTGGTGCGCCAGGAAACCCTTCCTGCGCGGTTTCTTCTTCCCCGGCCCGCTATCGCGACTTTCTTGGGTCACGGAGATTAGTCTAAACCTGGTTCGCGGGTGATGATCATCGAGGGCTCTGCGAGGTGGGCGCTTTCCTGGTGCGGAACCAAAGCCCGGCATAAACCAGAAGCGCAATCACCGCGAACACGAAGACGAAATGTACAAGCTCCACGATGATTATCTCGGGAGGATGGTGCTCGACCCATTCCCGCCACGTCAGCACTCCCGATCCCACCAGAGCAAGCAGCAGTTTCCGAGTCGCCCACAGGCCTGGCCAGAATCCCGCGCCCGCCGAGCCGGCAGTGTCCCACAACATATGGTCGAGAATCCAGCGCGTGGTCTTACGATAGACCAGGAG
>JBARIF010000452.1:0-24084 GCA_049799615.1 Terriglobales bacterium
CGTTGTGGGTGGGCTCCATGCGCAACAACGTCAACCCGGATGGATCGTCGCGGGAAGCAGCCGGAAAAGACGGAATTCTCCACCGCCTCGATCCGGACGCGAAGGTCACCATCCACAAGCGTGATATTGGAATTTCCAATACGCTTGCCTGGAGCCCGGACCGGCGTCGTTTCTACTTTGGCGATTCGCTCGCCAATACGATCTGGTCGTATGACTATGATCGCGCCATGGGCACGATCCAGAATGAAGCTGTCTTCTTCGCCGGCTTCGAGCGTGGATTGCCCGATGGATCGACGGTGGATGCCGAAGGCTATCTTTGGAACTGCCGCTACGACGGTGGTTGCATTATGCGAATCGCTCCGGATGGAAAGATCGATCAGGTGATCGAGATGCCGGTAAGCAAAATCACGACCTGCACTTTTGGAGGCGCGGGCCTAAAGACCCTATTGGTCACCACCGCTTCAGTTGATGCTGCCCGCGGGGAGCGCCTGGCCGGCGGATTGTTCGCCATTCAGTCTGAGGTCAGGGGGCAGGAAGAGAACAGGTTTCGCGTATTTGGCGTTTAGCCGACGTTCATTTCACGACCTGTCCCAGCCTCGCAGGCGTGGCCACCAGCGCCTGACGTTGCGGCAATAATCATCGTAGTCCGCGCCGAACTTTCCGCGCAGCGTCGGCTCTTCGTAAAAAAACACAAATAGGTGCACACCGAGGGCGGCGGCTGCCACGGCAGTGATCAACCTCAGGTTGGCGTGCCCGAATACGATCCACAACCCGATCCACCCAGCTGCGAAGCCCACATACATCGGGTTGCGCACGTAGCGGTAGAAGCCCACCACCACTAACCGCTGTGGCGGAGCGAAGGGCGCAGGAGTGCCGCGTCCGGTTGAACCAAAGTCCCAGACGCAGCGTAGCGCAACCGCGAATCCCAGCACCGACGGAATAGCGGCCAGCCATCGCCAACGCGCTGCCCCCGCGGTTTCTACCCGGAAGCCCAGCCACCCCGGCAACAGCCAGAACCATAAGGAAAAAAAGGCCGCGCCCACCACCAGTGACGCCACCACGGTCAGCCACCTGTCGGCGGATTCGAGCGCCGGAGTGTTCCCAAACTTTTCAGACGTCATAGGCCCTCCGGTTACAGGTCACGAGCCTGTGTGCTGCGCGGTTGGGATTCAACAGGTACCGGGCAGCGTCTCAGCTTGAATGTTCCCGGCGGAAAGTCTCCAGACACTTCTTTGCCGTCTCGAACTCGGAGAACCTGCTGCCCTCCTGTTCGACCAGATAATATTCGACGCCCCCGACGCTTTCGGCCGCGGCAAAAATACCCTTCCAGTCCGCGGCGCCTTCTCCAAACAGCACCGTGTAGCCTTTGTCCTCGCCGGGCGCCCAGTCCTTGCAGTGGATCGACTTGATCCGCCCCGGGTTGGCGCGAATCCACGCGATCGGGTCGGAACCCGCTTTGAGACACGTGCCCACATCGAGCTGCAACGCGATCGACGACTTCGTATTGCTCGCCAGTATTTCAATGGGTCGCTTGCCCTCCACCGGAGTGAACTCACGCTCGTGGTTGTGGTATCCCGTCTTCAGGCCGGCCGGCCCGAGCTGATCGGCAGCAGAGTTCAAGCTATCGGCAACTTCCTTCCATCCCTCCAGGCCCGGCTTGGGATCGGAACTCGACATGATCATGTACTTGCTTCCCAAAATCAGGTTCATGTCGCGCGCCTTTTTGAGATTATCCGGAGTGAAGTAGGTGTGGCTGTTGTGGGTGGAGTAGCAGCGGATGCCCAGATCGTCCAGAGTCTTCTTCATCTCCCTAGTTTGAGCTTCGGTCCAATCGAAATAAGGAGCGTAGAATTCGACGCCCTGGTATCCCATGTGGGCGACTTCGAGCACCGTGCCGGAAAGATCGCTCTTCATCGCATTGCGTACTGAATACAGTTCGAGGCCCACCGGAATCGATGTCGCGGCGAAGGCGCGCAGCGACCAGGGCAGCATGGCGGACAATGTTAGAAAAGAGCGGCGGGAAAGAGAGTGCGGCATAGGCGGCATCCTACTCTAGAAGCCGGTGGACTTCATAGCGTTTTGAAGGTGCCCGTTTGCGTTGCGCCCTTTTGCGGTTAAGCGTTTGACTTCGCCTAATCGATCAGAAATCCTAAACCGCAAAGGGCGCAAAGAATGTGGGATCAAAACAAACGCCTTAGCTGATCGCCAGCTTCTTCTGCATCTCTTCCAGCGACAGACCCTTGGTTTCCGGATAGACAAGTAGCACCACGAAGAACTGCAACACCATCATCACGGCAAAGAACACGAAGGGATAGGCGCCGGAAGAAGCAGCCATCAATGGGAAGATGAGAGAGATGGCCGCGTTCATGAACCAGTGCGAGAAGCTTCCCAGGCTCTGGCCCTTGGCACGAACCGAATTAGGGAAGACTTCGGAGAGGTAAACCCAGATGACGGCCCCCTGGGAGAAGGCGAAAAACGCAATGTAGCCCACCAGCAGCCAGACCAGAAGATTCTGATGCTGGCCTGTGAAAAAGATGATCGAGACTCCCGCCAGGCAAGCGGCGGTCCCGACCGATCCCACCAACAGAAGGGTCTTGCGCCCGAGCCGGTCGATCACCGACATTGCGATCATGGTGAATAGCAGGTTGGTGGCGCCGATCGCGACCGCCTGCAGATTACCGGAGACTTTGCTGAAGCCGGCGTGGCCGAAAATGTCATTCAGGTAATAAAGGATCGCATTGATCCCGGAAAGCTGGTTGAACATCCCAATGCTGACCGCCAGAAAAATCGGCAAAGCGAATTTTCTGGAAAACAGCTTTTCCGTGGCCTGGCTGTGCTCGATGTCGATGGAGGCCACGATTTCCTGCAAGTCATGCTCATAGTCTTCGTCCCCAGTCGCCTGCAAGACCCTGCGCGCCTCCTCCACTCGTCCTTTCTTCACCAGCCAACGCGGGCTGCGCGGAATGGTGAATAGCATGACGAAGAACAGGGCGGCGGGAAGGGCAGTGACCCCCAGTTCCCATCTCCATTCCATGGCCCCGAGATGTTGCAGGCTGATGATGTAGTTCGAGAAGTAAGCCACCAGAATTCCGAACACCACGTTGAACTGAAAAAAGCCCACCAGGCGGCCGCGCAATTTTGCCGGCGAAACTTCCGCAATATACATAGGCCCGAGCACCGAGGAGCCGCCGACGCCCAACCCCCCGATGAAGCGGAAAATCACCAGGGCATGCCAGTTCCAGGCGAAGGCGCAGCCCAGTCCCGAGATGAGATACAGAACCGCCATTACCCGCAGGCTGTCGCGGCGGCCGAAACGCTCACCTGGAATTCCCGCCAGCATTGCACCCATGACCGTCCCGCAGAGGGCGCTAAAGACCGTGACTCCCAGCAGAAAGGGCGTGAGGCTGTAGGTTTGAGTCAGGGCGCTGGTGGTACCGGAGATGACTGCAGTGTCAAAGCCGAATAAAAGGCCGCCCAGAGCGGCCACCACCGTACTCTTCATCAAAGTTGCGTTCAGCTTCATGCGGACTCCGCCCGTTCAGAATTGTGTCCGTTCCCGGCAGGCCTGGGCAGCCCACAAGTTATCACACAGCAAACATCAATTCATTGGACTGAATAGCAAGCCGCGGGAGAATATGGATGTGGAGGCTGAATGGATCGCGCAAACTCCTCAAAGATCAAGGCTGTGATTCTGGATTACGGAGAAGTTCTCTGCTCTTCGCCGACCCGGGAGGAATGGGCCCGTATGGCCAGTTTTTTTGGAGCTGAACCCGTTTCGTTCCGTAAACTTTGGGACCGCAATCGGCTGCTTTATGACCGTGGCGATCTTTCGCCCGAAGCCTATTGGTCGGCCGTGGCAACAGATGCCGGTACGCGGTTGACGCCCGACCAACTCCCCTTACTTCGCCAATGGGATGTCGAAATGTGGGCTCACGAAAATTCGGTGATGGTGGAATGGCTGAAGCAGATTCATTCCTCCGGAACCAGGACCGGGCTTCTCTCCAATATGCCTCACGACATGATCCGGCACGTGCGGCAGAAGTTTGCCTGGCTGGAGCAATTTGACCATCAGACATTCTCTGCCGAAGTAAAGCTCATCAAGCCTGATCCGGCCATCTACGAGCACAGCCTGCGCGGAGTCGGAGCAGCCCCGTCCGAGGCGCTCTTCGTGGATGACAAAGAAACCAACGTTAAGGGCGCGCGTGCGGTCGGAATGCTCGCCGCTCAGTTCCAATCGGTAGAGCAGTTCGCGAGCGATCTCGATAGATTGGGCTTTCCTAGCATGCCGACTTCGAAATCATCGTCTTTGGGCGGAGCAGCGGTTTAGCCCTGCAATCACAGCTCACGTTCGTTTTGTGGCTTTAGCCCCGGACTGCGAGGGCAGGATGCCCTCGCCACAGCCGGCGGGACGCCGGCGCTACAGGGAACCGGGCTTCGCAGGAGTCTCAAGCATGGCTTGGGCTGCCAGTATGAAACCGATGGTGTGCGCCATGCCGGCGTGCCAGGGCGCAGGGCAGGTCATCTGCGGCGTGTGGTCGGGAATAACTACGCCATCGAATTTGTTATTCGCCAGGATGGCCAGGATGCGAAGCATATCCACGTCACCTTCATCGATGAAGGTCTCGCGGTAGTTCGGCACCTTTCCCACCCCGTTGCGCAGGTGGATGTAGGCAATTTTCCCCTGCTGACAGTAACGGTCAACCGCCTCGTAGATGTCTCCTTCGGTCATCTCCGCCAGCGTTCCCACGCAGAGTTCCAACGCATTACTCGAGCTGGGGGCGAGATCAATCAGGCGTTGATACATGCCGGGCTGGTAAACCAGGCGAGGCTGCCCTCGCATGCTGGGCATGGGCGGATCGTCAGGATGGGCAGCCAGTCGCACGCCGGACTCTTCGGCGACCGGTACAACATCGTGTAGAAAACGGTCGAGGCGGCTCCACAACTCATCGTGGGAAATGATAGGCAGCGTACCCGGTGGTGCGCCGGGATCGTAAACCATGTTCCAGACCATTCCCCTCGGGATGGGGACATCGTCGGCGGGGCCGTCCATGCCGACGGTGAGGGCGTGGCCGCGTCCCAGAGGTGCCGTTACGCGTCCGCACACGCCCGCCAGACTGAAGTTGTACCCCAGTACCGGAATGCCGGCTTCGCCCATGCGGCGAATAATCGTTTTGACCTGTTCGATTTGCTGCGATCGCTGCGGGCCGTCGAGCAGAATGTCGTGCCAGTGCGCGGGGTCGAGATTCTCGACTGCGGCCAGGACCAGGCCCGCATCCTCAATCTCACGACGCAGGGTCTTGAGTTCTTCGACCGTCCATAGCTTATCGGGATCCCCCGCCCTCCCCCACGGTTCGTACTTCCCACCCGTGGGCTGATTGTCGCGGGGGTTCGTCGCACTCTGGTTGAAATAATCAACCAGGTGGACAACCACATGAGTGCAACCCGCCTGCCGCGCGAAGTCGTAGTAGTCACGCGTCAGCATGTGGCGATAAAGTCCCAGGCCAATTTTCATAAACGAATGCCACAGGAGTCCGGAGAGTCCACCCGAAGTGAGCGCTGGTTTGCTTTGCGCCCTTCGCGGATGTTCTTCGCGTCCTTTGCGGTGAAGCGTTTGACCTTTGCTTAAATCGCCTGAAAGATCTTAAACCGCTAAGAAAGCCGCAAAGAACGCTAAAAGTCCTGCACTACTTTCCCCGTGCTTTCGCGATCCTCTCGACAAACTGTTTCGCCGTGTCGGTGACCAGTTGCAGGTTGCCTTTCTCTGCTCCGGCGGTCAGGCTGCCGCCCACGCCTACTGCAACCGCGCCGGCTTTGATCCAATCCGCCACGTTGTCGATGCTCACGCCGCCGGTCGGCATCAGGGAAGCCTGGGGCAGCGGGCCTTTCACCGCCTTCACGAAAGCAGGTCCAAGAGTCTCGCCGGGAAAAAGTTTCACGATGTCGGCGCCGCACTCCATGGCGTCCACTATCTCGCGCATCGTCCCGGCACCCGGCATATAAGGGATCTGGTAGCGGTTGCACAAGCGCGCCGTTTCAACACTCACCGACGGGCTGACGATGTATTGCGCCCCGGCCAGGATGGCGATGCGGGCAGTCTCCGGGTCGAGCACCGTTCCCGCGCCGATGAGAATTTCGCCGGACTTGTATTCCCGGGCAAGGTGTTCAATCACGCTCGCCGCGCCGGGGACAGTGAATGTGATCTCGATCGCGGCCGCGCCTCCCAGAGCGCAGGCTTCCGCGATACGCGCGGCCTGGTCTGAACTGTGGGTCCGCACGATGGCGACCAATCCCGATGCAATTACCTTTTCGAGAACTCTCAGCTTCAGCATAGTCATGGTGAGCGTTTAGAGCTGCCTGGTGAGCGGGCCATTTTCGCCCGACCCAAGATAGTAAAGCAAAACTGAGTAGCGTCCTAGTTCAGGATTGTTGACGTCCTTTGCGGCTCAAGACTTGTGCGCCCATCGGACAAGCTCAAACCCTTTACAGCAATGGACGCTAAGGGAGTCATGCGGCTGAAATCGGACGCTATAATCGCCTGGTTTTCAACAGTCGGCGCAGTCTAAACAGGATCGGCTGGAAATGGGTTGCGGAGTAGAGTAGTCGCGCTACGGCGAACGGTTTATTATGCTCTTCGCTCCACCCGCCCGATCACTAATATTGCAGAAAATTGATGCCGAATGAAAAGGAGAACCGATGAGCCGACTCTTGAGTATTTGCTTGCTTGCAGGCTGCGAGATCCTCTCGCTCTTGGCGGTGTCTCACAGTCCACAGAGCACGTCGATGGAGGGCGCCCGGGCAAATGTTTCCAAAGCAACCATAGAGGGCCTGGTTCGGGATGTTGCATGTCCCATTCAGAACCTCGACAACCATGCCACCGGCCTCAGCCGCAAGTGCGTAGAGGATTGCGTGAGGGGTGGCTCGCCCCTGGTTATTCTGACCCAAGATGGTCAGCTGTATTTTCCTATCTCTGCCAAAATGCCTGACACGGATCAGCGGCAGGAACTGATGCCGTTCGTGGGCAAATATGTGCGGGCGAGCGGGATTGTGTTTGAGCGAACCGGGACTCATGCAATCGTGATCACGGAAATTAAGGAAATGAAAGAGGTCCGCTTGACGATTGATGAGGGATAACCCAGGCAGCACGCTCCGCCGAAGCTGGCCGCGCTAGGGTTGCAGGTGTAATCGGCCGCCCAACAGTCGATTTCTCAAGTCTTCTCCAGTTGTGCCTGATCTTCAAGAAAGTATTCATAGTTTCCTGGAGCCAGGAACTCGCCCTTTCTTATTGATAAACTTCATCAGCCATTGCACGGTCCGTTGCCCGTGGAGAAAAAGCAGGCACCTTGGCATCAGCAGAAGCGAGGCGGTTGATCGCACCTTACCGATAAGACATTCGCAGAATTGATTCAGGAAGGCGCTCGCCTTGAATTGGGATCTTGGACGCTGCCGCGTTGATCTCATCAAGATCGTCCGATGTCAGCTCAAGCGAAGCGGAGCCGATGTTCTCCTTTAGTCGATGTATCTTCGTTGTTCCTGGAATCGGAACGATCCAAGGCTTCTGCGCGAGCAGCCACGCTAGTGCGATTTGTGCCGCAGTTGCATTCTTTCGCCGGGCGATCTGATTCAGAAGATCCACCACCGCCTGGTTTGCCTTACGCGCCTCCTCGGTGAATCGAGGAAATACTGCTCGGAAGTCCGTGTTTTCGAACCTCGTCGAGGCATCAATCTTCCCCGTCAGGAATCCTTGTCCAAGCGGGCTCCAAGGAACAAAACCGATCCCCAATTCCTCGCAGGTTGGAAGCACCTTTGGTTCAGGGTCTCTCGTCCATATCGAATACTCGCTCTGGACTGCGGTGATCGCATGAACCGCGTGAGCGCGCCGAATGGTGTTCGCTCCTGCCTCAGACAGGCCGAAGTGCTTGACCTTGCCGGACTGGATTAGATCTTTCACTGCGCCCGCGACATCCTCGATCGGCACGTCTGGATCGACCCGGTGCTGGTAGAAGAGATCGATGACATCCGTCTTGAGGCGTTTCAGTGACGCTTCGGCAACCTGCTTGATATGCTCTGGCCGGCTGTTGAGCCCACCTGTCCGCTGCCCGTCTGGAGCGATGTCGAAACCGAACTTCGTGGCGATCACTACCCGCTCACGATGTGGGGCGAGCGCCTCGCCCATGAGTTCTTCATTCGTGAATGGGCCATAAGCTTCCGCTGTATCGAAGAATGTCACGCCGCGTTCGACCGCTGTTCGAATCACAGCTATCGCTTGCTGCTTTTCGATCGCCGGGCCGTAGCCATAGCTGAGACCCATGCATCCGAGACCCAGAGCCGAGACTTCCAGTCCGCTATTTCCCAGTGTACGCATCTTCATGTCGTACTCCCTGCAGGCTTGTTTCACCCATCCCGAGACTAGAAGCAAATCACGAAGAAGCAGTAGCGCGACCCAGAGTCGCGACAAAAGGTAAATTGTAACCTTCAACTGTTGCAAAATCGCCATCAGACTTATTGACCGGGTTGCTGACGCGCCCACTGGCGTGGGTGTTCCGCAACGCGGGCTGCCCGACTCTCGCGTTGGACGCCCCGGGGAATGGTCCGCGATCAACTGATAACCGTTTCCAACCACTTAGCTGCTCGCCCGAGCGGCGAAGCTGGCGTCGTATATGATTTACAATCCTTGGCTACGCAAACTAGCCTCCGAGGACGCCGAATGAAGACCACCCAGACCATCGAGTATTCCGAAGCCAGTAAAATCATTGACCGGATCGTCGAGAAGGCGCTGGCCCTGCGGAAGGCCGCGGTGATCGCGGTGGCCGACTCGCACGGCGAGCTGATCGCCTTTGCTCGCATGGACGGCGCTCCGCTCTCTTGCATCCGCATCGCTGCCAACAAGGCATGGACGGCGGCGCGGGAACGAAAGCCAACCCAGGACATCGGAGACCGGGTCCGGCATCCGAAAAAGGGTCACGACATCGCCTACTTTGGCGACCCGAAGTTCGTCGGCTGGGGCGGCGGCATTCCGGTATGGAGAGATGGTGAGGTGGTTGGCGCGGTGGCGGTCAGCGGTCTTTCATCGAGTGAGGACATCGTCTTGGCCAAGCTCGGCATTCAACTGATCGCAGGCAAGGATAAGAAGAAGCAGCGCTGACCGCAAGGCTTTGAACGGAAGACTCGAAAACCATTTGAGGGAACAAATCCAGGGACATGACAAAGACGACCGTAACTTTCGGCGAAATCATGTTGAGGCTGGCACCACCGGGCTTCGAAAGAATTCTGCAGACCGGGCGGTTTGTCGCGACTTTTGGCGGCGGCGAGGCCAATGTTGCCGTGGCACTGGCGCAGTTGGGACTGCCCGCGGCCTTCGTAACTGTTCTACCGGATAAGAACCCGGTGGCTGATGCCGTCGTCGGTGAACTGCGCCGCTTCGGCGTGGACACTTCTCGGATCGTGCGCGGCAAAGGGCGCATGGGTGTGTATTACGTCGAGGCCGGTGCCAACCAGCGTCCTTCGAAGGTGGCCTACGATCGCGACTACAGCGCCATCGCGCTGGCCAAACCGGGGGACATCAACTGGGAGCGTGCCCTCGAAGACGCGGGCTGGTTCCATGTGACCGGCATTACTCCTGCCATCAGTGGTTCGGCGGCTGAACTGGCGCTGGAAGCGGCCAAGACGGCACAGGGTAAGGGCGTCACGGTGTCCTGCGATTTGAACTATCGCAAGAACCTGTGGAAATGGGGCAAGCCGGCGGTCGAAGTGATGCGCGAGCTGGTGAAGAACATAGACATTGCCATCGCCAACGAAGAAGACGTGCAGATGGCTCTAGGCATCGCGGCTGACGTGGACGTACACTCCGGGCAGCTCGATCGCGCGCAATACCAGAAGCTGACCGCGAAGGTTCTGGCCGAGTATCCGAATCTCAAGGCGATCGCTATCACTTTGCGCGAGTCCAAGAGCGCGTCGCACAATGGCTGGTCGGCCTGCCTGAACGACCGGCAGGGGTTCAGCGTCAGCCGGTCCTACGAAATCACTCATATCGTGGACCGGGTGGGCTCGGGCGACTCTTTTGCGGCCGGCTTGATCTACGGTTTTCAAATACTGCCCACGCATCAGGAAGCACTCGAGTTTGCCGTGGCCACGAGCTGCCTGAAGCATTCCCAGCAAGGCGACTTCAGCCGCTCTACCGTGGACGAAGTGAACGCGCTGCTCAAGGGCGACGGCTCGGGTCGGGTGCAGCGCTAAGAAATCCTCCAATGGAGGGCTGAAAATGTTTGCAGGTCGAGCCCGGGGATTTCGGTTTGTATGTGGCGCGAGCGAGTCGCCCCATTGGGCTTCAGATTGCGGAGCTAGTCGTGGAGAACAACGTTCAGCAGTGAGCTGTGGACTTGCAGCCCACCATTGTAGTGGATGAAGCCCAATTTCCTGAATCGGTTCATGAAGAAGCTCACCCGCGAGCGGGTCGTGCCGATCATTTCCGCCAGCATTTCCTGACTGATCTTGGGAACCACTGCCTCGGGTTTGCCTTCCTTGCCAAAGTGAGCGAGCAGCAAAAGGATTCGGGCCAGTCTCTTTTCGCTGGAATTGAAAAGTTGATCAACCAGATCCTCTTCGTAACGGATGTTCCGCGCCAACAAATAGGCCACGAACATGTCGGAAAGTCCGTGTTCCCGATGAAGTGCCTCCATCATGATTTGTTTGTCGATTCGCAGAACCGTGCAATCCGTCATGGCGGTTGCAGTCAGCATGCGAAAGGGCTGGCCGGTCAGGCAGGCTTCACCGAAAAAGAGTCCGACATCCAGGATACCGATGGTTGCTTCTTTGCCAGTCTTCGAGACCACGGTGAGTTTTACCTTGCCGGTCTGGAGATAAAATACCGCGTCAGCGTTGTCTCCTTGCGCAAAGATTGTTTGTTTCTGCGGGAAAAGCGCAATCTTCCTCCCCTCACCGATGGTGGCGAGGAATGTATGGGGGTCAAAATCGCGTCTTGTCTTACCCGCTGCCCGGGGACCCATTAGTTTGCGCCATTGAATTCCTATCACATTCCATCTTGATGGTCGGTTGGGCATCCAACATATGCGAAGATTTTCTTGTTCGGCTGGCTCGATTTCAGGGAGTCTTTCCGGGAGTGGCACCGTCGGTCACATTTCGCGATCTGGGCTTGCGGCTATGAGCCCTAAGCCAATGTAGGGCGCCCTACCGAAGCATTAGAGCAAACCCTGTATGATTTTGCGACTAGCACCGAAAGGCGAGGTCCCTGTTTCGCAGTCACGAGCGCTAGTTCATTCCCACATCTTAGATGGCACGCAAAAACCCCCAAGTCATGCAGTCCGGCGAGCGGACGAATGCCGCAGGAAAGGCAGTGGGCAATGTAATTCTTCTATCGATCTCCGATAGCGACTACAGATCACTTCGTCCTCATCTCGAATACGTCAGCTTGCCTAACCATCTAGTCTTGCACGAGGCAGGCGGAAATCTCAGCTTTGCCTATTTCCCGAATCGAGGTTTGATCTCTCTGGTGGTTGTAATGAAAAATGGAAAAACCGCCGAGGCTGGCATAGTTGGAAATGAGGGCTTTACAGGAACGCTGGCGGCGGTCGGTCTGACCAAAAGCCCACTTCAAGCCGTGGTGCAAATTACGGGGGATGGGTTTCGGATAGAAGTCGGAGCCCTGCAAGACATTCTGGAATCCGCTCCCCACCTTCAATTGATGTTGAGCCGCTATGCCGCAATTCAGGGCATGCAGATTGCGCAAACGGCCGCGTGTAATCGGCTGCACGATATTCAGCAGCGCCTCGCGCGCTGGCTGCTAATGACGCAGGACCGAGTGGATTCAGGATCTCTGCCCATCACTCATGATTTTCTCGCAACGATGCTAGGGACGGACAGGCCCACCGTGAGCCTGGCAGCTGGCGTTTTGCAGAGGAAGGGGCTCATCGAGTACACCCGTGGCGCAGTGAAGATCGTGAACCGCAAGAAACTTGAAGGCTCCGCCTGCGAGTGTTACGGAGTCATCCAACAGTACGATGGCGAGCTAGGCCTGAAAAAAGTCCGCAGGTGAAGATTCACCCTCCTATGCCTTCACCCAGCCGCGCGATGCCGCCGAGCGCTCCACCGCGTCCAGCACTCTCTGCACCGCAACCGCATCCTCGAAATCCGGGTAGCGTGATTCTTTGCGCGCCAAAGCTTTCAGGAAATCTCCCAGATGCGCGATGAAGGTGTGCTCGTAGCCGATAATGTGGCCGGGCTTCCAGAAATTGTCGGAATAAGGATGGTCCGGGCCCGTCACCGTAATGTTCTTCATCCCTTGCTGGTTGGGCGTTTCGGTGGCATCGTAAAACTCGAGCTGGTTCATCTGCTCCAGATTGAAACGCAGCATGCCCTTCGAGCCATTGATCTCGAAAGCATGGCGATTGCGGCAACCCACTCCGTAGCGAGTGGCTTCGAAGGTGCCCACGCTGCCATTGGCGTAGCGGGCCAGAAAGTAGGTGGCATCATCCACGTCGCGGCCTGGGACGAAGGTGTGCATCATGGCCGTCAATTCCGTGATTGGCCCGTTGAGGTAAAGCGCCGAATCGATGGAGTGGGAAAGCAGGTCTCCCGCCGCTCCCAGCCCGGATTCGAAGCGCTTGTAGCGCCACGTTCCGGCTTTCCTCGGATCGTTTCCCGACTGATTTAAATACAGCGCACGGTAGTGATAGGCCTGTCCCAGACGGCCTTCATCGATCAGTCGCTTGGCAAAGACGACAGCTGGAATTCGTCGGTAGTTAAACCAGACCAGGTTGGGAGTCTCACCGACTGCCTGCGCCATGCTTTCGGCTTCCGGCAGGGAAGTGGCCAGGGGCTTCTCGCACCAGACCATTTTCCCGGCCCTGGCCGCGGCGATGGCAATAGGCGCGTGCAGGATGTTGGGTACGGCGATATCCACAACGTCGATGTCGGGACGCGCAACCACAGCCTGCCAGTCGGTCGAGACCTCCTGCCATCCCCACTGCGCCGCCACGGATGCAAGCCTGGCCTGGTTCCGTCCGCACGCAACTTTCAGCCTCAGTTCGTAGGGAACGTCAAAAAAGTGCGTGACCTGGCGAAAGGCGTTGGAGTGCGCCTTGGCAATGGAACCGGTGCCGATCATCGCGACATTGAGAGTTTGCCTGGGCAGCGGCATTCAGACCGACAATACTACGCGGACAGCCCAACCTGCGCCAAAAGCAAAATGCCCCACCGGTCGCAGACGATGCGACAGATGGGGCACCTTCGGCCGTAAACCTATTTTGCGGCTCGAACCCGGATTAGTTGTTCCAGACGACGACGGCCTTCTTGTCGTACAGATGTTCTTTTCTGAGCATGCGGGCCGAATCGCCCAGGGGAACGACATACGCCGGCGTGGCTACTTCCCACAACGGCCTCACGCCGTGAGCTTGCACATTGCTGTACTGCTCCATGATGTCCTGGTGCCTTCCCATGTCCATCTGAGAGGCATGTCCCTCATGGCTCTGAAACTGGTACACGATCGGTTCGGCGCTTAGTCCAGATCCCCCGACACTGGCCTGTCCAAAGGCCGCTCCTGCGAAACAAAGCAGGCCCAACACCAACAACGTTGTCTTCATCAAAATGCCTCCGACCTTTGGCAGAATCCAGGATCGAGGCCCGAAAGTCGCCTCCAATCCCGCTACCTGTTTTGACTCCACCCTGACAATACGCAAGCCGGATACCAAACCTCTCAGAAGCACTGTCTAGGCTTTCGGCGAGGGGTTGCGGAACGCAGTGAAATTGTTTGCACAATCGTGGCGGGACGGACGTCTGGAAAGCCCTGCCTGGAGCGGGATACAGCAGATCCGCCCGCTCTCGGCCCGCTTCGGGGCGCAGAGATAGCACCCTGGCTGGCGAAAGAAACTTTAACCGCGCGGTTCGGCAGGAACGGCCGCACACAACGCCAGGGCGCACCACGCCAGGCCTACAACGTGCACCAGGCGCAGGGGTTGGAGCGGCGTGACTAAGGTAACGCCTTGTGGCACCAGTGGGCCATTCTGCAAGTGGGGCAGGCCGCTTAGGATCACATCATTCCGGATGGGAGGGCCAAATGGATAACATATCGATCCGGGACGGACTGCTGGCCGCGCTGACCGAGCGCTACGAAGCAGATCCCGCCCATTTCGTCAGCTTGCCGAGACAGATTGTTGATTCCTCCTCTGCGCGAGAGGTCATTGCCGACCTGAGGAACGAGGGTTACGTCGAGGAGCAGGAGCGCGGCGTGATCCGCTTCACTCGGCGCGGCTACGAGTCGCTCAGAGAACGCTTCGATTCCAACGGGGACGAATCCCGAGTTCTGCTCGCGGTCTAGCCGTTCCGCCGCCCGTCTGGGGACCGGTCTCCGACCCGTCCCCGGCCGAGTAAGGCTCGGCTAGGCCGTGATCGCGCTTCCAGGCACCATTCAGCGCACCCGGCCACTCACTCCAGCCTCCTCAAAATCAGGATTTGCGCACCCTTCCATCGGATTCAGGACAACCTGCGGGAAGGGACGAATGCCCGCTCACACTGGCATATACTTCTTGGCCACGGTCAGCCGGCATCCCGACGTTCCGTACGAACAGCCGGGCGACCCAGCCCCATGCCAAAAGACTCGCCACAGAAATCGCCTCGCGGACTAACCGCGGTTGCCGGGTTCCTGTTCTTTGGAGCGGCCATGGCCTTGCTTGCGGGAACAACCTTGGTTTTCCCCGGGACAATTCTCGACCGGGCGTGGCGTCTGAATCCGGTCGCCTACGCGCAACTCGCTCCACTGGGCGGGCCCGTCGGCATTGTCTTTTTATTGTTGGCTGTGGTTCTGTCAGTAGCCGCGACGGGCTGGTGGTGCCGGCGGCGCTGGGGATGGGTCCTGGCGGTAGTCATCATCTCCATCCAGGTGCTGGGAGATTTCATGAACCTGCTGCGCGGCGACGTACTGCGCGGCGCAGTCGGCGTAGTAATCGCAGGCGCATTGCTCTTCTATATGACGCGTCCGCGGGTCAGGGCGGTGTTTGCGACCGGGTAGCCCTCTCCAACGCCCGGATATTGTCAGATTGCCACTTTTCCGCAATTACCTCTTGGTCTTGGGTTACAGCCTCGTCGGCCCCACCTCGGTAGAGACAAACCGAAATTCAGAATCAAGCTCGTCCGAAGTTTGCCATGCTACATTTACCGCAATGCGTTCTGAGATAGAGCAAGCCGTGCAGCTTCTGCAGCAGGGTAACGATGCAGCGCTGGAGCAGGCTCTGGCTCTGCTTCAAAATACCGTGTTCTCCTTCAGCATGCGCGTCTGCGGTCAGCGCCAGGACGCGGAAGACACCATGCAAGAAGTACTGCTCAAGTCGCTTCCGCATCTGCCCAAATTCGACAGCCCCAAAGCGCTCGTGGTGTGGCTCTATAAAGTGGCAAAAAATCGTTGCCTGATGAGTCGACGCCGGAGCAAATTCGCTCCCAATCCCGATCTCTCTCTGGAACAACTCATGCCGGATCGGAAGGAACTTGAGCACCTGGGGAGTGATGGCAGCATCAATCCTGAAGCATTCGCTATTCGGAGTGAGGAAGCGGGACGATTGCGAGCCGTCATTCAGCGGCTGCCGCCACAATATCGCATTGTTCTGGTGCTGCGCGACATGGAAGGGCTGACCGACGAAGAAGTGGCCGAGATCACAGGGCTACGCTCGGGGACAGTGCGGGTTCGCCTGCACCGTGCGCGTTTGTTTGTCCGCAAGGAATTGACGAAAGGGTTGAAACTACGCTCCGGGAGAGCAGCCGTCGCTGCGCGGGCGTCTTCCCCAGAACAGCTAGGCAACAAACAACCCAGACCTGCCCGCTGCAAAGCCATGTTCGCCGAACTCTCGAACTATCTCGACGAACAGTTGGACGATTCGCTTTGTGAAGAACTGGAGCGGCACCTGGGCGGTTGCGAACCCTGCAAGGCATTTCTCTCCAGTCTCGAAGCGACGATTGCTCAGTGCCGAACCTCCCCGGCGGAGTGCCCTTCAAGTAAGAAGGCCGTCCGGCTCCGCAAGCAACTGCTGAAGAATTACGAGCAGGCCCTCGGGATTGTCCGACCGAAGTAGGAGGCCTCCATATGGCCACCGGGCTCCCCGCTCAGTCTGCCTGCTTCGGCCTCGCAATGTTGAGCCGGATTGCTCTTCGTGTCATGTGCACTTTCATGAGCTGGCAGGACGTTTAAGCTGGTTTGAGCGACTTGCCGCATTCCAGGCAACAGGTTCGATGACGAGGGGTGATGAGTCCACAGAATGGGCACATCCGCTGTGAGGCAAAATCACCGTCGCGGGGTCCCATGCCCAGCGAGCTTCTCAGCGACGCGGCTATGAAGGCGCGCAACCTGCGCACCTGGCTGAGTAAGACCTGCAAGAGAGAAGCCATAGCTGAAAGTTCCGCGGTTCTCAAATCGCTGCCCTGGTGGGCAGTCTGGCACGAGTAATCATGACAGCTCACCGCCCGTGATTCTGTGCAAGATTGCTCGCTTTTGCCCACAGACATGAGCTGCGCGCCATCCGTCGCAGGCCGGACAATCAGGCCGCAAGCCGGATGTGAGCAATTCAGACCAGCTATTGTTTCGTGGCGGGGCGATCATAGAGCTGGAGATGAGTATTCCTTTTCGTCTCCTTTCAGGTTCCCTGAGCTAAGTCAGCCATCTGAAGTTTCTCCTCTTAGTTGCGTAGTAGCGCAGATCCTGAAAGGAACAATCACATGAAAAAACTAATGTCAGTCCTACTGATGGGCTTTATGGGCCTGTTTGCGACGCTTTCCTGGGCAGGAACCGCCCGCTCAGACACGATTGAACGCTTCCAGTCGTCCATTGACGTTCTGCACGCGATCATGGAAGCCCCGGACAACGGTATTCCGGAAGAAGTGTTGAGCAACGCAAAGTGCATTATGGTGGTTCCGAACCTGATCAAGGGTGGCTTCATTTTTGGCGGTAAACACGGTCGGGGAATTGCATCCTGCCGCACCTCCGACGGCTGGAGCGCGCCAGCGTTTGTATCGATTGGCGGCGGAAGCTGGGGATTGCAGATTGGCGTCGAAGGCGTGGACCTGGTCGTACTGGTCATGAACGACCATGGCTTCCAGCATCTGCTTTCGAGCAAGTTCGCACTCACGGGTGAAGGATCGGTGGCAGCGGGCCCGGTTGGCCGTCATGCTTCCGCGGGAACCGACTGGAAGATGAACACTGAAATGTTAACCTACTCACGATCCAAAGGCGTCTTTGCCGGCCTCACTCTCGAAGGTGCGGTAATCGAGCAGGACAACGATTCCACCCATGCTATTTATGGCAAGCACATGAGGTTCCGCGATATCCTTTCGGGCAAGGTTGCAACTCCGAAAAGTGCGGACGCTTTCATGAGAGCAGTATCAGAAGCTGGGCATCAGGCGGCGGTCGCGGAAGTGAACGACAACAAGTAATGCTATGAGCGGCCGCCATTCTGGCCGAGACCATGCACCGGTCTCGGCCTCTCTGTTTGCAGGGATCCGCGCTGTGGTGTTTCTGAAGGGATGCCATAATGCCGGACACAGGCGAGAGACGCGAGATTACCAGCCGCGTGAATGCGAAGGAAGCGGCAAATGTCCGTGAGTCGAAGAACTTAGTGTCACGAACAGAGCCGCTCCCGGCGAGCGCGGAAGCAAAGAGCAAGGCGCGTCACGGTGAGACCAAGAAGAGCCGGGCCGGAGCCCGTCTGGCCAAAACAGAGTGATAGCCAGGCGTGTACACGCCATCGGGTGAGGCTAAACCGTCCCAGTCAGATCCATTACCTATGATCAGGCTTCGTTTCGCTCGCGGTCGTTAGTGGCAGAACCGACCGGATCAGGGCCTCCGCATGCTTCCATACCTCTGCATCACATTCAATTTGGGTGTGGGTCTTCACGAAGACGCGGTCGTACCAGGGATATTTTTCGCAGCTGTAGGGGCTCGCTGCGTAGTCGGACCGAAAATTCCCTATGATGCTGGTGCGGCCTGCGTCGGAGGCGCGAATGTCGGACTGGCCGCGGAGTAGTCCATTCGGCTGATAGAAGTTGGCGGCCCGGGCAACGTTCGCGGGAATGACCCGATCGTTGTGGCGAAACGAAATACTGTCCACTTGCACCGTGAGGAGCACTGGGATGCCGTCCCTCTCCAGTTCGCGTGCCAGGTTTATCGCTTCAGAACCGCCCCAGCTGTGTCCGTAAATAATGATGCGGGCATTTTGCCTCTCGCCCGCAGTCAAGGTTCCATCATGGTTGGAATCGAGCAGACCCAGAACCCAGTTTCGGGCTTTTCCCTTGTGGTAGCTCTCAAAGGTCTCAACGTCCACCCCCGAGGGATAAGCCTGGCGCAGGCGCGCCGCGAGCTGTACCTCGCTGTGCGCAAGGTCATCGTGTCGGATGAACCCGCCGACAAACCCGATAACGATGACCGGCGGCATCTCATGCCCATCCGCCGCGCGGACCGATTGCGCTCCCGCTGTCTGCCCCAGAGTAAGAAGGGTCGTCAGGAACCAGATCAATGTGCGGGTGCGGATGATAGTCCGGGTGAGAATCACGGCCCGGTGCGGCCCGCGAGAGTAGGAGCAGGAACAGCGGACTTCAACTCATCCAGAGCCGTCAACACCTCTTTCCAACGAACCTCGTCCTTCTTGGTCTCATTCGGCAGCGAGAGATCAGAATAGAAGTGCAGGATGTTCTGCCGCAATTCCGTCGTGATCCGATCGAACTTCCGGTCGAAGAGTTGGCCCAGCAACTTAGCGTAAGTCTCGTCGGTCAGGGAGTATTCTCCCGGTTTGGTTTCGTTCCCGGTATCGAAATCGCAATTAGGAAGCGTCAGTGAGTCAGTGCGCACCTGTTCCAGAAAGGCCCGATATTGATCGACAGTGGTATTGATGCTTTTGATGTAAAGATCTTCGGTCTGCGGCGTTGGGCTATTGAACGCCAGCCCTTTGAAGGGCCCAATCTTCGGCATGTAGCGCAAGAGCGTGGACAAAATTCGCGTGCCCAACCCCGGCTTCACGTAGTCCTTTCCCCACTCCTTTTCGTAATCGGAGCGCGAAAGACGGTAGAGGAACTTACGCTTCGCAAAATTGGGCGTCTCGTGCATCAGCTCCTTCTTATGGGTTTGCAGCGCGACCTGGGTCATCTGCGGAATCAGGCGGCTGACCGAATAACGATACGAGCCGACCGCAAGGTCTTCGTGTGCGAGCACGTCGTTCAACTCCACTCCGTAGACCACGGGGAAGACCCGCTCCAGCAGAGACTTCGACACTTGAAATCCGATGAAATCGTGGTACTGCTGCGACGCATAGCGATTCTTCGCCACCTGCTCCATGTCGAACCCGAACTCCGTTTTCAAATGGGCTGTCTTGTCCTGCGCATAGCGGACCGACTTGCCAAACTTGGCTCGCAGCTTGGGATACTCGATGGCGACTGCCTGGTTGACCGCGGGGTGGCCGGCGATATCCGACGCGTAATGCGAGAGGGCGCCCAGCGCGAAGGCGTACTCGTTTACATCCTGGCTTTCGAGCAGCAATTCGCGGACGAAATCGCCGCTACGGACGTAATGCACCAGACTGCTAAACTCCGCGCTGCCAAATGGATAATAGCCGAGGTCCTGGATCACGGCGCCACCATAGGCGTAGGCATGGGCCTGGGTGATCTGCTCTTCCGTCAGTCCGGGATATCTGCGTAGTAATAAGGGGCGGATCGCGTCAGTCCACACCAGATCGACGATTTCTTCGTGGGTGAGGACCGAGTATGCGGACGACCCGCCGCTGCACATCAGCACGATGAGGAGGAGCGCACCGGCACGCCGGCACCACCTCTCGACCGTGGCACCCAGCGCAATAGAGGGAGACCACATAGTTCAAATTCGGCCGAGGACCAGTAGAACGACCACGATGAGAATGACCACTCCCACGCCACCAGTCGGCGCGTAGCCCCAATCCCGGCTATGCGACCAGCGCGGCAGTGCTCCGAGTAGCGCCAGAATCAGGAGAACGATCAGGATTGTTCCAAGCATGTTTGCTCCTTTTTCTGTATTTAATAAAGGTGCAGCCTCTCCCGAAGCTGCACCGACGGATGGCTAAAGTGTGATGTTGATCGCAATTCCCTCGCCGGGGTAGCTGCGGTTGTACAAGTAGTAGCCGTTATCTACGTAGTTGACGTAGACATCATCGTTGTCATACCAGTCACTGCCCCAGGCTTCCGGCCATGGGTCAACCGTGCTGATCCAATAACCCTCGTACTGGAAACGCGGATATCCGCCGACCACCAGGAAAGGAAGACCGTTGATCCGGAATCCGTGGCTCGGGCCAAAGTATCCGCGGTAGCGGTCGTCAGGAATGCGGTAGCCATGGTAGCCGCCGCGTTGCCGCCAGGTGCGGTGGTCCGACTGCCAGTTGTGTGAGCGATGCTGCTGCCATGCGCTCTGCTCGACACGGTGCTGTTGCTGCGTCCGCTGTGGCTGCCGCCGGGCACGGGCCTGCTGTTGTTGCTGCGCCTGGTGCTCCTCATTGTTCCGGTTCTGCTGTTGTTGTTGCTGCTCATTCCGGTTCTGCCGCTGCTGTTGCTGAGCCTGTTGCTCTTTCTGGTTGTGCTGCTGTCGAGGTTGGTGTTGCTGCTCAGCATGTTGCGGGCTGGGCTTGGCCTGCCCATGCCCGCGCGGTTGCTGTTCATGCTGCTCAGAATGCTCTTCGCCGTGCTGCTCCTGCCCGGAGGCAGGAACGGCGATTCCCAGAAGCACAGCCAATATCGCGGTGGTGGTGACTTGGATTGCCTTCATGGTTGCTCCATTACTGCCGTTTCGTACGCTTGCTCTAGCGCAAGCTTCCTGTGGTCGGGTTGGCCGGGTGGCCGATGGCGTCGCCGGATACCAGAAGTTCAACCCTGCGGTTCTGCTGACGCCCCGCGGAGTTACCGTTGGAGGCCACCGGCAACGTGTTGCCGAAACCTCGGGCGCTGACCGAGTTCCCCGCCACGCCTTGTTGCACCAGGTAGTCACGCACCGAACCGGCGCGGTTCTCCGACAGGGTTTGATTCATCTGATCGCCGCCTACGTTGTCGGTGTACCCGCCGACTTCAATATTGAGTCCGGGATAGGCGAGCAGAATACCGGCGACTTTCGCCAATTTCTCCCGTGCCCCCGATTTCAACGAGTATTTTCCGGTGTCAAACAAAACATCGGTCATGCTGACGATGAGGCCGCGCGCGCTGTCGCGGGTCTGAAGAATTTTGTTCAACTGCTCGGACAAGCGCACGCGCATGGCAGCTTTATCGGCATCCGCTTGTTGCGCGCTCGCCTGGGCCTGTTGTGCAGCCAGACGTGATCGGTCCGCATCTGCCTGGGCTGCGGACAGTGCATCTGCTGATGCCGCTTGGCTGTTCGCCATATCGGATTTGGCCCGGTCGGCGTCCGATTGGGCTTGAGCAGCATTGGCCTGAGCTCTTGCTGTATCAGACTCTGCCTGGGCCCTCGCGGTCTCTGCCCGGGCGGTATCAGATTCGGCCTGTGACTTGGCGCGCTCGGCTCGGGCCTGGTCAGACTGGGCCTGTTCCTTCTGTCGGGTTGCGGCGTCGGCTTGCTCCTGGGTCTGTGCCTGCGCATCGGCCGCAGCTTGACGTTCGTTCTCCAGCCGCTCCTGATCAATCTTTTTGACGGTGATGGCGCGGGCATCTTCCGCGGTCTGTACGACTTCACGGGCAACCCCGATCATGGCCTTGCGATCGGTATGCTTGCTGATGGCATCGGCATCGACCTGGTCCATCAGACGCGCTGCGTGCTGATAGCTGTCGTGGGCGTAAGTCTCGGCTCCCTCGGATTGCGCGATGCGCAGGGCATTGCGCGCTTCGAAGAATTCCAACGGCAACCGGGTATTCAGAACCACGGGATCGAACTTGTAGCCGGTGGGGATGTAGCCACCGCGTTCCAGAAGATCGTACTTGGTGTGCATAGCCTCGATCGTCCCCTTGGTATCCTCGCGGACCACGTTCTCGAGCACCACCACGTTGCTGGGCTGGCGGACCGCATAATAAGGTTCCGCGGTGACGACCAGCGCGAAAGCCTGAAGGTCGGTAGTGACGTCCACCTTGCTGCGATGGTTGTCGCCCACCAGGATTTCTCCCAGGTTCACGGCCCGGCCTTCGGGCGAGATGGCCCACAGGATGTACGTCAGGTACTCGTTGCCAAAAGTCGTGGGCTTTTCCAGGTTGCCGAATTCAACTTCGATTTCGATGTAGCCTTTCTTGCTTTCCACTTTGGCCTGGCCGTTGGCCTGGGGCATCAAGTCGGTGCCGGCGAAATCCACCTTGGTGGCCCCGCCGCGATGCTTGTAATTAATGGCCTGCACGTTGCGGCTCACCACGGTCACCCGGAAAGTCGGCGTGTGTTCCATGGGCTCGACAGCCATAGTGGATGGGGAATTGCTCTGCGCGACGGCGGACAGGCTCAGCGCAATTGCGGAAGCTAACAACAACTTTATTTTCACGATATCTCCTTGTGGCAGGTGTCTGCCGTGTCGCGTAAATCAGGATCTTGGGTAGTTCTGCAATGCCTTCGCTGCCTCATCCTCTTCCGATGTGAATCCGGGAGAGGGAGTGAAACAGTCCAAAAACGTTCAACAGCCACAGGACCACGGCGATTACCACGACGCCGTTCAAAATTGACTTGATGGATGACTGCATGGGAATGAAACGATTCACCAGCCACAGAAGAACACCCACCACAATGAGGACTTCCAGGAGTTGAATTAACGGCATGATCGTTCACCTTTCTGTTTGCGCGTGACAATGCCTCTCTCCGCCGGAGATGTTGTCCCGCTCTTGCTTCCGAGAGCTTTTAGGGTCGAAACGTGTGGTCGTGGAGTTCCGCGACTTACACGGGCGAAGAATCCCAATTCGCTGAGCGTGGTCGCTTGGATTGAATTGGCAGGGACCTGACCCGCCGCGGCTAGACGATGAGAGCTACGAATTAGGGGTCGTGGCTCCCTCTACACACTCAACAGAATAGAGAATGACAGGTCCCGGCGTTCACGTCTGAGCAAGATAGCTCACATCTCAACATAAGGGACTGCGGCATCTGGCGGGCGCTTTGGGATCTGCCCTCGGGCTGCTGTGCCGCAATCTTCCTGGCGCGATTCGTTAATCAGCGGATGCGAGAAGAGACGTTCGTAAGGTACGTCTACTCTGGTCTTGTCGCAGTTGGGTTCCATGCCCGCCTGGTGCCCGGACCAGTCCCACTACTCCATTGACCACCATGGGCTGTACTGCGCCAGCAAGTTGCCGCGAGAATGCGATCGCACCCTTCCCCCAGTTCTCTGCGCCACGAATCTCCCCCGCCGCGCCCCGCAGCTTCGTCGATTCTGACCACAATCTCGGGATCAAGTACGGCGGCCAGCCCTTCAAGATCACCGCGGTGCAATGCGTCTTCTAGGCGCGATTAGGGCGGGTTCGTCTCAGTTGCACGAGCGCATAGATCGAGATAACCAGCAACAAGGGCGAGGAATAGAAACCCGGAGCCGGACGCGGGAACCGGATCGTGCTTACCGTATGGCCCAGTATCGTGCCCAGCGTGTGGCCGAGTGCGTTAAGAATGCCCGTGACGATGGCTAGAAAATAGAAGATGGGCCGAATACAGCGCTCATTGTGGAAGGCAAACGGAGATAGCAAGGCCACTACAAAGATGGCGACAGCCAGGCCGGTGAGCCATTCCCGGAATTCGAAAGTCGGCATCGGCCAGAAGCCAAGCTTCGCGCGCAGCGCCAGAACCGTCGGATTGTACACGGCCAGAAATCCGGTGAGTGCCTCGTCAGTAACGTGGATGGCAAGGGCAAACCACATCAAGACCCACGCCCAGCCCAGCCTGGAAGAGGATGGATTCCGAATGAGAACCGGAGCTGAAGCCGCAGTCATTGAAGTCTTCTACCGGCAACGATTATCCACCCGTGGTCAAGCAGGGGGCGAAGGCACTTAACTTCCTCCCACATGATCATCGTTGATCGGAGTAGGGATCGTGATTTCTCACGACCCCCTCCACAGACCCGGACGGGCGCTCGTTAGCGCATCCGGTTCTTATCTCGGATGAGTAGCGGCAAAACG
>JBARIF010000453.1:0-2833 GCA_049799615.1 Terriglobales bacterium
CTGCAACATTACCGTGGCAAGGAACTCATCCAGGAAGTCGATGCCTACGAGTTGCTGCTGCATGGTGTTGGTTCGGACCTCAAGCGGCTGGAAAACGGCGACTCGCTGCTGGTGCCTCCACTGGGCGCACAGGTCACGGTGAGCGGTATGGTGCGTCGTCCCGCGATCTACGAATTGAACGGAGAGACCACACTGGCGGGCGCGCTCGACCTGGCCGGGGGGATTCTGCCTGCGGCGGCGCTTCAGCATATCGAGTTGCAGCGCCTGGAAGCGCACGAGAAGCGGACCATGCTGACCCTGGATCTCTCACCCACCAGTGATCCTGACGCCGTGAGCAAACAGCTAGCCAGTTTCAAGATCCAGGACGGGGACCAGATCCACATCTTCCCCATCGCCTCATATAACGAAAAGGCAATTTACCTGCAAGGGCACGTTCTTCGTCCGGGACGCTATGCCTATCGCGACGGCATGACCCTGAAAGATCTGATCGCATCCTACGGCGATCTCTTGCCGGAGCCAGCCGGACGCTATGCCGAGATTGTCCGGCTGAACCCGCCTGACTTCCGTCCCAGCGTGGAAAGTTTTAATCTGTCGGCCGCGCTGGCCCATCCGGAAGTCTCTCCCAAGTTGCAACCCCTCGACACGGTCCGGATATTCAGCCGTTACGACTTCGAGCCTGCGCCCACGGTCTGGGTAGGTGGCGAAGTGCGCTCGCCTGGTAAATATCGCACTTCGGGACAAGTGCGCTTGCGGGACGCGGTCTATCTTGCGGGAGGCGTCTCAGCCGATGCTGGGCTCGACACCGCCCAACTTTTTCGCACTGAATCCGACGGCACGCTGAAGATTTTCAGCGTCAACCTGGGGGGAGCACTCGGCGGGAACCCAATGGACAACATACTGCTGGAGCCGCGCGATCGTCTGCTGGTGCACCGCAGTGCGGCCAAGGTTGATCCTCCCACCGTGTACGTGCGGGGCGAGGTGGCCAAACCCGGACGCTACCCCCTGACCACCAACATGCACGTGCAGGAACTGGTCAAGGTTGCGGGCGGACTCAAGCGAAGCGCGGACCCGGTTACGGCGGACCTGACACGTTACTCGCTGGGTGCGCAGACCGGCACTTCGTATCAAAATCTGCCGGTTGAGCTTTCAGCGGCCTTGACCGGCAGTGAAAACAACAACCTCCAGCTCCGGGATGGAGACGTCCTCACCATCCGCCAAAGCCAGGGCTGGAATGACATTGCCGCCACGGCCACAGTGCGGGGTGAAGTGCAGCATCCTGGGGCCTACGGCATTCTGCCGGGTGAGCGGCTGAGCTCGGTTCTGGAACGCGCGGGTGGGTTCTCGCCCGAGGCCTATCCGACGGGCATAGTGATAATGCGGCGCGAGGTGCGTGAGATCGAAATGAAGTCGCACCTGGCCCTGGTGCAGCGCATCAAGGCAGAACAGATAAACCTCAAGGCCCTTCCCGAAAGTGATGCTGATCAGAAGAATGCGAAGCTCACGGCAATCGCGCAGACCGAGACTACGCTTACGCAACTCGAGTCCACGGCGCCCGTAGGCAGGGTCGTGGTGCATGTCCAACCCGATATCAGCCGGTGGCGTAACACGGCGGCCGATGTGCAGTTGCGCGACGGCGACGTACTGCTGATACCCAAGAAAGAAAATTACGTGATGGTCTCCGGGCAGGTATTCAACCAGACCGCAATCAGTTACCGGCCTGGACGGAGTGCACGCTGGTATCTGAGTCAGGCAGGAGGGTTGACCCAGATGGCTGACAAGGACGCGGTCTTCGTGGTTCGAGCCGACGGGTCGGTGCTGGCAGCCAAAAACAACTCCGGTTGGTGGGCAGGGAATCCTTTAAGTGCAGCACTAAGACCCGGCGATTCCATCGTCGTACCGGAAAAGACACCGAGAATCGGAACTCGCAACTGGACCACGGCATTGCAGGCGGCACAGATCGCAACCTCGGTCGCTCTGACTATCGCCTACATCAAGCCCTAATGAGCAAGCCGTAATGAGAAAGAGTCCGGCGATGGGGGTCAAGGCGTTCTTGGTGGTGTGCGCGTGGATTGCGGTGAGCCTGACCGTCACGGAACGGGCGCTGGGCGCGCCGCAGTCGGGCTCGTCGGAAAAGTGGCGCACGGAGAAACAGGATACGAAAAGTCAGGATACGGAGAAGCCCACGGCGGACGAAGGCAAGGCCAAAGCGAGAGGGGACGGAAAGATAATAACCGCGCAGGATTTCAGCACCCTCGACAGCCAGCCGCTGGGAACTCCGCACTTGCGCCTTAAGGATTTAGGAAGAGATTTCGTGCAGGATCAAAAACAAATCTGGACGAGTCCCCGCCATCTCCGGTTCTCGGACACGGAATGGCTTGTGCCCCTGGCGGGAATCTCGACCGGCCTGTTCATGACTGACAGTGATGTCAGCCGGCACCTGTCTCACCTCCCCAACACACTCAGCCACTACAACACGCTTTCGAATGCCGGGATTAGCGCGCTGGTCGGCGGTGCCGCCGGAATGTGGTTATTGAGCTATCCATCGCATAACGAGCATTGGCGCGAAACCGGCTTGCTGGCGGGCGAGGCCGCGCTCAACAGCCTGGTCCCGGTTGAAGTATTCAAGTACGGACTGCGCCGCGACCGTCCGCTTCAGGGGATGGGAGGCGGAGGATTCTTTCAGGGGGGCACTTCTTTCCCTTCGGAACATAGCGCCGCGGCCTGGGCGGTCGCAAGCGTGGTCGCTCACGAGTATCCCGGTCCGCTGCCGAAACTCTTTGCTTATGGTTTGGCTTCGCTGGTCAGCTACTCGCGGATTAGAGGAGAGCAACAC
>JBARIF010000454.1:0-2316 GCA_049799615.1 Terriglobales bacterium
GTTCTACTCCGCTCGGATTACCCGGAAAACTAAGAACTTTCTCGGCCTTCGGATCCTCTTCATTCCTCAGCGAGAACGTGAGCTCACTGCACCGCAAATTACGTCTGTTCTCCGTGTCGGATTCGCCCAAAATTCCAAGCTTGCCCGTCCCAGACTCCAGTGCGTCCTTAGCAATCGTGGTAATATCAGTATTCATCGATATGCTTTGTTCCCACCGAGTCGCCCGTTTCAGCCGCCAATCGGAATTCGCCAAGTCCTCGATATACATCAGCTCGAGTGAATCGTTCGGGGCCAGCTCCGCACAGAGGCGTTTCCGGTATGCCCTGAAGTTCCGCGCTTCCTCCTCACTTTTGAACACAAGTGCCCGGGCCAACAGTCCATGTTTTAAGGCGTTATAGCGGACAGCATGCTTACCCCCAGTCGTGGTGGGCCCGTGGCCATGATGAGAATTCTCCCGATTCGCGTCAATCACTTTCTGACTCACATGCTTGTGTATCCTCATATCTTCTCCTAAAGGTATTCGTTGAATTGCGTTAAGCGCTGGCCAAAGCGGGCCAGCGCGCCAATCCGGAAAGGGTTGGGCGAAACTCATTTTTGGCTTGCGCCGATCATCCGTGGACCGTCATCAGAAGTCGCATGAAGGCACGAGCGGAAAGCTCGAGCCTCTGGCCTTGCAGAGACGTCCCGCGGTCAAATTTTTAGCTTTGAGGGCCACGACTGAAGCCCGAATCCGGTGGGATCAAACAAATTCAGGAATATCGAAATATACGGTCAAACAGAACATTCATATTGTAACCTAACGCTACGCAAAGTGCAATCCAAAAATCCGGATGCAAGTCTTGGAACTGCCAGGCTTTTCCTTACACGCGGTTTTAGCGGAGAGAGTTTTTTTCGATTGGGCGCCTTCCGACTCCTGATTTCACTCGGTTACATATAACGGTTCTCCTACCGCGGCCTAGACGAAACTGCTTCCTTATCCTCTCCGCTTCAATGATGAAAGATGTCATACCACGTAGAGCGCTTCCCACTGCACAGCGCGTGCCTGCTGTTATCCGCCGCCTAGTCCACTCCATTTGCCAATCCAACGCCACGAACGACCGGTGACTCCACGCGGCTGCCGATAACACTTTCGCGGAAATGGGAATCGAGATCATCCGCGCGCCGATGATGTTACGATGACGGACGTGAAGGCAAAGCCCCCCTCGTTTAGCAGACGAAAGTTGTCAGCGGTGGTTCGGAAGGCCATCACCTCCTACTACACTGCCGAAGAGCAGCAGGAGATCGCACAAGCGGCGAAGCGTGAAGGAATCAGCATGAGCAGCTTTGTTGCGACCGCCTCACTTGTCGAAGCCCGACGCACAAAGCAAAAACACTGATCCGAGTCACGCGCTCTAAGCGCACACGATCCGGCCAGCCCCTGTCATTTCTTTTCTTGTTGTACAGTACAAACATACTGTATAGTAATAATGTACACCAGAAAAGGGGGGATGGAAATGAGGCGGTTCCAAAAGATCCGACGTGAGTTCGTCGCAGCCAGAAAGATCTGGCCGCAAGCAGTTCGCGGCGCTCAATCTGACCAGCTTGAGATTTTGCTAAGGACTTACCGGTTTTCTGTGAAACGAGGGGATCTGCAGGTGCTGAACGGTCGATGGTATGTCACGCACACGGGGCTCATTGGCCTAGCTGCTCGTAGGCGTTGCTGCGGCGTCCACACGGAGGTGGTCGAGAAGCTCTGCGAACAAACTGCTTGCCGCTGGACATTCAAAGCTGTCATTTATAAATCACAAAGTTGCAGGGGATTCGTAGGCTACGGCGATGCCGACCCTTCCAATGTGTCTCCTCTGGTCCACGGCGCTGAAATGCGCGTGGCCGAGACCCGGGCGGTCAACCGGGCCCTGCGCAAGGCTTATGGCATCGGCATCTGCTCGGTCGAGGAAATCGGCTCGTTTGCCGAACCGGCTCCGTCCTCCCACGAGTCGAAGAAGCTGCCATCCCAGCCGGTCAATGGGAACAACGGAAACTACGGTGGACCCAAGGTCCGCGACCGCCTCTGCCAGTTGATCCGTCAGCATCAGCTCGATGCCAACCTGGTCAAGTCCTACGCCGTCGATTTCTGCGGCACCAAGAGTCTCCGCGAAGCCTCCCGTGAACAGGTCGAAGGCTTCGTCGCTCACCTAGCTGATTGGGCCGAGAAGGATCGCAATGCCCTGCTCTGCCAGCTCAATAGCTATCCGTCAAACAAGGAAGGTGCGGCGTGAGGCGCTATTTCGAGTCGCTCCGCCCGGGCGATGTGTCGGCAATTCACTCGGTTCCGGA
>JBARIF010000455.1:0-1940 GCA_049799615.1 Terriglobales bacterium
GACATGCTGAGAAAGATGAAAAGTTTTGCCTAGTCGCTACTGTCTTCCCGGAGGCGATGCGTTTTGTAATCCACTACTTGCGCCGGTGTGAGTTTGGCATCCAATCTGCTTGAGCAAAACCAAGTTGGTCAGCGACGGCAGAAGCAACCAGCTGAACTGCGCCGACCATCCCGGGGGGGGCGGCACTCCGTCGTGATTGCGGAAGCCTTGGATTATGCTAATGCAGTCCCGCATTCCCTCTCTTGACGGACTCCGTGCCTTATCGATCTCGTTGGTGTTGGTTGCTCATTTCTCTTACAGCGCTGGCTTTCCAATTCAGCACTCTCCGCTAATAGATGTCTACGCCCACTATGGGGTACGGATATTTCTGGTCATATCGGGCTTCCTGATTACTTCCCTCCTGCTGCGCGAACAGGAGAGGACAGGGACAATAAAATTTAGGCAGTTTTACCTCCGCCGTGCATATCGCCTGTTGCCAGCGGCGTACCTCTATCTAGGTGTCATCACCGTCGTCTTTCACCGATCACTTCCCTATAAATACTTGGTAGCCGCCTACCTGTATTTGACTTCATACGCGCTTCATTCGCCGTGGGTTTTGATGCACCTGTGGTCGCTCTCGGTCGAGGAGCAGTTCTATCTGTTGTGGCCCGCCGCGTTAGCGCTTGGCCTGGTCGCAGCTCGACGCTTCGGCTTCGGTGCCATAGCCGTCGCACCCGTGGTTCGGTTTGTGCTGAGTGGAGTGTGGTTTCTAGGAACGCTCTGGTCTTTTCCCGCAGTAGCCGATTCACTTGCCGCTGGGTGTCTCCTCGCTCTGTATCAGTCCGAATTTGACAAGCGTCGCTCGTTCTTTACGTGGCGAGGCTTCCCGCTAATTTGGGCACTTACACTGTCGATGCCACTGCTTCATCAGTATTCCTACCTCATAAAGTTGTGGCATGTGTCAGGACTGGTTCGGGTTTCTGCAATCACAATCTTCAACCTGGGTATTGTTCTTTGCATCCAGAATGCAATTACCGTGCGCCCACATTTTCTCAACAATCCCTTTGTGGCCTGGATTGGGACCTTAAGCTACAGTCTGTATTTGTGGAACATGCCTTTTACAAATCCCGATGTGCGCTCGTGGGCTACGACCTTTCCGCAAAACCTTATACTCACAGTGCTGGTTGCCACCGCCTCCTTCTACGCTGTCGAACAGCCCATTAGAAAGCTGCGGGAACCCAGATCGAAACAAGCAGGAAGCCGCACTGCCCCTTCTGTGCGCTGGGAGACGACCGAACACAAAGAACAACCTTCCCGTTTTGCGGTGTGACATTTTCCGTTGGGCAGCCGTCGCCGCCGCAATCATGACCCTACGTTACACCATTGAGAAATGGTACCCAACACATTCTTCCTATATACCCCACGTTGGCGAACATACTAGACTGCACGTCGTGGACGAAGGCCGCAAGCGCGTGATCGGGATCATGGCCGCAAATCCTTGCCGCCAGGAAACTAGCTCAGTACGATGGGGGAAGCGCGTTCCTGCCACGCTGTGCGCGATAGCGGATCAGCCGAGAATTTGGCAAGTCTGTACACTAGCAGCCATAGCAGTAAACCTCCACGCTAGCACTAATCTTAATCGTTCGTGACTTTGGTCATCAGGGAATTCGTTACCCCAGTGGGCTTTAGACACGGATGGGCCATTGTCCCGTGGCCGTGGATCGGGCAATCTGAGTGTTCGAGAGCCCGCGTCCCCAGCAGCTCGTATTGCGGTAGAAAATGACTAGCTTTCGTCGCAATGCTTGGCGCCAGGAAGAAGGCCAGAATGTCGCAGAGTACGCAGCGATGCTCGCTGTCGTTCTCGCGATCGCGATGGGCCCCATCCGACTGATCGGCTCTCGCGCGGGCAATGTATTGGACAGTGTAGGCAGTGCGATTCAGTAAACCATGACCACGCGCGT
>JBARIF010000456.1:0-7777 GCA_049799615.1 Terriglobales bacterium
CGCCCCGCGCCACTTCCTTGGCGAACGACGGCCCGCTTAGGGCTGCGATGCGCGGCGCAAACCCACATCTCAGCTCTATGACCTGGGCGGCCACCTCGGTCATGCGCAAGAGCGTCTCCTCCTCCAAACCTTTGGTTGCGCTTACGAAGAGAAGCTCCGGCCTGAGGTAAGGGAACATCTGTTGGAAAAGGGGACGGCAATGCTGCGAAGGCATCACGCTGACCACAATTTCAGCGCCGTCCAAAGCTTCCTGCAGACTGCTGGTAGGCAGGACCGTCGCGGGGATGGACACGCCGGGAAGAAACGGTTCGTTTTCCCGGCGAGTCAAAATCGAATCGCGGACTTCTTTTTCGTGCGCCCACAGCCGCACCTGGTGGCGGCCGCCCCGTCCCAGCACGATAGCGAGACCCGTGCCCCAGGCGCCGGCGCCGATGACCGCAATCCGGCTCATCTTCGACTCCATTGAAAACGCGGTTCAGTCCCGGCCAGAAGCCGGCGGATATTCTGGTGGTGCCTGGCAATGATGAGTACAGATGCAACCGCCATCAGGACGAGGAAGCGTGGCGACTCGCCGTAGTCGCGCATAAGCCAGGCGAGAGCGGGAAAAATCGCGACGGCCAGCATGGAGCCGAGAGACACGTGACGAAACACCAGCACCACCGCGACAAAGACGGCTAACGCCAGGAGCAAGGCTTTGGGCGCAAGCAGCACGAACGATCCTAACGCCGTGGCTACACCCTTACCTCCGCGAAATTTCAGCCAAAGGGGAAACATGTGTCCCACGATTGCAAAAAGCGCAGCCAGGCCGGCTAGGAGGTTGTCGCCGGGATAGAACGCGCGAGTAAGCGCTACTGCGGCCAATCCCTTGAACGCGTCCAGAACGAGCGTCAGCAGACCCAGCGCAGGGGAAGAACGTGCCACATTTGTGGCGCCGATGTTGCCGCTACCGGTCAGCCGAACATCCTGTCCGCGAAAAATGTGGACCAGAATGAAGCCAAAGGGAATCGATCCCAGGAGATAGCTGACAGCGGCAGTGAGAAGAATACTCATCGATTTTGTAGCGCCGGCGTCCCGCCGGCTGTCGGGTGGGCGTCCCGCCCACCCTCTGACAGCAATTCAGTACAGATGCCTTGCCGCAATTCGACTGTCGCTCGCGGCGGGCGAGGACGCCCGCCGGACAGCCGGCGGGACGCCGGCGCTACTCCAATCCAAAGCGTGCAATCTTGGTGTACCGGGCGCCGCCCCGCATTGGCTGGCTCTGGTACAGGAAGAACTCACGGGCGGTCATCGTACCAAAATCGAGGGCCTGCATCGCGGCCAATTTCTCCTGCAAGCGCTGAAACACAGGATTAGGGCGGTCACCTTTGCGAGGGTGAGGCGCGCCGGAGGCGCGAGGCGCCCCTCCACGAGCCAACGTAAGGTGCGGGCTGAACGCGTGTTCTTCCCGCGGAACGCCCAGGCCGGCAGTAGTTCCATCCACTAACGTTGCCAGAGCGGCCAACTGCGGGCCGGCCGCAATGCCAATCCAGAAAACACGCGGCGCCTTCGCAGTCGGAAAGAATCCATGACCGCGAAATGAAATCTCGAAGCCGCCAGCCTGGATGGCGCCCAGAGCCTGCCGGATCTCGTCCAGGGTCTCGGAGGATTTTTCTCCGATAAACTTGAGCGTCACATGCATCGACTCAGGACGCACCCAGCGCGCCTCGGGCGCAAACCCACATACCCCGTCCAGAAACTGTTCCAGACGGGTGCGAATGGCATCGTCAATGTCGAGCGCAACGAAGATTCGCATGACAAAGTTGTTAGTTGTTGGTCGATAGTCGTTGGTCCAAACCTCCATACAACGACCAACGACCGACGACCAACGACTGCTCTACATCAGTTTTCTTCTGATCATGTCCAACGCCAGTTGGCTGGCGAACCAGCGGATACGCTTGCGGTCCCCGGGAAAATTTCTCTCCGCCACGTCGGTTCCTTTTTCGCTGGCTAATGCAAGGAAGACCAGGCCCACCGGCTTTTCCGGCGTGCCTCCCGCCGGGCCGGCTACACCGGTAATGCCGATCCCCAGGGTCGCGCCGCAGCGCTGGCGAATGCCTTCGGCCAGCGCGGCCGCCGCTTCGCGGCTGACCGCGCCGTGCTTTTCGATCAACTCCGCGGGAACATCGGCGAAGGCTGTCTTCAACTGGTTGGAGTAGACCACCGCCCCGCCCAGGAAATAACGCGAGCTACCGCTCACCGACGTGACCCGCTCCGCCAGCAGTCCGCCGGTGCAGGACTCGGCCACCGCCAGTGTGGCATTGCGCATCTGCATGTAGTAGCCGACGATCTGTTCGAGCGAGTCTCCATTGTCGGAGAAAACATTGTCGTCCAATTCCTCTTCGATTTCTTCCGCCAGCCGGTCCACCCGCTCCTGTGCCGCTTCGAGCGATGCCGCGCGGGTCTTCAGATGCAGCTGGATCTCGCCGGCGCCGGCCAGGATCGTTGTCTGCACGTCGGTATAGCGTTTGTAGATGGGCGCGACCCGCGCATCGCATTGCGACTCCGCCATCATGGCAATTTTTAGCACCCGGGTGGCCATGAATTGCGGCGGCAGCTTGGCCCGCAGCCGGTCCATACACTGCTCGTCAAACAACGCTTTCAGTTCATGCGGCGGGCCGGGCAGCAGCACGATGATCTTTTCTTCACCCTCATACCTGCCGCTGATCCACTGTCCGGGAGCGCTCCCATTGGCGTTGGGCAGGACCACGGCCCCGGCAATCACATCTGCCTGCTTGAGATTGTTGGCAGACATGTTCTTCCAGCCTCGCGCCGCGAAGCGGCGTTCCAGGCCGGCAACAATTTGAGGGTCGCGACGTAATTCCAGGCCCAACGCGTCGGCCACGGCTTCACGCGTAAGGTCGTCTTCAGTAGGCCCCAGGCCGCCCATGAAGATGACGATTTCGGCGCGGGACAGAGCGAGGCTGGCCGCACCAGTCAGATGTTCGCGGCTGTCACCCACGATGGTTTTGAAAATCACCTCGACCCCCAGCAGATTGAGCTTTTCCGTGAGATAGAGAGAGTTCGTATCCTGACGGAAGGGAGTCAGAAGCTCCGAGCCAATGGCGATGATCTCGGCATTCACGGCTAAGAGTGTAAATGAAACCAGTCGTCAGTCGTCGGTCGTCGGTCATCAGCTAAGACCGTCACGCTGACGACTGAAGAGTGAAGAGTGAAGACCGAAGATTGATGATCGTAGGCGAACCACGGAGAATGCCAATGCTTGCACGGAAAGCTGAAAGCCAGAAGCCAGAAGCCAGAAGCCAGAAGCTATTCCGACACCAGCGGCGCTCCCTGCACTCCCCACGAGAGATGATGCACTGCGCCCGTGGTGGCCAGAACCGCGGAGCGGCCTGGTGCAAAGGCCAGACCCACCAGCCCCGGGCCGGCAACTTCGAGCGAGGCCTTGGCGTCAGGCGTGATCTTCACGATGCCGCGCTTTCCGGAGAGGGAAGCCGCCACATAAAGGTTGCCATCGATATCGAACGCCAGGCCTTGCGGCCGTCCCAGGCCGCGGTAAAAAGTCGAAACGCTTCCGTGGGAGTCAATTTTGTGCACCGAATCGAAACTGGAGGTTGTAGGTCCAGTGACGAAAAGGTCTCCGCCTGGACCGAACGCCAGATGGTAAGCGGAGACGCTGGGCTCGAGGGTGGCGAACACAAAAATCTGGCGGTCTTTGCCGATCTTGAACACCGTCCCGCTCCGATCTCCGACGTAAAGATTCTCGTTGGGATCGAATGCAATTCCGGTCGCCACGCCCATCCCTTCCGCATACGTGGACATGGTGCCGTTCGGCGCTACCCGGTACACCGTCCCGTCAAACCGCGAGGAGACGTACATCTGCCCGACGCGGTCAAAGGCGATGGCGGTAGCGTTGGTCATCTCGGCCAGGAACGGTTTGAGGTTGTAGTTGGTGTCGATTTTGAAAATGGCTACTGGGACCTTTTGTCCGCGTGATCCTGAGAAGGTGACATAAATGTTGCCTTCGGCATCCAGCGCAGGATTGGTCACGGGGTGCAGGTTCTCTGCAATCGGAGCGGCGACTTTGATCTGATGCGGGTTGCTCGACACGTCATTGGTGGAGACGACTACAGCCCCGGAAGAAGCGCCGGGAGGTACCCGAGCCACCAGAAAATCATCCGCGCTGATGACCACGGCGCCCTCGAGCTCTCCAAAGCGGACTTGCGGCCGGCGCAGTTCGTGAGGCCGCAGGCTGCGGCCTACGATACGCACTTCGCCGCCGGGCAGCGCGGCGCCGGGATGCACAGCCTCAATGTGGGGGTGGCCGTTGACGTTCTTCTTGCCCAGCAGACGGTCGGAAATTCCCATCGATTCCAGCTTCCTGCCCTTATCGTGGTAGCAGGCCGAAATGCAGCACGCCTTGCATCACTGCCAGTCCGTAAAGGCCCGCGGCCACGTCATCGATCACGATGCCCAAGCCCTCGGGCAGGCGTTCAAGGCGGCGCAGCGGCCACGGCTTGACGATATCGAATCCTCTAAAAAGTATAAAGCCGAGCAGCAGAGATTGCCACGCAATCGGCGCTGCAATCAGGGTGATGAGCTGTCCGGCAACTTCGTCGATGACCACAAACTGCGGGTCCTTCCGGCCGCTGGCCCGCGCCACCTGGGTGGCAGCCGGAATTCCAGCCAGAATCGCCGCGAGAGCAAGCGAAACCGCTACCCAGGGCTGCCAGCCGGGCACGATCGAGCGCGCCAGAAGCCACCACAGCAGGACGGTTGTCGCCGAACCCCAGGTACCAGGTCCGGGACGCAGATTTCCGATTCCGAAAAACGTCGCGACCAGCGTGGCCCAGAGCGGAGCCTGCGGGTGGGCGTCCCGCCCAGCCTCAGTAATCTTCATCCGAATCTCCGGAAGAGTCTTCCAGGCCCTCACTCGTGTCCTGCACCGGAGACGAGATCACGTACGCACCGCTGGCCCACTTGCCCAGGTCAATCAGGCGGCAGCGTTCACCGCAGAAAGGGAACTCCGCATCCTGGCTGGTCACCGGCTTCTTGCAGATGGGACACTTCAGCTTGAGCTTGCGAGCCATCGGCTTTCCTACAAAATCCTCGCGACCAGATCGTAGTCGTGGGCTTCGGTGATCTGGCAGCGGTAGAACTCGCCCGTCCTCGGCTCCAGCCCGTTGGGGACGTCATTGACGAATACCTTGCCGTCGATTTCGGGCGCGTGCATCGGGGTTCGGCCCTCGAGCAGCAGATCGCTCTCGTCGGAGACGCCTTCGAGCACCAGATCGAATTCCTGGCCCACCAGAGCCCTCTTTTTCCGCTTGCTGATCTTGCGCTGGATTCCCATCAGGTGTTTGCGGCGGCGTTCAATTTCGCGCTCGGGCAACTTCCTCTCCTGGGAGAACGCGGCTGCGCCCTCCTGGTCGGAGTAACCGAAGGCGCCCATCCAGTCAAACTCGGAGTCGCGAACAAACTGACAAAGTTCCTGAAACTCTCTCTCGGTCTCTCCCGGGAAACCCACGATGAAGGATGTTCTCAGCGTGACTCCCGGGATCGTGCGCCGCATTTTCTCAATCGAACGCAGGAAGATATCGCCCCCGGCGCCTCGCTTCATGCGTTTGAGAACGCCCGGCGATGCGTGCTGCAACGGCACATCAATGTAGGAACAAATCTTGTCGTGGGAAGCGATGGTTTCGAGCAGCCGGCCGGTGATCTTGTTGGGATAGGCGTACAGAAAGCGCACCCAGCGCAGGTCTTCGATTCCAGCCAGCTTTTCCAGCAAAAGGGCAAGGCCGTCTTTCAGGCCGAAGTCCTCGCCATAGCAGGTGGTGTCCTGCCCGATGAGAGTGATTTCGCGCACACCGGAACGGGCCAGGCGCTCTGCCTCGGCAATCACAGACTCGAAACCCCGCGACCGGAACTGGCCGCGTAGTTGGGGGATGATGCAAAAAGTGCAGGGATGATCGCAGCCTTCGGCAATCTTGATATAGGCCGTGTGACGTGGCGTCGCCAGCACGCGGGGCGTAGCTTCGTCATACAGATAGTTGGGCAAATCGGCGATGGCGCCGTCCCAGCTCTCGCGCGAAAAACGGCCCTGCTGCGCGCGGGCATCGCCTTCGGCTCGCGATTGCAGAATCCTGAAGGGAGAATCAGCGGGCGGGGCGGAAGCGATTCCAGTGGCTGCGAGTATTCCTTCCAGCTCTCCGGTTCCGACCACCGCATCCACTTCCGGGATATTCTGACGGATATCGTTGCGAAAGCGTTCCACCAGGCAGCCCGCCACCACCAGCTTCCGGGCGCGCCCCGCGCTCTTGTGCTTCGCCATTTCGAGGATGGTGTTGACCGATTCCTGCTGGGCGCTGGCGATGAACGAGCAGGTGTTGACCACGATAACGTCAGCGTCTTCTGCGCCTGATACCAACTGCGCTCCGGCCTGTTGCAGCAAACCCATCATCACTTCGCTGTCCACCAGGTTCTTGGGACAGCCCAGGCTCACGAAGCCTACCTTGGTCGGGCCTGAGGACACCGGTGTTGCGCTTTGAATCGCGTCCTGAAGCAGTACAGATGAGGTTTTTACAGGCATGCAATCTATTGATTTTAACACTCTTGCTGAATTGTTTCCCGAGGGGGAGGGCACCAAATGAAGCATCCCTTACCCGAAATCAGGCGCGAGTGGCGCATGCTAACCTTTAGCCACGGTTCTTTAACTAGGAAACTTCGCCGGGGGTGGAATGGTACGCTCACTATTCTCAGTTGCGGTACTGGTGTCGCTGGCGGGCTTGATTTCGGCGGCCAGCGCCCAGGAAAAGAATGAACTGACAGTACTGCTCGGTCGCACCTTCGTTAGCGACCACGCGTCTGTCAACACCAGCACCCCCGGCGCCCTGCTTACCTCGGGCGCGGGATTGAGCCTCGAAGCCAACTATGGGCGGCGGCTTCTGGATCTTGACCTGGTGGGGCTGACGGCGGAGCTGCCATTCGTGGTTAACTTCGGCGAAAACGTCCATTACCCTGCGAACCTTACCCCTAAGGACTACAAGTCATTTGTGGTTACGCCCTCGCTGCGCGCCAATCTTTTCCCCAATGCCGGGATCTCGCCCTGGGTGAGTGTGGGTGGAGGCTTGGGCTATTTCAAAGCGAATTCAACTCTGGAATTCGGCGGGACCAATCCCGGCGACACCGGCACTACGACTGGAATCTTTCAGATCGGGGCGGGATTCGACGTCAAGTTGCTCAGCAGCCTCAGCGTGCGCGCAGAAGCACGGGACTTTTACGCCGGCGTGCCCCAACTGAACGTGGATATCGGGAAGAGCCGCCAGCATAATATCTTCGTCGGGGCCGGAGTTGTGTTCCGTTTCTGAGCAGGACGGTAGCGTTCTGATATTCATTCGACTCTGAGCTCCTGGCTGATCGCCGGCCGAGACCAAACTACTTGACCGCAGACGAGCCGGAAAAGCCGCCAGGAAGGAGAAAGTATGTCTTCAGCGCGGAGTGCCTGAAATCTCTTCATACAACTCCGGCAGACGGCGCACATCCTCGACGGAATCATCGAAGCGCGCGCTTTGATAATGGCGGGTAAATTCGGCGACCCTCCGGCGGACGGTGGCATTGTCAATCCGGGCCACGAACTCGTCGGGAGTCTGGGTAGGCGACTTGCGCCAACCGTGCCGCGCTACACTCTCTATCATCCGTTCGTACCAGATGGTGGCGGCCTTCCGAGGCGACCGCTCCGGACGAGCCGCCAGTCTGAAGTTTTCCAGGGCGAGCAGAAGCC
>JBARIF010000457.1:0-4811 GCA_049799615.1 Terriglobales bacterium
ACTCCGCATTGAGTTTCGCGATGCGAAACTCAATACTGCGCTCAGGATGACATGACTAGATCAGCGTGCGCCGCCGGCTATGGATGGCACCAGCAGCACTTCGTCTCCATCCTGAAACGCATAGGCGTTTCCGCCCAGGAAGCGGATGTCCTCTTCGTTCACGTACACATTCAGGAAGCGGCGGATTTCGCCTGACTCGTCCCGCAAGTGAGGCTTGAGGTCGGGGAACTGCTGGTCGAGCGCGGTAAACAATTCTCCCAGATTGGCGGCGGAGCAGGTTACGCGCGCATTGCCCGCGGTTAGCCGGCGCAGCGCTGTGGGAATCTGAACCGTGATGTTCATCCAACCTCCACTTCCACTGGAGCTTCTTTCTCAGGGTTCAGCGTTCGTTCCATGTACTTTTCGAACTCAGCGAACTTGGGTGCGATTGCCTCTTCGAGTTCGTACTTGCCGGCAAGAGCGTCGGTAGTCTTCAGGCCGTTGCCGGTAATGCAGAGCACCGTGGTTTCATCGGGTGAAATGCGTTCCTGGCGATACAGCTTGCGCGCCGTGCCCACGGTGACACCGCCCGCGGTCTCGGTGAAGACTCCCTCCGTTTCCGCCAGCAACTGGATGCACTCCACCAGTTCGGGGTCGGAGACATCCTCCGACCAGCCGCCGCTCTGAGTGATGACCTTGATGGCGTAGTGTCCGTCGGCCGGGTTGCCGATGGCCAGCGAACGCGCGATGGTCGTCGGTTTCTGCGGATCAATGTCTTTGTTGCCGGCCTTCACGGCGGTTGAAATGGGAGAACAGCCCGTAGCCTGCGCTCCAAAATATTTCACCGCCTTCGCTTCCACCAGCCCCAGATGGACCAGTTCGTCAAACGCTTTCTTGATTTTTATGATCAACGATCCGCCCGCCATTGGACACACGACGTTGTCCGGCAGGCGCCAGCCCAGTTGTTCGGCGATTTCGAAGCCAACGGTTTTCGAACCCTCGGCGTAGTAGGGACGCAGGTTCACGTTGACGAAGCCCCAGGGCCGCTCGTCGGCAATCTGGGAACACAGGCGGTTGACCTGGTCGTAGCTTCCAGCAATGCGCAGCAGTTTGGCGCCGAAAACCTGGGTGCCAAGGATTTTTGCGGGCTCAAGATCGGCGGGAATGAAGATCACGGCCTTGAAACCGTTGCGCGCGGCCTGGGCCGCCACCGCGTTGGCGAGGTTTCCCGTGGACGAGCAGGAGACAGTATCGAATCCGAAACTACGGGCCTGCGACAAGGCCACTGCGACGACGCGGTCCTTAAAACTTAGGGAGGGCTGACAGACCGCGTCGTTTTTCAAGTAAAGGCGCTTCGCGCCCAGCTTGTGAGCCAGACGCGGCGCTTCGAGCAGTGGGGTAAACCCGGCTGGAACCGTGGGCTGATAGTTTGCGGGAAGGGGCAGCAGATCGCGATAACGCCACATGCTGGCTGGGCCCTGGGCGATGCGCTCACGGGTAAAGAGGGGACGCACGGCCTCGTAATCGTAGAAAACTTCCAGGGGAGAGAAACAATCGTCGCAGATGGAACGGGGCTGGTTTCCCCAGCTCTTGCCGCATTCGCGACAGCGCAATTCGTATTTCGGTGAATCAGTAGTCCGTGCTTCCGAGGTCATCGAGCCACTCGCTTTGGAGTGGTATGCGGGACGAGCCGTCCGGAAAATGCCCAGAAACGCGAAATCCTCTTTCCCTGGATAGAGGAAAAGAGGAACGAGATGCTAAGAATTCGGCACCCCGAATCTCATGTTCCCCCTGTGTAGGGCGAGAGTTGACACCGGGCGACCAGAAAATGAATCCTGATCCGGTTGTCGTGGCTTCTCAGGGCTCGTCCCTCAGCCACTCTGCATGAAATCCAAGGTCTGCTCCGAAGAGCAAACTTGAATGATGGTACCGGGGAAGGCCGGGCTACGTCAAGACCTTGTGAAAAGCGACGGTGCCCCATTCATTTCGCGCAGTTTGCGAAATGAGTGGGGTACGACGACGCTTCCATCAGGGGTCGCGGGTGGTCTGGGGATATTCCCCACTCATTTCGCAGAAGACGCGAAATGAATGGGGCACCGTCAGGGCACCGCCGGTTTCCTTTGACCACACGTTGCTATACTTTCCACGGACGGTTCCCCGGCATGGCAGAGCAAGTCTTCGGACTCGGCGTTAACCAGGTCATGGCGTATGCCGCCGTGGCCAACGTGCTGCTGGTGGTGGTGCTGGCTGGGATCAACGTCTATTACGCCGTCCACGCCAAGCGCCAGGCGGATGCGAGCCGGGACCAGGTGGCAGTATTTACCCGGCAGGCGGAAATCGCCGCCGAAACGCTCTCGTTTCTGCGCAAGCAAATCGATCAGCAAATCCGCACCGACGTGGCTGCCGTGGCCCTGCAACTCAAGGTCGCCATCCATGTGATTGAAGACTGGCTCAAGCGCACCAGTTCGTCGGAATCGCACCCTCAACTGCCGGACCAGATTTCCATCCTTCCTACAGAGTTCAGCCTGGCGACGCAACGCGCGCATTCGATTGATCCGATTGCGGCGGAAAATATGGGAGCTGCTGCCTTATACGTAAGCGAAGCCGAAACCAACCTGAAAATTCTGAGAGGCGTAACGCCGGGTTCTCAGACCGCCAAGGAAGTCCAGGAAAGAGCCGCCAAAAGCCTGAACACAGCCCGCTACAAGCTCTCCGTGGCCCGCACCCGCTGGGAGGCGCTGGCTACGCCCGCGTCTTGACCGCCGGGATGGCGCCAGCGCATAATTACGGCCTTGGAAGTCTGTGGCTTTCCGGATGAAAGCTCCGTATCCACCTTTCCCCCAAAAAAGGCAGTCTTGCCGAGTTCCGTCCACCGGAACAGGGAGATTTTCAGATGACCGAAGAAGCCAACAAGCGTATCGGCGATTATCAGATTCTTGATGAGTTGGGCAGCGGCGGGATGGGACGGGTCTGGCGGGTGCGGAACGTCATCACCGACCGCATTGAAGCCATGAAGGTCCTTCTTCCCGACCTGGCGGGACGGCAGGAGCTGGCGGCGCGTTTTCAGCGCGAGATCAAGCTGATGGCCAGCCTGAACCATCCCAACATTGCAGCGCTCCGAACTGCGTTCACCGCCGACAACCAGCTGTACATGGTGATGGAGTACGTCGAAGGCACCAACCTGGCCGACAAACTGGAAAAGGGCCCGATCCCGGTGGGCGACGCCGTCAACTACATCAGCCAGGTGTTGAGCGCAGTCAGCTACGCGCACCAGCAGCACATCATTCATCGCGACATCAAGCCGGCCAACATGATGCTGACGCCGCAGGGGGTCATCAAACTGATGGATTTCGGCATTGCCCGCGCCGGGGAGGAACGCAGCCTGACCATGACCGGAACCACCATGGGCTCGTTGAGCTACATGTCTCCCGAGCAGGTTAAAGGAGAGGCCACCGATGCGCGCTCCGACCTGTACTCGGTGGGCGTGTCGCTGTACGAGTTCGTGACCGGGCAGCGCCCGTTCACTGCCACCAGTGACTATTCGATCATGGCCGCCCATGTCAAAGAGGCGCCCAAGCCGCCGGTCGAACTGCATCCCGGGCTGCCCGCGGCGCTGAACGAAATTATTCTAATGGCCATCGCCAAGGACCCGGAGCAACGCTTTCAGACCGCGGATGCCTTCCGCAATGCCTTGAGCTCCGTCCCAGTCTCAGCACCCACACCGGCCATGCTCGAAGCTACCACCGTGGAGTCTATGGCGGCGTTGCCCAAGGCGCCGGCTGCGCCCGCCGCAACGCCGGCTGCTCCGGTTGCAGCCTTGAAGAGCTCTACCCCGCCTCCTCCGAGCCCTACCCCGATGCCCATGCCGCCCCCCGCTCAGGGAAGCGGTCATCGGGGCCTGTACATGACTCTGGGAGCTCTCATCGTGCTCGCTGGCCTGGTGGTCGCTGGAATCTACGTGCCGCGGATCAGCAAGACCCATGCCAAGGGACCGGAGGCGAACTCGGTGGAGCAGACTGCCGACACCGCCACGCCCGGCGAAGCCCAGCCCAGCCAGCCGACGCCTTCAGACGCCCCGGCTGCCGGGGCGATGAGTTCGGATTCGTCGCAACCGCCCGCCGCACCCGCAGCCACCACAGCTTCGGTGGACAACTCGAGTGCGATGCAATCGGCACCACCCGCAACGCCGGCGGCCCCACAGATGGAGAAGCCGGTGCAGAGCAATCTCGCCCCGGCCAAACCCAGCCACTCCCATGCCAAGAAGGTGATGGCCCAGAGCGGCGCGATGTCCGGCGATGCCGGCGCGCCTCCGCAGGGCGATAGTGGAATGGCCGCGCCAGAGGCAGCTAATTCTTCCGCTCAATTGGACGAGCTAGAGCAGACGGTTGACCAGCTTTCCAATCGTGCCGCCGCGGTTAACAGTGGTCTGGATCGTCTGCAGCAGGAGCAGAGCGCCTCAGGCTACGGGCTGCGCGGCGATATGGTCGAACGCCAGGCGAGCCTCAAAGCCAACCTGTTCAAGGCCGAAGAAGCCATGCAACACCATGACGCTGTGAGGGCGAAGAAATACGCGGACATGGCGGGAAAAGACCTGGAAGTGCTGGAGCGCTTCCTGGGCCACTGAGCTCTGTCATCCTGAGCGCAGCCGGATGATTCGCTTGCGAATCAATCGGCGGAGTCGAAGGACCCCTGCCGCCCGGAATGACGACGACGTCCGCGGAATTTGGGACGCGAAAAACCTTGGCGACCCCGTCTGCATATTCAGGTATAGGGGTCCTTCGACTGCGCGGCTGCTTCGCAAGCGAAGCAGCTACTCCGCTCAGGATGACAAC
>JBARIF010000458.1:0-7738 GCA_049799615.1 Terriglobales bacterium
GGCGGGACGCCCGCCGGACTACCGCCGGGACGGCGGCGCTACGTTACATCAACCACACGGCATCCACGTCCACGATCACCTGCGAACGTGGGATTTTCTGTTGCACCGCATACGCGAGCATGGTCCTGAGCAAAGCGTTCAGTTTCTGGCGGCTGGCAGATTTCACCACGAAGTGATACCGGTAATCGCGTTTCAAACGCACAATCGGCGCGGCTGCGGGCCCCAGGACTCGAATGCCTTCATAGCGTGTTTTTTCAAACCACTTCCCCAATGTCCCCGACCAGCGCAACGCCTCATCCAGCTTGTCGCTGCGCACCAGCACGTTGGCGAGCGCGCTGTAGGGCGGATAGTGCATCCAGCTGCGAAAACGCAACTCCTTTTCATAGAAACCGACGAAATCGTGTTGCGCCGCGTACTGCACTGCGTAATGGTCAGGAAAATAAGTTTGCAGCACGACCTTTCCGGGAGTCTGCCCGCGCCCGGCTCGTCCTTCTACCTGGGTCAGCAACTGGAAGGTGCGCTCAGCCGCGCGAAAATCCGGGAAGCCTAGCGCCATGTCGGCGCCCACCACGCCTACCAGCGTGACCCCGTGAATGTCGTGGCCCTTGGCAATCATCTGCGTACCCACCAGCAGATCGAGTTCGCCTTCATCGAGAGCGTTGAGGGCGCGTTCGAAGTCCTCGCGGCCGCGCACTGTATCGCGATCAAGACGCCCGATGCGCGCCTGCGGATACATCCCATGCAGCAACTCCTCCAGCTTCTCTGAACCGGTGCCCAGGAAATAAACGTACTCGCTGCCGCAATGCACACAGGCTTTGGGCACCGGCGCGGTGTAACCACAATAGTGGCATTCCATGCGGCGGGAACGCTTGTGATGGGTCATCGCGATGGCGCAGTTCTTGCACTCAAGCGTTTTGCCGCAGGCGCGGCACAGCACCACCGGCGAATATCCCCGCCGGTTCAGCAGGACCATCACCTGTTCTTGGCGCTCCAGCCGCTCCTTGATTTCTTCGGCCAGCTTGCGGGATATGACCTGCTCGCTTCCGGTCTCCTGAAATTCCTGCCGCATGTCGATGATCTCGACTTCGGGCAAAGGGCGCTGCTCTACGCGATCGGGCAATTCCAGTAGCTTGTACTTCCCCTTTTTGGCATTGAAGTAGGACTCGAGCGACGGCGTGGCCGAACCCAGCACGACTGTTGCGTTCGCCATCTTGGCCCGCATCACGGCGACATCACGGGCGTGATAGCGCGGCATCTCCTCCTGCTTATAGGATGGGTCCTGTTCCTCGTCCACGATCACCAGCGCGAGGTCGGTGACGGGAGCGAACACCGCTGAACGCGTGCCCACTACCATGCGCGCGTCTCCGCGCTTGATGCGATGCCACTGCTCGGCCCGCTCCTTGTCTGACAATGCCGAATGCAGGATGGCGACTCCTTCGCCGAACAGCTGATGCAAGTCGGCAGCCACCGCTGGAGTTAACCCGATTTCCGGGACCAGCAAAATCGCCGATCGCCCGGCCTCGAGCACCGCCCGCATGGCCGAAAGATAGATTGCCGTCTTGCCCGAGCCGGTGACCCCATGCAGCAGCGTGCCGGAAAACTTGCGCGCGTTTACACTCTGCTGGATAAATTTGAGCGCCGCCTGTTGCGCCGCGCTGAACTGCGAGTCAAACAGGCTGGGCCGCGCCTTCAACACCGACACGGTAAAGTCAGCCGGCTCTTCGATAATTTCCACGAGCCCTCGTCTTACCAGCGTGTTCAAAGTACTCTTCGGGAGTTCAAGCGACTGCAGCACATCGACCGGCGCGCGGCCTCCGGCGGCGGCCAGAGTATCGACTAGCGTTCGTTGATTGGAGTTGAGCTTGCCTTCGATGTTCTTTAAGACCGCGATCCTGACTGTGCGCGCCGCGTCGCGGGCCTCGGACAAGTCTTCTCGAACGATCCACTTCTTCCGCGCCATTCCGGCGAGCAACTGCCGGGATGCACGGGTCGCGGCCCGCAGACTGTCTTCCCGCGTCATCTCGCGTTCCGCTAGGTAGTCGAGCACCCGAAATTCAGCCAGTTGCTCTTCGGGAGTTTTCTGGGAACGTGCGGATGATCCTGACATCCCGGCCAAATGCAGCGCCAGTTGCCCTTCTTCCGTGATGCGGTAGCCAATTGCCTTCTTGAATTCCGCACCCAGCGGCAGCATGGTACGGAAAACCTCACCCACGGGAGCAAGGTAATAGTCCGCAATCCACTGGCCCAGCCGAATCAACTGCTCGTCGAGCACCGGCGCGGGATCGAGCACGCTGATCACGCTTTTGGTCTTAACTTCCGGCTTGCGATCGTGCAGCGCGGTGACGATGCCCGACATGCGCCGCTGGCGAAAGGGCACGAGCACCCGTCCACCCACAACCGGCTGCATCCCATCCGGAACCGCGTAGGTGAAGACGAGGTCCAGCGGCACCGGCAGAGCTACGTCACAGAATTCAGGCATGGGAGATGGTCGCGCCGTCTTTGACGGTGCAGTGGCATCGTAACATTCTGGAAATATGCGCGGGTGGTGCTCGGGGGAGAGACTAAACTTCCCAACGTCTGGCACACGTGCGAGACGTGGGCTACCCTGCCCTGCCCAGGAACTTTCGTGCCTTTGTCGGGGTCAGTATGACTAATGCGGACACCGCTCTCGGCTCGAATCGGGATCTATCTGATTCTCGCCGGACTCGTCTTTGACCTCCTCTTACGTTACGCCGGTGATGTCGAGTATTTCGTACTGGGAATCGGTGTATTTTCCACAATTCTCTCGCCGCTCGGTCTGATTCTGCTTGTGGGCACCGTGGTGTTTCAATTGATTGCGCTACGCCGTGAGCGAGCCCACCGGATTTCTCTGACTTCGCCACGGCCGCAATCGGGTGAGCTGCACATAGGCCGCGGACCGTCCCCTTCTCGAAACGCACAAAGAGTCGAGATCGGTTCACCCCTCTTGCGGTCAGCGTGGACTGGCATCGGGCTCCTGCTCCTGGGGATCGCCTGGTTTACGAGCATCCAGCATTGGATGGCCACCCGAACATTCACTCCAGTGGATATACCGATCTCTCTGGCCCCTGGGCAGACTCGGACAGGATCATTTCTTATCAACCTCGAGGGCGAGTATCAGATCCGGCTGGATGCCGGCGATTTCAATCTGATTGATCCGAAATGTGCCTCCCTCACCCCATTTAAGGTGCGCTGGAGCTTGCACGATCGCGGAAAGGTGTTTTCGAGCCAGCGCCAGGGATATCTGCCCAGCTCTATCGGCGACTTCTATAGCTATAAGGGGACTTACGATCTTGATTTACAAGTTCTGTCCGATTCAGGCTGCCTCAACTCCGTCCATCCGAGGCTGAGAATCTACACCAGCAAAAGCGACCATGAAGACAAAACAACGCCGGCACTTTGGCTTTCGGCGCTGGCCATGGCGGCGGGGGCGAGCATGCTAGTGCGTTTCGTCCTGGCGCATTACAGATGCAGACTCTCTTCGGCCGCGGACATAACAGATTCCGAATCCGTCAGTCAGTATTTTCAATGGGCCCAGATGCTTCCACTCAAGCCCGCGTTTACCACTCTGCCGTCTTTCGGACTGGTTTGTGCCCTGGTGCTCAGTTGGCTGGTGATGTTCCACATGGTGTTCTATCAGTTCGGTCGTCGCTTCAGCTCCAAAGGACTCGCGGTTTTCGTGATGAAGAGCGTTCCGCGTCCGGATCACATCGATCGCTGGGATGTGCCGCTGGTGCTCAAGGTACAAGTCGCCCGCCCGAACTTGCCCCCAAAGCTATTTCTAAACTCGAAACCGCTGTCGTGGGATGACTTAGATAGCAGTCTAAGAGCGGAACTCAGTAAGCAGCCGGTGCACCTGGTGTATGTTGAGGCGGGGGCGGATGTGCCCTGGCAAGATGTACTCCGAGCCGTCGACGCCTCCTGCTGGCTCAATGCCAAGGTCGTGTTATTGACGTCAGCGACAGAATCCAGGCACCGCTGACCACACGCTCCTTTCGACGAGTTTCCTATTCAGGAGACTTTGCCGGAGCCGCCAGCCCCAGATCTTTCATCACCATCTGCAAATCTTTCCAGGCTTCTTTTTTCTGCCGGGGATCGCGCAACAGGAATGCAGGATGGTAAGTTACGGCAAGCTTGGTGCCGCGGAAGTCATACCATTTGCCACGCAGCTCGGTCATCGGCGCATTGATGGCAAGCAGGGTCTTGGCCGCGACCGCGCCCAGGGCCACCAGGGCCTTGGGTTTGATGGTAGCAATCTGCCGCATCAGAAAGGGGGAACAGGTTTCGCATTCATCGCGTTCCGGAGTGCGGTTGCCCGGCGGCCGGCATTTGATGATGTTGGCGATATACACATCTTCGCGCCGCAGGCCCATGGCCTTGATCATGTTGTTGAGCAGCTGTCCCGCGCGGCCCACGAAGGGCTCCCCCTGCTGGTCTTCATCGGCGCCCGGCGCTTCGCCGATGAACATCAACTCTGCCCGCGGATTGCCCACGCCGAAGACAATCTGCTTGCGTCCCTGTTTGGCCAGGCGGCAGCGCGTACAGTCGCCGATATCTTCGCGGATAGCGCACAGACCCAGCACGGGATCGGCAAGCGCGTCGGGCGTGGCCGGGATTTCGATCAATTTCTCTGTGGGAGCTGCGGCTGCGGATTTTGCTCTGGGCAATGGCTCTCGCTCTTCTGGCTGAATTTGGACAGCGGTCTCGCTCCGGTAGGAATCCCGCCGGTAAAAATCATAGATGCCGAGTTCATTGTAATAGCGGATGCGCTCGGCCAGGGCGCGCTTGAGTGGTGGGTCCAGGATTGGGGACATGGGGATTTCAAAACGATTGCAGATTTCAGATTGATGATTTCAGATTGAACTTCCTCGTGCCGAGGGGCTGGTGTTCAATCTTAAATCCAAAATCAAGAATCTGAAATCCTGAGCAGTTCTGCTACCGGGCCTGTGGTGCTTTTCGCAGGCGAACTGCCTGGTCGAGCACCCGCTGGGCAACTTCCCACTTGGTGGTTTCAGGCACGTCAATCACCTCGCTGTGGGTGATGATGGTGACTGCGTTGCGATCGGAATCAAAACCTACGCCTTCGCGCGACACATCATTCACCACGATGGCGTCGAGCGCTTTCGATAGCAGCTTCTTGCGCGCGTTTTCCAGGACGTTTTCGGTTTCTGCGGCGAACCCTATGATGAGTTGTGAGCTCTTGGCGCGGGCCACTTCCGCCAGAATGTCCTTGGTCGGCTCCAGTTCCAGTGACATCGAACCCTTGCGCTTGATCTTCTGCTCGGCTGCGCTTTTGGGACGATAATCGGCGACCGCCGCAGTCTTGATCACAATCGTCGCTTCCGGCAGCAGCTTCAGCACAGCCTGGCGCATTTGCTCGGCCGATTCGACGGGCGTGACTTCAGCGCCACCCGGCGGCGTCAGCGCCGTGGGACCGCTCACCAGCAGCACACGCGCTCCGCGCCGCAGCGCAGCCTCAGCCAGCGCGTATCCCATGCGCCCGCTGGAGCGGTTGGTGAGATAGCGCACCGGATCGATCTTTTCGCGGGTGGCGCCGGCCGTAATCAACACGGTTTCGCCGGCCAGTTCCTGCGAAGCCCCCAAGGCCTCCATTGCGGCCGCGACAATCAATTCATTCTCCGCCAGCCGCCCCGGGCCGGTCATACCGCAGGCCAGGTAGCCTTCGCCCGGTTCAACAATCCGCACTCCGCGCTGGCGCAACAGTTCCAGGTTCGCCTGGGTGGCGGGATGGTTCCACATGTTGACATTCATAGCCGGCGCGACTACCACCGGCGCGGTGGTGGCCAGATACAGGGTTGTCAGAAAATCGCTGGCGATGCCTTGCGCGAATTTGGCGAGAAGGTCGGCCGTGGCGGGCACCACCAGCAAGGCATCGATCGATTGCGCCACCGCGATATGCTCGATGGCCGAGTCGATGTTGGGCTGAGCGCTCTTCTCGTCGCCGCCCCCGCCGAACATTTCGGTAATGACTTTTTCGCCGGAGAGCGCGGCAAAGGTGAGGGGACGAACAAACTGCTGCGCGCCCTGGGTCATGATGACCTGCACCCGGATGCCGCGGTCCTGCAGCAGGCGCACAACTTCTGCCGCCTTGTAGGCCGCAATACCGCCGCTGACTCCGAGCGCAACTTTCATAGGAAGATCACAGCGATTGCACATTCCAGATTGCACATTTCAGATTGAACCCGACGCGGCCAGCACCGTGGGCGACAGATATGCAATCAACAATCTGCAATCTGCAATTCAGACATCTTTCGCGATCGCCTTCTCCAGCATCTCGCTGGCAACCTCGGCCGCCGAGCGCGGCATTTCGGGGATCACCCATTTCACCTTGCCCGCCTTGATTTCGTCCTGCGCAATCCGGCAAGGCTTGCGGGAAGGCGTTTCGATGACCGGAGGCGCGCCACCCTGCAATTGCCGCGCTCGGCGCGCGGCCACCAGGATGTACCGATAGTTGCTGTCAAACCCATCCATCAACTTCATCGTGTTCTCCCCTTGCCGCTAGCGTCCACCCGGCGCCGCTACTTTCTCAAATGACGCCAGAATCGGCTGCAGCCGCTCCCGCACGTTTTTCAACCGGCAACGCTCTGCCCTGGCCATCAGGTCGGTGTCGTCAGCGGATTGCTGTTTCTGTCCTTGGGCCTCTGAGCGCTTCAGTCGCTCCGCGAGCAGGATCGACTTCAGCGCGTCGATAGATTCGTCCAGGCGGTCGTTAACCAAAATATAGTCGTATTTCTCGTAATTCTCAATCTCCCGAGAGGCCGTGACCAAACGGCGATGGATCACGTCTTCCGCATCCAGACTGCGGGTGCGCAGGCGCTTCTCCAGTTCCTGACGATTGGGCGGCAGAACGAAGATGCTCACCGCCTCTGGAATCTTGCCCTTGATCTGGGCCGCGCCCTGCACATCGATATCCAGCAACAGGTCTTTACCCTCTTCCTTGGCCTCGCGCAAAAAGCGGCGCGCCGTGCCGTAGTAGTTGCCAAACACGTTGGCATACTCGAGAAATTCATCTTTGCGGATCATTTCTTCAAATTCCGCCCGCGAGACAAAGAAATATTCTCTTCCGTCCTGCTCGTCTCCGCGGAGCGCGCGGGTGGTGTAGGAGATCGAAAATCTCAAGCCGGGCACAATTTTCCGCACTCGATCCACCAGCGTGGATTTGCCCGAACCGGAGGGCGCCGAAATGATGTACACGCCACTCATTCGACGTTCTGCACCTGTTCCCGGGCCTTCTCGATTTCCGTCTTGATCGCCAGGCCCATCTCGGTGATTTTCAACGCCTCGCCGGCCAGGCCAGAGGTCTTCGAGAGCAGTGTGTTGGCTTCCCGGTTCATTTCCTGCAACAGAAAATCCAGTTTCTTGCCCACTTCTCCACCCTGATCGAGCAGGCCCAGGAAGTGCTTTACGTGAGTATCCAGCCGGACCAACTCTTCCTGAACATCGCTGCGATCGACCAGCAGCGCCGCCTCCTGCAGCAGCCGTTCCGGCTCCACCTGGCTTCCAATCAGTTCCTGCATGCGCGCCTTCAGCCTTTCGACGTACGTCTGCAAAACTGTCTGGCGATGTTTCTCCACACCCTCGCCCGCCTTCTGCACCTGGGCCATGCGCTGCCGCAGTTCACGTTCGATGCCGCGCCCTTCCTCTTCGCGCATCTGGTTCAGGTGGTCGAGCAGTTCTTCCACCTTGCCCAGGACGGAGG
>JBARIF010000459.1:0-4422 GCA_049799615.1 Terriglobales bacterium
CCAGGGTATCTCGCAGATCGCCCTCATAGCTCTCGGCCCATAAGTGCTTGTCGGCGAGAGCGCGGATCAACTGTGCCGTGATTCGAACCTTTTTGTCGGAGCGCAGCACTGTGCCTTCCACCACGGCATCGACATTCAATTCACGCGCGATCTGCGGCAAGGGCTTGCGCACGCCCTTGTACGGCATGACCGAGGTGCGGGAGATCACACGTAATGCACTGATCTGCGCCAAATCCGTAATCAGCTCGTCGGTCATGCCGTCAGCAAAGTAGTCCTCGGAATCACTGGAGAGATTTTCAAGCGGAAGTACTGCTAAAGAACGAATGGGGCTGGAAGACAAAGTATTGGCTGGCAGGCGGCTTCTCCAGAAAAATATCCAAGCCATCAAAACTAACAACACCAGAGCTATTGCCGCGCCTAACGTCTTCCAGCCGTGCTTCCAAAGCAGGTGTTTGGGTGCCGCCTTCGCCGTGACCTCGATCTGGGCACGCTCTTCTGCCTCTGAAGAACCAACTTCGGGCAGGTGCTCCAGTTTGTTGGTAGGCTGATTGACGACGGCCACGCCGGCAATGAAACGGTAGCCGCGTCGGGGAAGGGTCTCGATGTAGCGCGGATTGTCGGCCGAGTCTCCTAACGCAGCCCGCAGCTTTGCGATAGCGACGTTGACGGCCTGATCGAAATCGCCAAAACTTTCATTCGGCCATATTCGGCTACGTAGTTCTTCCCTCGTAACAACTTCGCCGGGGCGTTCCAACAATATTTCCAGCAGCCTCAGCGGTTGCTGCTGCACCCTGATCCGTACACCCGCCTTGCGAAGTTCTCCCGAGCGGAGAGAAATTTCGTAGGTCCCGAATCGCACGACGGAAGTATGCCGCAATGGCTCCATACGGCACCCAACTCGAAACGAAGTCTAGCATGCTGGCCCAAGCCTCTGGGAAATGTTTGGGGATAAATATTAAAGAATCAGTAGCTTAGCTGGAAATGTATTGCCTATATCGAGAACAGCAGGGGTGAATTGACCCGCAAACCGTCCGGTGACAGATTGCAATGCCCGAGATTATTCCTGCGACCGTCAAAGGGGGTCGCAGGTCCTTCGAGAGCTGCCTACTGAAGGCCCCAGGCACTGAAACGAACTGTCAAACATAGGGAGGAACAATGACCGTGGCTTATAAGGATCCCCTCAATCTCCAACTGCCGCAGCAAAGCCAAAGACCGCTCATCGAGCGTAATCAGAATCTTGAAGCGGAACTATTCCTAAGAACCACGAGGGAGGTCGGAAACCCTCCCCTATTGGGGGGCCCCCGTCCGTACCTTCAGGCTCTCCGCGAGATGCTGGAGTCAGATGACTACCAGGTAGCCCTAGTCCCCCGGGGGAGGTGGGGCCGCATCCCAGAATCACAGGCGGAGCAATTTTCCACCGTGGCGTCAGCTGTACTCATACCTTTCAGGTGGACGGAACTGGTCGCCCAGGTTCATGAGTTCGTCCGGGAATCTAACATTTTGCCCGACTGCAGGATTGCCCGATTCGAGGATGTCTGTGTTGATTTTTCCCGGATGAAAGTGAGCCGGTCGTCGGGCGAACCAATCACACTGACTATCCAGGAGCTCAAAACGCTCAAATGTTTCCTGCTAAATCCGGACCGGATATTTTCGCGTGGCGAATTGCTGTATAAGGCGTGGGGATACAAGAACTATCCTTCGACCCGTACCGTCGACAACTACGTCTTGAAACTGCGTCAGAAACTTGAAAGCGATCCGGCCCGGCCGGTTCATTTTCTAACCGTTCACGGGGTTGGATACAAGTTCGTACCTTAGCGGGTCTGGCGCCCGAACTGGTCATTCTGTGGGGAATAAGAACACTCCGCGCCAGCTCTATCGTCAACGATCCCAATGCTACTGGCGGAAATGAGAAAACATGTGAACCCAGATTCAGCAGAACTCGCGGTGACCGAAACGCCAAGCGACGACTTAGCCTTGGTCCATGCTAGCAAGCGTAGAGATGTCGGCGCCTTTGAAGAACTTGTAAAGCGATACGACCGCAAACTTCTTCGAATCGCGCAACACCTCCTGCATAACCGGGAAGACGCCGAAGACGTAGTACAGGAGGCCTTCCTGAAAGCATTTCTACATTTGGACCAATTCCGGGAAGACTCCAAATTCTCGACCTGGCTAATCCGCATCACTTTGAACCAGTCCCTCATGAAGCTGCGAAAACATAGACCAACCAGGGAAGTGTCTCTCGATAAAGACTTTCAGTCTGAAGAAGACGGTTTCCCCATCGATGTAGAGGACTGGGCCCCCAATCCCGAGGAACTCTACAGGGCAACTGAGTTAAGGCAGATCCTCCGCAAAACACTGGAAGAACTGAGTCATGGCCTCAGGGTAGTATTCGTTTTGCGCGACATGGAAGGGCTCTCGCTGGAGCAAACGGCAGAAGCGCTAGGCTTGAGTCTGACTGCAGTTAAGGCAAGATCCTTTCGAGCTCGGCTACAGCTTCGCGAACGATTGAGCAAATACTTCAAAAGGACGGAAGAATTTGCGCGTGTCGAGCCGCACTCTAGTCTCGCAGAACCGGACGAACTGGAGCGAACCGAGTCAGAAGGAAGATATGGAAGTTAGCGACAGGAGCCCCGCTCTGCCCGTAAACCTGGACGGCGTCCCCGCTTTAGCCGACTTTGTGTACAGTCAGGCGGAATCCGGGACCTCCAAACTATCGGGTGTTGCGAATCCAGCTTGCGCAGACTTGCTTCCACCTTGCGGCTTTTTCAAAGGTCAATACTGCGCGGCCCAACTTCGAGTTCATGAGGAAACGAAGTGCGGAATGGCTGGGCGGGGCTCCTGAGGACCACACAGATTTGATCCTGGCTTTGTGGGCGCTAGCGCATGGGACCGCCTCGTTGCTGATTTCAAGGGCGGTTCCCTCACTTCACGAAACGAACCTGCGCTCTGTTGTGGATAAGGCTGCCGAACTCCTGGTGCAGAACGCGTCTATCCTGTCGGCTCGGAAATAGGCTGGCCAATCCCGGGCGAGAGCGTCATGAAGTCGGTATGTCCCGGCCAGATCTCAGCCCGCTTTTTCTTTTGGGGGCTGCCGGACTCACTCGATCTGCGACGCTGGGGCCTGAGCGGCCGATCGGGGTGGAAAGAGTGGGAAGAATCGAGCCGTCATCGCGACCGCGCGAAAACTGGCCGTCTTGCTGCACCGGCTGTGGGCCAGAAGTTTCCGGAGAGAAGAAGCGGACGCTTTCCCCTTGCTACAGTCCGCGACCGAGGGGAAAAATAACATTGGTAAAATTTGTTTGGGATTGTGGGGCGGTTGAAGATGGGGAAACTTTGCGCGGTTGGGCCGTGCGCTGGACACGCCCTGGTGGAACCGTTGTGAACTAGCTGCGCATTTCGCGGAATGACCTTCGCTCTTACTTGCGGGAAGCCTCGCGCAGCAGCGTTGCCACGGAGGCGCGGCAAATTGAACGCATGTCCGCCGCATGTTGCGGGCGGATCGTCTTCATGATCAGCAGCATCACAGCTTCTTCTTCCCGGCACCCGAAAGATACAGGTTGGCCATATCGCATGCTGGTTTTCGAACGGAGAACCGGGTGGTAAATGTTCTGCTGGGGCCTCCGGTCTCCGTGCGCATACCTACGTGAATTGCTCCATAGCCGAGATTGTCCGTGAGCATCAGGACAATGTTGGGTTTCCTCCCGCTGGCAGCCAGCGACGTCTGCTGATGTTTTCCCTGTTCGGGTGAACGCGAAGGCTGCTCTTGCCCGCCCAGAGTCAGCGCGGAGGCGACTACGAGAACGATCCCGCCCAGCGAGGTCCTCTTCAGGAGATCCATGGTTCCTCCGACAAGCAACTCCGCATCTACCAGGGAGTCATACACCCAATGGCTATGCGCCGAAAGTTTACCCTTGTTTTCTCCCTTATGACAAAAGCGGGTCAACTTCCTGTTTGCCGACAAACCAGGACTTAGACCATTTCAGTATTTTCGCTTGCTTTGAGCACCGCAAGCGGAGACCCTCGGCATCCGTTGAGTCGAGTTTAATGGCTTTGGAACAATGCGAGAGGAATCGCATCCCCCTCGGCGCGGCAGCCTGCATTGTTGGGATGCAGATGGTCTCCACTGTCGTAATTCGGAAGCAGTTGCGTAGGGTGACCCGGATCGCGTACAACCGCATCGAGATCCACCACGCCGTCGAATTCTTCGCTGCTGAGAATCCAGGCGTTGACCTGCTGTCGCATCCTTTCTTTCTCCGGAGTATAGAAAATGATCCGAGGCCCCGGCGGCCCCAAATCCAAGAACGAGTTTTCGAACGGTGGGTTCGTCGTGCCGATGATTCGAATTCCCTTTTGATGAGCCCATGAAATGAGCTGCCGATAGCCGGCGATAATACTTTCGGCCTTGATGCCCTCCGTGGCAGG
>JBARIF010000460.1:0-6717 GCA_049799615.1 Terriglobales bacterium
GTTGTCATCCTGAGCGCAGCTTTTGCTTCGCGAAGCGAAGCAGCTACTCCGCTCAGGATGACAACGACGTGCTACATTTCCCACAGCGCGTCTCGAAATCATGGAACAGCGACTCATCCTCATCAATCTGCTGATCAAGCTGGGCGTGGCGGCTTCGGCGGCCAGCATCCTGGGGCGCTCGGTGGAGTTCAAGTCGCTGCTCTTTCGCGATGAACGAGACTGGAAGCAGAAAATTTATCTGGTTCTTTGGATCGGCGTTCCCCTGGCCCTGGGGGTCTGGATACGCTTCGGCGCCCGGAGTTTTGCCGCGGGCGATTTGTCTTTCGAAACCACGGTGCTTCTGGGCGTGATCGGCGGACGCCTTACCGGCACCCTGGGCGGCGTGCTGCTCGCCCTTCCCGCGCTCTGGCACGGGGAATGGGCGACCCTGCCGTTTAACGTGCTGTGCGGCTTCGTCGCCGGACAATTGCGTATCATCGCGCCCAATCGCGAGGACATCTGGTCGTTTTCCCCGTTTGTGGACCTCAGCATTTATCGCTGGATCCGGCGCAACCTGCCGACACCGCACCCATTTGAATGGCAGACGATGTTTTTCGTCACCATCGTGGGGTTGCGCTTTGTGCAAACCGAGCTTTCGCGCTTTGCCCCCAATCGCACCTTCAGTCTGGAAAGCCCCACCTGGTGGGTGGAACTCCTGATCTACGCTACCTCGGTTACCGTCATCGGAACGGAACTCAAAATCTGGAACAGCGTCCGCATTCAGATCAAGCTGGAAGAACAGGAGCGCCTACTGTTGCACTCCCGCATGGAGGCGCTGCAAAACCAGATCAATCCTCACTTCCTCTTTAATACGCTGAATTCAGTGTCGTCGCTGGTGCGCTTTGATCCGGACACCGCCCGCCAGCTGATCATCAAGCTGGCCAACATCCTGCGCCGCCTGCTCAACAGCAGCGACGCCTTCGTGCCTTTGCGGGAGGAAGTGGAATTCATCGACGACTATCTCGATATCGAAGTCGTCCGCTTCGGTCGCGACAAATTGCGGGTAGTCAAGGAACTCGAAAGTTCGTCGCTCGACACCATGGTCCCCAGCATGTTGCTCCAGCCCTTGGTGGAGAACTCGATCAAGCACGGCCTGTCGTCCAAGATCGATGGTGGCAGCATTTATCTTCGCAGCCGCCTCACCGATTCGCACCTCATCGTCGAGGTGGAGGACGATGGAGTTGGCATGGGCTCAGCCAATCTGATCGAGCGGCCCAGCGGACTGGGCGGGACCGGCATCGGTATGGCCAACGTGGCGGAACGCTTGAAGGTGCTGTACGGTGACACCGCTCGCATGACCATCGACAGCCGCGAAGGGAAGGGAACTCTAGTCAGGCTGCGCCTGCCCGTGCTGCAGGGATCGGGTGCGATTCCGGAAGCCTTCTATGAAGCGCGTTCCAGCACGCGCCGGTAAAACTCTTCATATTGCGGAATGATCCGGCTGGCACAGAAGCGCGATTGCGCCACCGCACGGCTGGCCTTGGCCATTTCGCGCAAGGCGTTTTCGTCGCTCAGCAATTCGATGGCATAGCGCGCCATGGTGTCTACGTCGCCGACGTCAGCCAGGTAGCCGCTCTTGCCGTGCTCGATCAATTCCGGGATGCCGCCCACGCGAGTGGCGATGGGTACAACCTCACACGCCATGCCTTCCAAAGCGGCCAGCCCGAACGATTCCAGTTCGCTGGGCAAGAGCAGGATGTCGGCCAAAGCCAGCTTCTCCTGCACCTGGTCCTGCTTGCCCAGAAAGATCACGTCGTTGTGAATACCTTTTTGCACCGCCAGCCATTCCGCGCGGGAACGGTCCGGACCATCTCCGATCATCAGCAGCTTGGAAGGGATTTGCCTGCGTACCCGGTCAAAGACTTCGACACAGTCGGTCACCCGCTTCACTGGACGAAAATTGGATAGATGCAGGAGCAGGCGCTCGCCATGGGGCGCGTATTCCTTCTTAAGTTCCGACGAGTTTTCGCCTCTGCAATACACATCGCAATTGACGAAGTTGTAGATCACCTGAATGTGATTCCGAATATCGAACTCACGCAGGGTGCGTTCCCGCAGGTATTGCGAGATGGCGGTGACCCCGTCGCTTTGCTCGATGGCGAAGCGGGTGATGGGAAGGTAGGAGCGGTCGAGGCCCACCAGCGTGATGTCGGTGCCGTGCAGCGTGGTGACGAACGGCAGCTTGCGTCCGCGCGGCTTGGCGGCCATCATCTGGCGCGCCAGCAACGCACTGACCGAATGCGGAATTGCATAGTGCACGTGCAGCAGATCAAGGTCGTAAAGCTCGGCCACTTCCGCCATGCGCGAGGCTAGCGCCAGATCATAAGGAGGATATTCGAACAACGGGTAGCGGGAGACTTCGACTTCGTGATAGTGAATGTTGGGATGCGGACCGCTTAGCCGAATGGGCTGAGCGTAGGAGATGAAGTGAACTTCGTAGTCGCGCTCCGCCAGCTCGAGCCCGAGCTCGGTTGCGACCACGCCGCTGCCTCCGTAGGTGGGATAGCAGGTGATGCCGATTTTCATGCCTGTCCCTTCTGGATCAGCACTTTCGCTCTGCACATTCGATGGCGGGCGCTCAGCCGGGATTCAGTTTTTGACTGCGATTCTTTGCGAGAGGAGGGACTTAGCCGGCACCTTGGGCGTTCTCCGAGGTGCCGGACTCGGCCGCCATGTTCTCGATCTGCTGCTGCAGCCGTTCCTGGGTTTCTTCGTCGAGACCAGTGAATTCAATGCCCATGCCCACTCCGCCGTCACACGAGCGGACTATTGCGGAGGTATTGACTCGTTGAGCATCCAGCCACAAAGTGACGCTCAAAACCTTTCCTACCGGAAGCGGCAGCATGGTCTCCACATAACATCCGCGACCGCTTATGTCAGCTGATTTCGTCCTCATGTGCGAGCCCACGCCGTCCGGGTCGCGCATTTCAAGGGGAAAGGGAACCCGTAGCCGGGGGAATTTTCGCTTGTTTTCGCCTGAGGGTGCGATGCGGGGAGCCGGTTCAGTCACCTGCTCGCTCTGCTGCATTTCCTTTTCCCAGGGGCAGGGTTGCCCCTCGACCAGGTTCACTCCTACTTCGATTTTGTGCGCCTGTCCGGCATCGACCACCCAGATTACCTTGCAGCGCGCTTTCTGGTCACCGACCTGGACCGCGATCACATCTCCCGGCTTCAACTGAGTTTCCAGGCCGGAGAGCTTGGCCCCGTGATGGCTGATATTCCGGGCCTGGGCATGGTTCAGGAATGCATGACCGTCCGATCCCATGCCGAAAACTCTGATCGGCAATTCTACGCGGAGCCGGGGCTCTGGTTTTTCTGACATGCGGGTTGATTCCAACTACGCCACAAGGCGCTCAAACAAACCGCTAGCATTTAATCATATATCGGCATATTTGACCCCTTTCGTCACCTGGGTCTCTATTCCGTCGAAGGTGGCGGGCGCCAGCGTTACTCACCCTTTGGCGGCCAACTCATGGAATGAGACGACCTCAACCCCGTTCGCCGCCAGCAGATCACGGGTCGAAGGAGAGGTCAAGATGCGCAACTCCTGTTCACGTGATGCCCTCAGTCGGGTTCGTATCCCCTGGAGGGCGGCATCGTTATGGCCGGGGTGACAAACCAGTTCCCAGGTTCCCTCAGGAAGATTTTCCACCATGAGGCGAAGCAAACGTTCATTGAGCGCCCCCGTCGCAACGATGGCGAGGGTCCCGTCCGGCGTGGATATTCCGGCTTGCTGCACCGCCTCGCGAAATTGTCTTGCCAGGCTTCGCAATACGCCGACCTCTGTCCACCTTTTCCATAGACTGGGGGACGCCGCCAGTTGTGAGCCCTGGATTCGCTCAAAAGGATTTCGTATCGCCCGGATACCGCAGCTCCTGGCCGCCTGCAAGAGCGGCCGCAGGACGCGCGGGAAAAGGTGGGTGTGTTTATGGGAGTCGAGATGAGTGACCGTAATGCCGGACGCCTGCAGCTGACGGATCTGGGCAGTGGCTTCAGCTTCGACTTCATCAGCCTTCAGACGGCCGAGCAGGGCGAGCGCTCCAAACCTTACGATGCCCTCGCGAAAGCGCGGAGCGCCGGCGCTGTCGCCGGCACGGTCACCGTTGTCGAGCAGACTGTTGACCTGCGCCGGATGAAGCAGCGGAGCACCGTCGACCAGGACGACGTGGCAGCCCACCCCCAATCGCGGAGCCGATCGCGCCCGTCCAACCGCGTCCTCGAAGGCCTGGCCGTTGGCCATTAGAGTGGTCGAACTCACCACCCCGTGCTCATGGGCCTCCACGATGGCGCGATTCACCCCTGGGGTGAGACCGAAATCGTCAGCGTTGATGATCAGGCGGCGCACGGCGCCAGTCTAGCAGGGATGTGCGGCAAGACACCGCACGATCGGCTTCTGGTAGCGCCGCCGTCCCCGGCGCTACTTTTCCTTATCCTAACTTCTTCGCCGCCCGGACCTTTGCCCATCGGGCCTTCTGGGCCCGGCGGATCGCAGCTCGCCCCTTGGCGCTCAAGGCACGACGCCTTTTTCGCTTCGCCGGAGCGCCGTTGCTGTAAACTCCCGCAAATGCGGCCAGTGCCGCATTCAATCCGGATAGCTGTTGCTGTACCCGGGCTCGCTCTTTCTTCAACTGCCCGACAATCCTGGACAAGTCTCCCATTGCAGTAAGATTCCCCCTGCGCCGATTGTAACAGTGTGCCAGAAACGGCAGTGTGGGCGCGCCTTCCGCCCGGTGTCAGGTCCTGGACCTGGCACGAAAGTCGCCACGAGTGGTGGCGGCCCGCCTGTCTCGGGCCTTTGCGCTGGAGGCATCAATGGTAGGATTTTGAGCCGAGGCCAAAGCGTGTACAAATCATGAAACTCTACCGCATGACTTCCGGATACGTCGTAGAAGTACACGATCGCTTTTATTCGCCGCAGAACGACCCCGGCGGCGTCGAGCTCTGGGAATCACTGATTACTAGGGACGATTTACCCGGCCACCTCCAGCGCCAGATTAAGGATGGAAATTGGACGGAAGCAGCACGCCCCGCACTCCACGACCTGCGAGCTCCCATCGGAAACCAGGAAGTGTGGGCGGCGGGAGTCACCTACTATCGCAGCCGGGAAGCGCGCATCCAGGAATCGAAATCGGCCGGAGGCGGCGACTTTTACGATCGGGTTTACGACGCTGAGCGTCCTGAGCTCTTCTTCAAGGCAACCCCGCATCGCGTCGTCGGCCCCAATGGAAAAGTTGCCATTCGCGACGATTCTTCCTGGTCGGTGCCCGAGCCCGAGTTGGCCCTTCTCATATCACCGAAAGGAAAGATCATCGGCTACACCATTGGCAACGACATGAGCTCGCGGAGTATCGAAGGAGAAAACCCGCTGTATCTGCCCCAGGCCAAGGTGTACGACCGAAGCTGCGCCCTGGGCCCCTGCATACTGGTTGCGCCCGAGCCCCTGCCGTCGTCCACGGAAATCAGCCTGGAGATCATGCGCGGGACGAAGAGCGAGTTTGCCGGCACTACGACGCTGGCCAGCATGAAACGCGATCCGGTGTCGCTGGTGGAGTATCTGTACCGCAGCAACAGTTTTCCCGCCGGCTGTTTTCTGCTCACCGGCACCGGGATCGTACCTCCTGATTCATTCACGCTCGCGCCGGGCGACGAGATCCGCATTGCCATCACCGGCATTGGGACACTGGTCAATATAGTGGGGTGAACGCCGGGGCTTGATCATCCCACAGCGATTTCTTGGTAAGATAACCACGCTGCTCCCTCAATCTGCTGACCGCCAGGTCGATCTGAGTTTGGATATGCAGGGGAAGACAGGATGGGCGGTTAGCTCAGCTGGTTAGAGCGCCTGCCTTACAAGCAGGAGGTCGCAGGTTCGAATCCTGCACTGCCCACCATATAAATCAATTACTTACCAAGTTTACTATTTGGTAACTGTGCCGTAAAATGTGCCATAGCTTCCACGTTCTGGATCGTGGTTGCTGTTTGTCCCGTTCAAGACGCGTCTCACCTGCTCTAGTTCGGGGTGTTGATACTTCATTGCTGTTGTCGGACTGCCATGCCCCATCGTGCGCATGACGACCGCAAGATTGCCGGTACCCTGCAGCACTCTGGTTCCATAATCGTGGCGCCCACAGTATAGGACCAGCTTTTCCGGAAGTTCGGCCTCGCGTCTGGCGTCCCGGAATTTCTTGTCCACGGTTGTCAAATGTCCCGAAGCTGAGAAGGCCGGGAAGACCCAGCCCTCGCGCCGTTCCCCGCAGCGACCCTTCAGCAAATCCAGAACGCGATCACTGAGTGGAACGAACCTCCGGCCGTTTTCGGTTTTGCTATCGCGAACGAAAAACACACGGTTGCTCCAATCCACGTCCTCGATGCGCGCACAAAAGAGCTCTTTCTTGTTGCGCATCCCGGTATCCCGGACGAGCACAACCACGTCGCGGAAAGTGGCGTGCATTTTGGGAGTCCACTTGCCGCTCTCTAGCAAACGGTCGGCAGCGGCCAACAGCTTGCGTTCCGCCTCTTGATCCAGCCTGAGAGTGCGGCCGAGTTCTTTCATCAACTTCAGTTTGGGGGCCTTCGCACTCAACCCCCATTCTTCTGCCTTGTGCAGCATCCGGCGTAGGGTCTTCAGGGCACAGTTGATGTTATACGGGACGCCAGGGAAGGCCAGCGCGTCAACGT
>JBARIF010000461.1:0-8157 GCA_049799615.1 Terriglobales bacterium
AGATAGCTGAAGTCAAAGGCGGTCCGGTGCTGTCCATCGCAGAAAACAAAATTCGAAAAGCGCCCGCCCAGCGAATCGAAATGCCGCGGAAAATTGTCGTAGAACCAGTCGTAACGATTTTGCTGGAAGGCGAGGATGGCGTTCGAAAGGCTGGGCACGATGATCCTCATCCCGCCTTCGGCCTTGAGCACGCGCGCGCATTCGCGTAGCAGCTTCTCCAGTTCATCGGGATAAAGATGTTCGATCATATGCGTGGAGTAAATGGAATCAACCGAATTGCTGGCGAAGGGCAGGCCGCAGCGAACATCGAGCCAGACATCAGTTTTCTGCAGCGGGTTGGCGTCGATGTTGACGAAGCCGGAGAGATATTTGGGACCGCATCCCAGGTGCAGATCGAGGCGGCGCCCGTTCCCCGATCGCCCCGCATGACGCAGCTTTTTCATCCAGTAATTCGGCCACGTTGCCTGGGCAATCAGCAGGAAATAAATGTCCTTGTAGCGTTGATGAAGCACGCTCAACCTCAGTTCAGCAAATCACGATGCCCGGCCACTTCTTCTGCGAACCGGGTCAATTGTAGCAAGAAGATTCGCCGCTAAATCCAACAGCTCCGCGACGTGCTTCTTCCAGGAGAAGGCGCGCGACCGCTCCTGTCCACGGTCCGCAAGCGTCTTCGCCACCCCGGCAGAAGCCGCGATCCGGCAGACCCGGTCGGCCAGTTCTTCCGGAGAAAAACGCGGGAAGTAAAGCGCGGCGTCTTGGCAGATTTCGCGATGCACCGCCGAATCGGCGGCCACAATCGGCAACCCGCTGGCCATGGCTTCCACCAGGGGATGCGCAAACGACTCCGCGTAGGCCGGCGCAACGTACAGGTTGCACTCGCGATATACCTGGTGCAGCAGCGCGTAAGGGACCGCGCCCAGCTCCGCCACGACGTCCCCGATGTCGAGTTGTGCGACCAGGTCCGAAGCTGCCTGGGCGCTGTAACGTCCAGGGTTGTCTTCCGAACGCAGCCGGCAGGTGAGAAAGAGTTTGAGCTTTCGCCCGCCCAGGCGTTCGCGCAACCGGGGGAGCGCGCGCAGCAGGGTCTCAAAGTTCCGGTAGTAGTTGTAGTGGCTCACGTAGAGCAGGCGCAGCGCATCTTTGTCCCGGTCAAGCTTCTGCCCGATGTCCGCGGCCAGGGGAGTCTGGTCGCGGAAAAAGGCTTCGTGATCGAAGCCGTGATGGATGGCCACCACCTCGTGGCCGGACCATTGGCGCAACTCCTGGGCGAAAGCTTCGCTGGGAGCGACCGTCGAGTCGGCCCACTCTATGGAACGGCGCGCCAGGCTGCCTTTGATCCGGGTATCAAGCCACATGCCATACTCGCCGCGCCGGCGGACATCCTGCAGAAAATCGGTGGAGGTGTAGAGCGAATTTCGTGAGAGCAGGACTTGCGGCACCGGCGACTTACGCAGCGCAAAGTTGCCGATGGAAAACAGCACATCGGCTCCGCTCTGCCGGATCGCTGCCGATAGCGTGGTCTGCTCCTGCCAGAAACGCTTCAGCGCCCCCGGGGGAAGATTGATCTCAGGAAATGAGACCCGGGGCAAAGCACCAAGTTCCCGCCTCAACTGCAGGCTAACGGCGGCGGTCACATGCACCCCCTCGCAGGAAGAAAGATGCGGAAGAACATTGCGCAGATAGGTAAGTCCGCCGCCGGCGCTGGCCGCCAAACCGTTGAGGAACAGATGCATCATCGCTCGGTGGCGATATTTGCGTTTCGCCCCAGAGTGGCGAAGCCGAAGTCAGTAATGGGACGACTAATGGCCACGGGTGCGGCCGAGGGCAGGATGTCCAGAAAGGAAAATGCCAGCACCCAGAAAAAGACAGTGAGATAGTATCCCACCGCGAAGAGCCAGTCTTCAAAACTGGCATGGATCAACCCCGCGATCAGGACCATGGCGACCGGGGTAACGTAGTGACGAACGTTTGCGGTGCGGCGTAACCAGACGAAGACACCACCGACCTTCAAAGCGAGCGCCACTACCAGGGTCACAAAGGGAAGGACGCCCAGCAAGCCGACTCCCTCCAGAATCGCCAGGTAGCTGTTTCCATGTTCTCGGGTGGCGGCAGAGACGGTCGAGTACTCACCCACCGCGACGTCCTCGTCAGAGCTGTTCAGCCCGGTGCCGAACCCGCTCCCAAACCAGGGATGCTGCCCGATGACAGCGACAGTTTCATCCCAGGGCGTCAGGCGCGATTCCAGCAGTCCGCCCTCCTCATGACCCTTGTAAAGAAATGTCATCGCCAGAGAAGAGTCCTGGCGCTGGACGGGCATGTCCTCGATCGACTGGGAGGGGGTGAATGCAACCGAGAGGGCCGCCATACAGGCAAACGCGACCGTGCCTTGAATCAGCAGCCGGTAACGCCGCAAAGCCACGCAAGTCAGGCAACAGGAGATCAAGGCTGCTAATATTCCCGCCCGCGCCTGGCTATAGAAAAGAAGGCCGACGCTCAACATCAGGACGAAAATCGCGCGCCTTTGCCGGGTCTTCCCCTCTACGGTCAGCACTCCCCAAAAAAGCACAGGCACAGCTACCACGCCCATGATGGCCCCCAAAGAATTGGGGTTGCCATAGATGGGATTCCGCAAGACCAGATAAAAAGCAGCCGAAGCGTACACCATCATCTCCACGACCAACAGCAATCGGGGGAAGAATTTCTCTTCGCGTCCACCCAGCGCCAGGCGGGCCCCGGTGGAGGCATAGAGAAAAAGCAACAGCAGGCTCAGCGCCTTCATGAACGACAGCATGGGAAATGAAGACACGGCGGCAGAAACCAACGCAGCCAGGACCGTGAACACGGCCACCAGATGGAAGGTGGAAAAGCGAGGACGCTCACTTCGGATATAGAGTGCGAAGCCCACAATTGCACCCAGGGCCAGCACCGCCCAACGCCCGGCCGTCCATACCGTGCTAAAGGGAACCGACATGCCCGCCCACAGAAAAGCCACTACCAGAACGGGGAAGAATCTTTGCTCGTACTTCCAGATCGCCGCCAGAAGGCCCTGAAGGAAGAGCAGTCCTCCCAGATAGTAGGCGTTGCCCAGGTAGGCCGGACGGTAGAGCGCAGCGCCCGCCGCCATGAGGCTGATGGCCAGAATCACCCCGATGACAATCAATTTTGAAAAGCGGCTATTCATGGCTTCGCACTCCGACCGCGATTGCCGCTTGGGCGATGCCGGCGGCACAAGCTGCGGGCGAATACTTCACGATGCGCTCCCGGCTATGACTTCCCATCTGCGTACGCAGTGCCGAATCCCGCCCCAGTTTTTCCATGGCCGACGCCAACTGGATCACGTCACCTCGCTCCACCACCCGCCCATTCCAGTGATCCTGGACCAGGTCCGCAGCGCAGCCCGCGGCAGCGCTCGAGATTACCGGCAAGCCGCAGGCCATGGCTTCATTCACCACCAGCCCCCAGGTGTCCGAATGCGACGGAAACACAAAGCTTTCAGCCAACGCATAGTACGTGGCTAGCTGATCGCGGTGGACGAAGCCAGCGCACTGGACCTGCCCTGGCACAATCTGCACCGCGCGACGAACCAATTCCTCGCGAGCGATCCCCTCTCCGACCAATACCAGACTGACGAGTGTGCGTAGTTCAGGAGTCAGTTTGCCATAGGCCTCAAGCAGATCAAACACTCCTTTTTCCCGTACCAGTCTGCCCACGAACAGGAAAAATCGCGGCGGCAATCCCAATGCCTGGCGGTACCTTGCGGCTTCTTGACGAACCACCTCAGCTCGCTGGGCAAAGAGTTCTGTATCGACCGCATTGGGCGCAGTAAAAATGTCCTTCTCCAGCACCCCATAATTCATAACGTACTGCATCGACGACTTCCCGGGTACAACAAATGCGTCGCAACGCGTTAGGAATATCCTTTTCAGGAATTCGATCACCCGGTTACGGCTGCGAATGTCCCGCTCCGTGCTCTCTATCCATAAAATGAATGGGACCTGACGCTGGCGCGCCCAACGCAACCCCTGCCATGAGGCCAGATAATTGTAGCCTCCGCACAGGATGGCGTCGGGGGCCGCCCGTTGCAGTCCCTTCTTCAAGCCGCAGTTCAGCAGCAGGTTGTGCCCGGCAAATTCCCGCCGCCAGGACGGCAGGACCTGGTACGAAAAGCGAATCTCATCCTTATAGACCAGCCAGTCACGCAATTTGGGGTTGCTTTCCGCGAGAAAGATCACATGCAAGTCTATCTCCGAACGCTGGGCGAGGGCATTGAATACCGGGATACGGTAGGGCGCGATGATCTCGGTCAGGATGACCAGCCGCCGCCTCATGCCTGGCACTCCCGGTAGATCCGGAACAAGCGCGCCGCCTGGTGACCCAGGCTGTATCCCTGCAGGATGGTCCGACGCGCTGCCTGCCCCATGCTTCGCCGAAGATCAGGCTGCTGCAATATCGTGACGAGAGTATCGGCCAATTGCTGCAGGTCGCCGGCCGCGATCAAACATCCGTTGACTCCCGGCTCAATTACTTCTTCAATTCCCTGGCCGTGGCATGCGATGACGGGCTTCCCTGTCGACATTGCCTCCAGATACACGCATCCCAGTCCCTCGTAACCGCTAGGCAAGGCAAAGACTGTAGCGCGTCGCATGGCGTCGGCGACCTGGCGGCGGCCCTGTCGTCCGCGAAAGTTAACCTTATTGGCTAAGCCCAATCCGTCAGCCAGCTTCTGCAGACGAAGCCGTTCAGGCCCTTCGCCGATGATCTCCAGCGAAAGTCCTGAAAATTGATTTTGGATGGCGGCAAACGCTCGCAGCAGCAGCTCGTGCCCCTTGATCGGAATAAGATTCCCCACGCTGAGAATCTGTGGCGCATCCGGCTCCCTGTCCGACGGAGAAAACATCTGCGGGTCAACCCCGTTATAGATGACGGTGGTGTTCACCCGCGCGCCGGCACCCTCGATCACCTGATCGCGAACCTTTTCACTGATGCAAATTACCGAGCCTGCCGAGCGATATACAGATCGCGAGATGCGGGCACACCACTCCCCAGCCCGGCCTTCAACCTGTCGCCTGCAAAAGGCATCGAGGCCATGCACGGTCACCACGAAGGGTATTTTTAGCTCCCGGCTAAGCAGCAACGCGGCGTGGCCACAGGGCAGGGCGGAATGGGCGTGGATCACCTGCACGGGATGCGAACCCTGCAGGCGCCGGACTTCAGGCAGCAATCTGGCGAAAAGAAATGCTCCCGCCGTTGACAGGCCCCAACCGCCAGGAACGGAAAAAAAACGCTCCCATCTTGCTGGGACTGCGAAGTCGCTGACCGGAGTGCCGCCTCGATAAAACGGTTGCACCGCCCGGACTGTGTTTTCCACTCCCAAACGCGCCAGCTCCGCCAGCGGTTCCGCCACAAAACAGCCCTGAGCATCATCTCCGCTTACCGGATAGAACGGCGTCAAGGTCAGTACATGGAGTGGTTCCTGCGGCGTGAACGATTCCGGAATGGTGGAACCGGCGGCAGTCATGCGGCACGGTTCGCCGTCTTCCGCGACAGCAGATCCAGAAACACCTCTTCCCAGCGGCGGGCGATGGGGGCCCAGTCGAACTTCTGGCTGTGCCTGCGCCCTGCTTCTCCAAATGTCCGCCGCTGCTCTGCCGACGCGAGCAGCTCTCCCAGCCGGCTAAAAAGTTCACCGTTGGAACCGACCAGGTAGCCGCTCTCCCCACTCACTGCTGTTTCTGGCTGATAGTCATTTCGCGCGATCACGGGCAGACCGCACGCTGCGGCCTCCAGCAAGACCTTCGGAGACCCTTCCCAGGTGGAAGGAAAGAGAAAAATATCAGAGTGCCGATATTGCTGCCTCAAGTCCTCCGCCCCCAGCAAGCCGGCCAGCCTGACGTTCCCGAGATGCTCGCGCTCGATCCGTTCTTTCAATTCGTCCGCCATAAGCCCTTCACCCACCAGGACAAAATCTGCTCCGCCAAAGCGGGCCGCTGCCTCGAGCACCGTTTGCGGCTGCTTGAAAGGCCGCAGCGATCCCACAAACAAAACGACAGGGCGAAGGTTGGGTGGGCGGTCCCATGCCGGGGTGAAAAAATTGGTGTCTACGCCCGTTGGTACGATCTCGCTGGGCAGGCCGTATTCCCGCTGCAAGCTTCGTTTCACCGACCCGGCATTGCTGAACAGATAGTCGCAGCGCAGGACAGTCCGCTCCCAGAGATCGACCGCCTCCGGCGTGATGGTGGGCTCATTGCGCAGGTCCGACTGCGACTCGATGGCCCCGATGGTGATCCGGTTGTCCTGCCAGCGTCTCCGTAACCCCATATAGAGCCTGCTGGCAGGAGATGGCTTCAGGTAGAAGAGGATTTCATGGCGCCCCAGAACGAACTCGCGGAAGATCCTGAGGGTACGCCTCCGCTGCGGCAGGCTAACCAGCCTCGTGTTGGGGCGCTGCGCTACGGCGCGATCGGGCCGGCCCTGGCAGAAGACGCTCACATGAAAGCGGTCCGGATCCAGCCGCCTGATGACCTCGCGGGCATTGCTCATCTGGGCATTGGTAAGGCCCTGGTCCGCCAGGCTGTCCACGAGGATTCGCACAGGGGTCATAGGCGACCTGACCAACGACCGCGGCTCACCAGGCGCAGGGCGGTCATGCTAAACGCAAGTCCGGACGGTGGGGCTCGTCCATTCTAGCCGAAGTGGAGAGGCGAAAATCGCGCAAGCGCGCGGCCATGCGATACTCTGCGTCCCGCGATTGCACCGCATCCGAAATATGCTGCCGGGCCCGATCGAGCAGTCGCCGTCGCACCGCTTTCTCCGCTCCCGGCGGCAGCGGCCGCCGTTCAGCGGGATCTGCATCCAGGTCATACAACTGCTCCGTCGCCGAATTGAAGTCGAGCACCATCTTGTACCGCGCCTCGCGCACCGCCAACAGGCGCGCCTGCAGCCGATCGTCCACCACAAACGGGTTCTTGCATATCGAGATGCACTCGATGACCGCATCGATCTCCCCACCCTTCCCCGCATCGAGAAGTGCAGGGTGACTTCGTCCCCGGAAGCTGCCCGGGATGGAAACCCCTACCAGGTCGAGCAGTGTGGGCGCCAGATGCAGCAAGCTAAAGGGCGCACTTGCACTTCCCCGGGGCAGTCCTGGCGCACGCAGTAACAGAGGAACCCGCACCAACTCTTCAGAGACGCTCGAAGGCGGATGGTAGCGGCCGCCATGATCGAGAAATTCCTCGCCATGATCGGCGGTGAGAGCCATGACGCAGTTTTCCCATACGCCCAGGCCTCGCAGCGTATCCACCAGGCGCGCCACTTGCGCATCGGCCCATCGAATCCCCGCGTCGTAGAGAGCGACGATGTCTTTACGGTGCCGCCGCAACCGCGAGGCGCCCAGGTCACCACGGTTCCAGTACGAATTCAGGTATCGTGCTCGCGAGGCATCCAGCGAATCCTGCCCCATGAATTCGAGCGCCTCGCGTCGCGGATAGTACGGCGAATGTGGGTCCATGAAATGCAACCAGAGAAAGAAGGGCTGGCCCTTTATGCCGGTCAGCCAGTCGCGCGCCCGGTCAACAATTACATCGGCTGCTGGAAACCGCCGCAACTGGTCGAGCGACAGCGCCGGGGCGGATGCCACTCGTTGACAGTACCGGAAGTACAGTTCGTCGTAGATTGAGCCCACCGGCCCAAGGGCGTGAGAAGCTTTGGCCAGACGCTGGTTCCATCGGCTCAGGGTTCTTGTGTTCTTCGCGCCGTCAGACACTCCCGGCACGGGCGCGGCGGCGGAGTCCAGAAAATCCTGGAACACGCTGAAACCGGCATCGTACCCAAAGCGCGGCGATAGATAGGGGTTGGCCGCAAGAAATGCCGCCGTCGCGTGGCCGGCTTCGTTCAAGGCAGAAGCGATCGTTGGTTCCCCGGGGGCCAGGCCAACCACGTCCCGTCCCAGGCCGAGTGGAGGGCGCGAAGCCATGACAGCAGGAAACGAAAAATAGGTAGGGGCGCCGGCCACAATCGCGTTGGAAAATGTCAGGCTCTCGGTCGCGAGCGAGTCGAGGAAAGGCGTGGTGGGGAGCGGATAGCCGAGAAAGCCGGCATGGTCGGCCCGGAAGCAATCCACCGTGATCAGCACCAGCGATCGCGGAGGCTTCATGCTAG
>JBARIF010000462.1:0-2182 GCA_049799615.1 Terriglobales bacterium
GCCATGGCCCGTGCAGCCTCCACTCGCAAGAAGAAAAAAGTAGTGGTGATCACATTTGGCGGAGGTGCGCGCGACCAGGAGACGTTTGCGCCCGAGGGGCAGGAAAACATCCCGCACCTGATGCGCGAACTTATTCCGCAGTCCGCCTTCTTCACCCAGGTGGTCAATCGCGGGATCCTCGGCCATTATGTCGCCACCGCCAGTCTGGTCACCGGGGTGTACGAAACCTTCAACAACTTTGCCGCCGTCCCTCCGGCCAACCCGACGGTGTTCGAGTACTTCCGCAAGGACCTGAAGCGTCCTCGCTCGGACGCGTGGGTCGTGGCTCCCAGCAACGGGTTCAACCGGATTGGAGAAAGCAACCATCCTTCCTACGGCGTGGGGACGGGTGCGACGGTGATACTGCCCAAGCATCTGTTGACCGCGGCCCTGGCGGGCGGCAGCGGCGACTACGAGCACCTGCTGCGGGACAACTATGAGACCCCGTTCTACGCGCCCGAACTTGGCGGCCGCGAGTTCGAATTGCAGCAGCTGGAAATGCTGCTGAAACTCTCCGTCGATGACTTCAGATCCCATGCCCGGACCTTGTCGAGCCCGGACGAGCTCTCGGTATATATCGCGCGCCAGTTGATGCGCCAGGTCGCGCCCAGCCTGCTGTGGATCACCATGCACGACATCGATATCGCCCACGCCGGAGCTTACTCGCTTTACATTGACGGAATCCGGCGCACCGACCGCCTGTGCGCCGAGATTTGGCAGGCCATCCAGGCCGAGCCGGAATATGCCGGCAACACGACTCTGTTTATCTTGCCCGACTTTGGACGGGACTCAGACGAGGATTCCGGAGGCAACGGGTTTCAGCATCATCGCACCGGCGATGCGCTCTCCCGCACCACCTGGATGATGGCGCTGGGCGCCGGTGTGCGCCCGGGTGTGGTGTACGACCGAGCCATGGAGTCCACCGATCTGGTGCCGACTCTTGGCTCCATGCTCGATTTCTCGGCCTCCCTCGCACAGGGCAAGCCGATACGGGAATTGTTGTAGGGCTTATGCTGCCAAGCGATCTCAAGCCGGAACAGTTCAAGGACTATCCGCCAGAGGCCAGAAAACTGGTCACGGATTACGTCGGGGCTCTGCAACGCCTGCCCCTGACCTTCGTGGCCAGCCTGCTGCGAGAGGTCATTGATTACGATTTCAAGTTTCCTCCCGAGCGCAAGGCCATCGAAAATGAACTTGCCAACCTGAACGCGCTTTCCACGGAGCAGGTTAGAGAGTGGTTTCAGGGATTCGCCCAGATCACGGAGTCCCCCAAGCTCCAATCGTTTGATTGGGTCAACTCGCCGGCCCAATTTGTCGAGCAGCTATCGGCGCATCTGTGGAGTACCCACCAACTGGATGCCTTCCGCAAAGCAGCGATGGATTATGCCAGCCGTCTGCAGGCGGCGGTGCCGCCAGAGCCGCCCGTGGCCCCGCGTTTAGGGATTGCCGTGATCGGACAGGGTGCAGCCACGCACAACGAACCTCTCTTTCGCAAGCTGCGCGCCCATGGCGGATATTTCAGCCGGGTCAATCCCGAACACGGGCTGGAGACATTGCTGGATGCAGTCGCAGCCAGGGCCAGAGCGCACCCCGCTCCCTATGCGCACTGGTACATTGATGGCGGCCAGGAAGCGGCCCATGCTCCGGCGCTTACCTGCGTCTCCTACAAATCCTTGGAACCGGCGCGCGCGATCCTGCTACGCAAGATGCACGGAGAGATCCAAAAGCCCGGCATGGGGCCGGAGACGCTGCGCACGCTGCTGGCCCAGATGCGTCCGGCGGACCTGGGCATGGGCAAAGCAGGAGATGTGGTGCTGGATCGCTTTCAGCTCAAGTTGCTGACGGAAGGCTCGGGAACGCAGATTTTCAGTACTACTTTCGCGCAGTGGGCGGCGCGCGAAACGCTCCGGCGGGCCCAGCCCCTGACTTTGCTGGTGCGTTTTGCGCCACGACAGCGGCAGCAACCGATGAACGAGTTGCTCTCTGGAATCCGCTCCGATGCCGAACTTGATCCCGCCGGTTCCCTGGTGGACGCGGACATGGGCTCCTACTACACCTATCTGAATCAGCAGCGCCTGACCGGAGCGGAGAGGTCTTCCTTCCTGGTGTGGTTCGAAGGCCACAGTGAGGCCGTGGCCATCGG
>JBARIF010000463.1:0-6698 GCA_049799615.1 Terriglobales bacterium
AATGTGGCGCGGGCGCCCTCGCCCGCGAAGGCCGACAGTAAAGAGTAAATCCGCAAGTCAAGGTCAAAGGCAGCGGGCGAGGGCGCCCGCTCCACACACCTGCTGTCCGAATATAATCTCCCAGTCATGGCCACTGCGACCAAGGGGACCGAAAAAAAGATCGAAGCACTGCGGGATAAAATCCGCCACCACGAATACCGCTACTACGTTCTCGACGATCCCGAAATTTCAGACGCCGAATTCGACCAGCTCATGATTGAGCTGAAGAAGCTCGAAGACGAACATCCCGAACTGGTGACGCCCGATTCCCCTACCCAGCGCGTCGGGGGCAAGCCTCGCGAAGGCTTCATCAAAGCGCCGCACTCCTCGCCCATGCTGTCACTGGACAACACCTACAGCGAGGACGAACTCCGCAACTGGGAGCGCCGCGTGCACGAACTCAGCGGCCGTGCGGAGATTGAATACGTCTGCGAGCTCAAGCTCGATGGCATGTCGCTGGCGCTGCACTACGAGAATGGCAAACTGGTCCGCGGCATCACCCGCGGCGACGGCACCATCGGCGAAGATGTCACTCTGAACGTGCGCACCGTGCGCTCTATCCCGCTTTCTATTCCCCTGGAGAAGCTGAAGAAAGCTGGGATCCCGGCCAATTTCGAAGTCCGCGGCGAAATGCTCATGCCCATCGCCGCCTTCAAGAAAATGAACGAGGAGCGCGAGAAAAAGGGCCTGTCTGTTTTCGCCAACCCACGCAATGCCACCGCCGGAACCGTCCGTCAACTCGAGCCCAGCATCACTGCCGAACGCCGGCTCGACTATTTCACTTATATGCTGCTGAAAGATGGCCGCACCTTTTTCGACCGCCACTGGGAGACCCTGAATGCCCTGGACGCCGCCGGCTTCAAGGTCAATCGAACGCGCAAGCTGGCCAAAACTTTCGACCAGATATGGGCCTTCATTGAGCAAGAGGAGCCCAAGCGCGAAACTCTTCCCTACGAGATCGACGGCATAGTCATCAAGGTGGACCGCACGGCCCTGCAGCAGGAACTGGGCTACACCGGCAAGGCGCCGCGCTGGGCCATCGCCTACAAGTACGCCGCCCGCGGAGGCATCACGAAGATCGAAGACATTCTGGTGCAAGTCGGACGCACTGGAAAACTCACACCCGTGGCCGCGCTCAGGCCGGTCCCCATCGGCGGCACCACGGTCAGCCGCGCCACCCTGCACAACATGGACGAGATCGAACGCCTGGGGGTAAAAATCGGCGACTGGGTGGAAGTGGAGCGCGGCGGCGACGTGATCCCCAAAGTCACGCGTGTGATCGAAGACAAAGACCATCCCCGCGGCCACAAATCCTTTCACATGCCGGAAAGATGCCCAGTCTGCGGAGGCCATGTGGTCCGCACCGAAGGCGAGGCTGATCATCGCTGCGTCAACGCCAACTGCCCGGCCAAGCTGCGCGAGACCATTCTGCACTTCGCCTCCCGCGGTGTCATGAACATTGATGGCTTGGGCGATGCGCTGGTCACCCAACTCACCGACCGCAAACTGGTGAAGAACGTCGCCGATATCTACAAGCTGACCAAAGAGGATCTGCTCTCGCTCGAACGCATGGGTGACAAATCGGCTCAGAACGTGCTCGATGAAATCGAAAACTCGAAGAAGCTGCCGCTGGAGCGGGTGATCTACGGCCTCGGCATTCGCATGGTGGGAGAGCGCACGGCGCAATTTCTGGCCGAACACTTCGGCTCCATGGATGCGCTGATGAAGGGGGGAGAAGAAGAGCTGCAGGAAGTGAACGAAGTCGGCCCGCGCATCGCCCAGAGCATCGTGGAATACTTCCAGGAGCCGAAGAATCGCGCGCTGGTTGAGCAGCTGCGCGAGGCCGGGCTCACCTTAACCGGAAAAAAGAAACAGAGGGGTACGGCTCTGGCCGGGAAAACCTTCGTGCTCACCGGGACGCTGCCCCACCTTACCCGCGACGAAGCCAAGAAGATGATCGAAGACGCCGGCGGCCGGGTCTCCGGTTCGGTCAGCAAGAAGACAGATTTCGTGGTGGCGGGAGATGAAGCCGGTTCCAAACTGGATAAGGCCAAGGAACTGGGAGTGAAAGTAATCGGCGAGCGGGAGATGCAGGCACTACTCGGCTAGCAAGCCTCCGCATGTGTGGGACCGGGTCTCCGACCCGGTCCCACACAAACAACTACTCCGCCATCGCCCCCTTAATCCTTCGATATGTCGTCTCTAGAGTCTCCGGCAGGACCCTGGTTTCCCCTATGACCGTCATGAAATTGGCATCCGCTACCCAGCGCGGCAGTACGTGCATGTGGACGTGTCCGGCAACCCCCGCTCCAGCAGCCCTCCCGATATTCATCCCCAGGTTGATGCCGTCCGGCGTATAAAGCTGGCGCAGGACTCGCTCCATCTTCTGCCCCAGGTCGATCATCTCGTGGGCTGCTTCTACCGGCAGCTTCTGCAGCTCATCCAGATGGGCGAAGGGGACGATCATCACGTGCCCCGAGGTGTAGGGATAGGTGTTCAAGACCACGTAGCAGTGCCGGCCGCGATACACAATGTGGGTTTTGGCATCGTCCCCGGCCTTCGGCAGATCGCAGAAGACGCATCCCGAGGTCTTGTCGATGCCGGCCACGTAGGCATAGCGCCAGGGTGTCCAAAGATAGTCCATGGCAGGGCAGAGTAGCAGAACATCGCTTCTGGCTTCTAGCTTCTGGCTTCTAGGCTGAAGGCTGCAGCTCGTAGCTAGAGGCCAGAAGCCGGAACCTGTCTGGTAGTGGCTCAATTCGAACCTGTCCCTTCCCAACGGCGTCATCCTGAGGGACTTCAGTCCCGAAGGATCTGGCGTGCACCGGAAGCAACGCAGGGGGAAACGATGTATTTGCTTCACGCCAGATCCTTCACGGCTTGAAGGCCGTTCAGGATGACGCCTGTGGGTAAGGAGAAATTTCAAACTGAGCCACTACCGGCTGTTTTTGTTGTTTGACACTGTTCGGAAGCGGTTGCTACACTCGAAGTGTTCCCTTTGGACGCGGGTTTGCTTAGAGACGTCCGACCGCTGGGATTGTTCCAGTCCGTCCGCCAGGGCGGGCTCAACACAACCTTAGACTAACGCCAGCCGTCCGCTAATCGTCCCGCATCCGTCCCCGCACCCACGTGCGCGGAAAACCCGAGAGAGGCCATCAACCTTGTCTGACGATAACAACGCCCACAACCTGGATTCCGCGACTTCGACCTCAGTCGTTGAGCGACCCGTGGAATCCCCGGAGGGCTCGACCTTAAACAGCGACTCCCCCCAGCCCCAGTCTGCGCATAACGAAGTAACCCAGAATCTGGACGAAAAGATCTCAACCGCCGAAGACTTCGCCGCCGCCCTCGAGAGCTTCACCACCGAGACGGAAGAAGCCGCCCGCGAGGACAATGTCATCAAGGGCACTGTGCTCAAGATTACCCCCACTCATGTGGTGGTAGATATCGGCGCCAAGTCGGAAGGCATGCTCCCTATCGCCGAGGTGATGGACCACTCCGGCAAACCGCGCTTCCAGCCCGGCGATGAGATCGCGGTGATGCGCGACAAGGGTGAGACCGAGGAAGGCTACATCAACCTCTCCCACCAGAAGGCACAGCGGCTGCGCGCCTGGGATGAGATTGAGAAGGCCCACAACGAGAAAAAGCCGATCAAAGCTGTGGTGATCGAGCGCATCAAAGGCGGCTTGACGGTCGATATTCTGGGCGCCCAGGCTTTCCTGCCTGGCTCCCAGGCCGACTTGCGCCCGCTGCGCAATCTTGACGTCCTGAAGGGCGAAACCATCGAAGTCGCGGTCATCAAACTCAACAAGAAGCGCGGCAACATCGTCGTTTCCCGCAAGCAGTTGATGGAAGAGGAGCAGAACGAGAAGAAATCCAAGACCCTGGAACACCTGGAAGAAGGCACTGTCCTCACCGGAGTGGTGAAGAACCTCACCGAGTACGGCGCTTTCGTCGATCTGGGCGGAATCGACGGCCTGCTGCACATCACAGACATGTCATGGGGGCGCCTCACTCATCCCCGCGACCTGGTCAACGTCGGCGACCAGATCCAGGTGAAGGTGCTGAAGTTCGATAAAGACAAGCAGCGGGTTTCACTGGGATTCAAGCAGCTCACTCCTGACCCCTGGCTGGACGCCTCGCATCGCTATCCGGTGGGCGCGCACGTCAGTGGACGCGTTATCAGCGTCACCGACTATGGCGCCTTCGTCGAACTCGAGCAGGGCATCGAAGGCCTGGTACACGTCAGCGAGATGACGTGGTCCAAGCGCATCAAGCACCCGTCGAAGCTGGTCAATGTCGGCGATCAGGTCGATTGCGTGGTGTTGAGTGTGAATCCGCAGGAGCGGCGCATTTCGCTGGGCATGCGGCAGCTGGCCGCCAATCCCTGGGACGCGCTGCATGACAAGTACCCCGTAGGCGCGACTGTCGAAGGCCGGGTGCGCAACCTTACCGACTTCGGCGCCTTTGTCGAAATCGAGGAAGGCATCGACGGCCTGGTGCACGTCAGCAACCTGAGCTGGACTAAGCGGGTGAAGCATCCATCGGAAGTTTTGAAGAAAGGCGACCGGGTCAAAGCCATCGTACTGGCCATTGAACCCGACAAGCGCCGCCTTTCGCTGGGCGTGAAACAGCTTCAGCCCGACGTTTGGGAGACCTTCTTCGCACAACATCATGTCGGCGATGTGCTGCATGGCAAAGTCTTGCGGGTCGCCACTTTCGGCGCTTTTGTCGAAATCGCCGAGGGCATCGAAGGCCTCTGCCACAACAGCGAAGCCGTGGATGCGAACGGCCAGGCCCTGACTCTCGAACCCGGCGTCGAGCACGACTTCAAGATCATCAAGATGAATCCGGAAGAAAAGAAAGTCGGCTTGAGCATCAAGGCGGTGGGCGAGGAGGCTTCCCGTTCCGAAGTGGAGGCCTACAAGCAACCGGTATCCAGCACCGGCGGATCCACCATCGGCGAACTCATGTCGTGGAAGCGCGCCGGCGGCGACAACAACTAGGAACGCTGCTCTCTTCCGGCGTCTCCCAATTTCCCCGGGGCATTGTGACTTGGCGGCGAGCCATCTGCCTGCGCGTACAATGTTCGCGTGCCGGACCGGATTGCGCGCGCGCTGCAGACGTGGTGGGCGCTGGGCGCTTCGCTGGCACTATGTGCTGGCATGTGGTATTGGGCAGTCGTCGTTTTCGCGCCGGCCAACACGGCTTCCGCACAGCAGCGCCACCGGCCGATGGGCAACAACTCTGATTTGTACGCCCGCTGGTATGGCACGCGTGAGCTCCTGCTTCATCATCGTGACCCCTACAGTCGCGATATCACGCGTGAAGTGCAGGCCGGTTTTTACGGCCGCCCCCTGGAGCCACAAAATGTCTCCGATCCCACAGCCCAGGAGGGATTCAACTATCCGCTCTATGCTGTTTTTCTTGTCGCTCCCTTCGCGGGCTTCAGTTTCGCCACGGCACAAGCGATTTTCCGTTGGCTCCTGATTTCGGCGGCCTCGTGCAGTGTGCCGCTATGGCTGAAGGCCCTGGGCTTCCGCCCGCGACTTCCGCTGGTGCTGGCTGGCATGGTGCTGACCGCAGGGGCCTATCCCTCGGTGATGGAGTTCTACCAGCAGAACCTTGCCGCACTGGTCATTTTTCTTCTCGCGGTCTCCATGGCGTCAATCGCCCGCGGCTGGCTTAGTCTCGCGGGCTTCTTGCTGGCTCTCTCGACCGTCAAACCCGAAATAGCCGGCCTAATGGTCTTCTGGTCCCTGCTCTGGGCAGCCGGCCGATGGCGGAAACGCTACGCCCTGATTGCCAGCTTCAGCGCAACCTTGGCCGCGTTGATCATCGCTGCCGAGATCACGCTCCCTCATTGGATCGGCAGCTTTCTCGCTGCCGTTCGCGATTATCGGATTTCGGACGCCGATTTGCCGATCACAGAATTGCTCCTGCCACGGTTTGTCGGAAGAATGGTCACGATCGCCTTGATTTGCCTCTTGATTGCTCTACTCTGGCGCTGGAAAGGCAGCGAAGAAGGCTCGGACACTTTCAGGCTAAGCATAGCGTGGGTGGCCGCTGTAACTCTTTCCGTCTTACCCAAACTCGCGGCATATAACCAGCTCCTGCTCGTGCCCGCGCTGATGGTTCTGCTGGGTCGCTGGCAGGATATTTTGAACGGCGGCCTCATCACGCGATCCATAGCAAAGGCAGCCCTTGCTTCGCAGTTGTGGCAGTGGATTGCCGCCCTGGGGCTCACGGTGTGTTCTCTTGTCCTATCGCCGCGGTGGGCGCGAAGCGCAGCCGAAGCTCCTTTGTACACCTTACTTGCCGTGCCGCCGCTGGTCCTGGCGGCTGTCGCGCTATTAACACTTTCGCGCGGGCCCGCTTCCGGAAGGGTAGCCGATCCCGCGCAGCGCTAGGAGTTGCAAGCGGAGCGGCCGCGGACAGACTTGCCGGCCTCAGAAAGGTTGGATCCCGTGAAGTGCGGACTTATTGGGACAAGCGCACTTCGACCAACTTCCGGTCTTCATCCGAAACCTTAAAAAACTCCCGCGGCTTCAAAGCCATCAGGTTAGCCAAAAAGACTTCAGGTAATTGCCTGATGCGGGTGTTGTACGTGTTCACATCGTCGTTAAAAAACTCGCGCCGGTCGGCGATGCGTTCTTCCA
>JBARIF010000464.1:0-2579 GCA_049799615.1 Terriglobales bacterium
TGGATCACCATCGGCTGGCTGGTGGAAGCCGCCGTCCTGCTCTGGTTGGGCGATCGGATCCGCTCCAGCTTCCTGCACGCGTTTGCAGTCGCTGCCCTCGTCCTCGGCGTAATTCGCGTGCTCGCCATCGACAATTTCAACGCCACCACCCTCATCTTTAACGCTCGCCTCGGCACGTTTGCGGTCGCCATCGCGGTCCTCGCGGCGACCGCGTGGTTCGGTAAAAAGCGTAACGACGAAAGGGGACTCCAAGGCGCAGCCATCGCCGTCGTTGCGCTCAATGTCCTCGCCTTGATCGCCCTGAGCTACGAGGTTTCCGACTATTACGCGCGCCAGATGGCAGCCGCCGCGCCCGTCTATAACGCGCACAGGTACACGACCTACGAAGCCGCAAATGCGTATGGCACGCACGCCATCCGCATTGCCGAGGATTTCACCTACTCCGCTCTCTGGATGGCCTATGGAGCCATGCTGATGATCGTCGGCTTCTGGCGCCGCTCGTCCTTTGTTCGCTGGCAGGCCCTGGTGCTGATCGCCGCCACCATCGTGAAAGTCTTTATCTACGACGTTTCCCAACTCGACCGCGGCTACCGCATCGTCAGTTTCATCGTGCTGGGCGTGTTACTGCTGGCCATCTCTTTCGTCTACCAGCGGGACTGGTTGCAGCTCTCCGGCTCCCGCAAAAAGTCCGGAGAGCCCGCGTGACGCCGGTGAAATGTTTGGCTGCAGCCCTCCTGGGAGTGTTTGCTCTGGCTGGCAGTAATCCTGAGCCGGAAATCCCATACTTCAAGCATGTGCGTGAGGTCTCGATCTCCGCCCCGGACCGCCAGAATTACCTGGTCATCGACGCTGCCATCTGGAACCATGCCCCTCCCGACCTTGCCGACCTTCGCCTCTATGACGGAGCCACCCAGGTTCCATACCAGTTGACATCCCAGCGCGCCGCCACCTCCACGCAGGAGGTTCAGGCTAAGATCCTGAACCTCGTGCAGCGCGGCGATCATACCGAATTCGATCTCGACGTTGCGCCCATCACCGAATACAACCGCATCCACCTGGCGATCGATCACAAGGATTTTCTCGCCACCGCGACGGTTGCGGGACGTAACGACCTCGCCGGAGCCACCTCGGCCTCCTCGCCGACGCCGTCCACGCTCTTCGATTTCTCGCGCGAAAACCTGGGTTCTAACTTCACCATTGCTCTACCCGTCTGGAGCTTCCGGTATGTGCATGTCCGCCTCTCTCCCGGAATTCTCCCCAAGGAGCTAAGCCAAGCCTCCGTCGCGTACCTGCAGGAGAAGAAGGCTTTCTGGACGGACGCCGGCACTTGTCGCCGAAACGGAGATCAGAAGCGCACCACCGTCTTCAGCTGCGAGGTCCCCCCTGCGGTGCCTATCGATCGCATTCAGTTTGACGTGCCCGCCAACCGCGTCAACTTCCGCCGTCCGGTCAGCGTATCCAATGAAAAAGGAGTACAAGCGGCGGCTGGCAGCATCAGCCGCATTCGCATGAACCGCGGGGGCACCACCGCAATCTCCGAAGATCTTGCACTGAACATCTTCAGCAACCACGCCGGCCGCTTCACCATTGCGATCGACAACGGCGACGATCCGCCCATCCCCTTCGACCGCGTGCAGCCCCAGAGCCTGGAACGCCGCCTCTACTTCGAGCCTCAGGGAAAGACCAGCCTCAAGTTGTATTACGGCGACGACAAGCTCTCCTCGCCCGTCTATGATTACGCAAAATTCTTTCGCGAAGATCCGAACGTCGCCCCAGCCCGACTCGCTCCTGAGACCCAGAACGCCGCCTACACCGGGCGTCCCGACGATCGTCCCTGGTCAGAACAGCATAAGGCCGTTCTGTGGGCGGCAATGCTGCTGGCCGTAGCCGTGCTGGCAGTTCTTGCGGTTCGAGGTCTGCAAAGCGAAGGCGGGAAAAGCTAACCTGCGGAGTGGTGAGACTTGCACCGTCAGGCGCTGGCAGACTGCTTTTTCAGAAACTCCAGTCGGCGCAGCCGCGCCACTACCAGCCGGATTTCTTCAAACGTGATTTCTGGCGGCACTGCTTCCTTGAGTGGTTTCAGCCACTTTGTTCCCAGGCGCGCGCACGCGGCTTCGATTACGGACCTCCGCGTCGCCTCGACCCATTTCTCGTCGAATTCCACATTCCCCTCTTCGACTAGCGCCGCAATGGTGTTCGCTACGGTTCCCAATTGCCGCTGCCGGAGGGTAGCGATCTCGGCCATGCTTTTCCCATCCCGAAGCAGACGCAGTGTCTCCTCCGCCGGCGTCGTTCGTCGCTCAGCAGAAACCGAAGCCCGCGCTCCGCGATCAAAATCCGCCAGCGCCTCCAGAATTTGTTCGCCGTACATCTCAATCTTGCGTTCGCCAAATCCCGGGACCGACTTCAGTTCCTGAAGGGACCGAGGCTGTAACCTGCAAAGTGCCTCCAGCGAAGTGTCGTACATCACGATGAAAGCCGAAACTTTCTGCTGCTTGGAGATGCTGCGCCGCCACTCGCGAAGGTACTCGCGCAGCGCGTGCTCGCGACTCGATGGTGCTGGACGGTCAGGAGTAGGC
>JBARIF010000465.1:0-9009 GCA_049799615.1 Terriglobales bacterium
TCGTCACAGATATAGGCCCTGGGATAATCGCTGGGGGACGAAATCAGCTTGGCCACTGCGTCCTGCGATTTATGGCAGAACGAACAGCGCAACATCTCCTCGGTACCAGTCCTGTTTTTCACTCGGCTTTACTCCTTCGTTAACCCTCTCTCTCCCGCTCCATGCATCCCTTGCCGGGTCGGCGGGACAGATCGTTTCGCGCCGAGACTGATCGGAAACTGATCGGGCGAACCCCGATCATACCTTTATCTCGTCTTATAGATGATATCGTCTATGATTCCGTATTCCTTAGCCTGCTGGGAGTTCATAATGAAGTCCCGCTCCACGTCTTTCTCCACTTTTTCCAGTTTCTGACCGGTGTGCTTTGCCATTAACTGGTTAGTAATCTCTCGCATACGAAGAATTTCCCGGGCGTGGATGTCAATGTCGGTCGCCTGACCCGACAACCCGCCCATGGAAGGCTGGTGGATCAGAATGCGGGAGTTGGGCAGGGCCAGCCGTTTCTTGGACTCTCCGGCAGCCAGCAGCAGCGCCGCCATGCTGGCCGCCTGCCCGATGCAAATCGTGGTCACGTCGTTCTTCACGTATTGCATGGTGTCATAAATGGCCATGCCGGCAGTGATCGATCCGCCCGGCGAATTGACGTAGAGCTGGATGTCCTTTTCGGGGTCTTCCTGGGCCAGAAACAGCATCTGCGCAATCACCAGGTTGGCGATATTGTCGTCAATCGGCGTGCCGATGAAAATGATGTTGTCCCGCAGCAGCCGGGAATAGATGTCATAAGCGCGTTCGCCCCGGCCGGTCTGCTCGATGACCATGGGGACCAGCATCATTTTGGGATCATTCACATTCACCGTCCACACTCCTGTTCCTGACCGCTAGTTCCGTCTGGGAGGATCGAAAGGTCCGCGTTAAGCGGACTGGCGATATAGAAAATCGAGGGTCTTTTCGCTGCGGATTCTATTTCGGATTCTATCGAGCGCTCCATCACGTGTCAAACGGGCCCGGATGGCTTCCGGTGTCTGTTTTGACTGAGTGGCGAGCGCGTCGATCTCCCGATCGATCTCCTCATCGCTGACCTCGATTTTTTCCTCCTCCGCAATCTTGTCCAGCACCAGTGACGCCTTTACTTCCTGCAGCGCCTGCTCCCGCTGTCCCACGCGCAGGCGGTTCAAGTCCATTTTCTTGATGTCTTCAGCTTTCATGCCCTGAGCCGCCAGGGCGCGCAGGCCGCGTTCCAGGCGCACGTCAATCTGGCGGTCCACCAGCGCCTCCGGCACTTCGAATTCGCTGCGCTTCACCAGCTCCGCCACCAGTTTGTCCTTGGCCTCATGCTCGGCAGTGTGCTTGCGCTCCGATTCCATGCTTTCGCGGATGCGCTGCCGCACTTCGTCCAGGGTCTTGAACTCTCCCAGTTGGGTGGCAAACTGGTCATCCAGCTCCGGCAGGCTTTTCTGCTTGATGGCTTGCACCTTGACGGTGTAGGTAAATGTTTTTCCCGCCAGCCGCTGTTCGGTCGCGTCCTGCGCGTAGGTTACTTCAAACACCCGCTCGTCGCCCGCCGAGGCCCCTCGCAAATTTTCAGTGAACTCGGGCATGGTGTTCTTGCCTGCGATTTCGACCAGCACCTCATCCATGTGGACCGGCTTAGCTTCACCGTCCTTGGGCTTGCCGTCGAGCGACACCTGGGCGTAGTCGCCGTCGGCCAAGACGCGTCCTTCCACCGGAGTGAAAGTCGCGTGCTGCTCGCGCAAGCCGTTCATCGACTGCTCGACTTCTTCATCCGTGACCTTGACTTCGGGCTTTTCGGCACGCAATTCCTTGTAGCCGTCCACCTTGATCTCGGGCATGACTTCAAAGCTGGCCTTGAAGCGCAGGGGTTCGTTGTCCTTCAAGTGGAGGTCGGTGACTTGCGGCTGCGACACCGGGATCAGTCCCTGTTTGTCGGCTTCTTTACGGAAGTAGCGGGGGACGAGCGCCTCCACCACATCGCTCTTGAGATCTTCGGCAAAACGCTGGCGAATGACCGATGCGGGCACATGGCCGCGGCGGAATCCGGGGATGCGCGCCAGCTTCTGATATTTCTGGATCAGGGAATTGGTCTCGCGGGTTACTTCCTCGACGGGTATCTCCACCGCAATCTCCCGCCGGGTGCTGCTGCTGGTTTCAGTGGGGCTCACATTTGCCTTTCAGGCTTTGACCGTTCGACCCGTTCCATTTCGGCACTGGACCGTGAGTCGAACATCACAGGCTGTAATTCTGAGTGTAAAGACTAGACGAGAGCACCGTCAAACTGCCGAGGTCGGAAGCAAGGTGACAAACGTAACCTCGGGCGGACACTTGAAGCACACCAGCCCCGTTTTGCGACCTTTTCTGCATCGCTTTGCGGTCTTTGCGGTTTAAGATTTTTGGTGGCGTAGGCCAAAGTCAGACCTTTACAGCCGAGGTCGCAAAGAAGTACCGCAAAGGTCGCAAAGAGAGTCCCGGCCAGCATCTGCGATTCCGGGTACGAGAGGCTGGCGCTGCGCTCTCGCTTACAATAATTCGGATGCCCGCCTGGCTGGTTCAACTGAACCGCGAAGTGATTGCCTGCACACGTTGTCCGCGGCTGGTGGAATATCGCCAGAAAATCGCACGCGAGAAGCGCCGCGCCTACCTCGATTGGGAATATTGGGGAAGGCCAGTCCCAGGTTTTGGCGATCCCAAGGCGCGCATCCTGGTGCTCGGTCTTGCTCCCGGGGCCCACGGTTCAAACCGCACCGGACGGCCGTTTACCGGCGATGCCTCCGGCAAATTCATGTATCCGATCTTGTATGAAGCCGGGTTCTCGAATCAACCCGACGCCACCAAACGCGATGATGGGCTTGAACTCAAGGATCTCTACATCACCGCCGCGGTTCGTTGCGCCCCGCCCGACAACAAGCCGCTGCCCCAGGAACTAGCCAACTGTGCGCCTTATCTTGACCGCGAAGTGAACGGCCTCAAGAACATAAGGGTGGTCGTGGCGCTGGGTAGGATCGGGTTTGAAGCTTACCTCAATTACCTGAAGCGCCGCGGTCTGCTCTCCAGCAAAAACCCTTACCCGTTTCGGCACGGGGCCAGCTACCAGATGCCCGACGGAAAGATATTGCTGGCTTCCTACCACCCCTCGAATCAAAACACCCAAACGGGAAAGCTGACGCGAAAGATGTTCGCCGCGATTTTTCAGGACGCCGCACGCTTGGCCGGCCAGCCGTAGATCGAAATTGAAGTTGTAGTTAACTGATGATCATATATTTTTACTTAATCACGGTTAATTTATCCCGAGGTTTTAGGAGGCCCGTAAGCTGCTCAAGAAGTGAGTCGAGGAAATAAAAATCCCACAAACACCGGCTCCGGTTCGAGTTGAATACTCCAAAGTTCTTCCACGCGCTGCTGAATGTGGTCCTTCAATCCCAGGATGTCGGCGGCGGTGGCATCTCCGCGATTCACGATGGCCACGGCATGCTTGCGCGAGATGCCGACCTGGCCGCTACTGTATCCCTTGCTGAACCCGGAGTGTTCGACCAGCCAAGCGGCGGAAACCTTTCTCTGGGCATCGAGCGCCGGATAACTGGGGACCTGTAATCCCTTGACCTGGGCGCGCCGCGTCAACTCGGCATATTGCTCCGGGGCGAGCACGGGATTCTTGAAAAACGAACCGGCACTGCGACAGTCCTCATCCCCTGGGGTAATCAGCATGGCTTTGGCGGCACGGATGCGGCGCACGGCTTCCCGGGTCCCGGCCAACGAGGGGGAATTCTGAAAGCCCGCGAAATGCTTTTTCAGGTCGGCATACTCGATACGAGCTTCGCCGCCGGGCGTAAGGCCGTAAGTTACGCGCAGGATGATGAAGCGTCCGCGTTCGCTGGTGTTGAAGATGCTGGTGCGATATTGAAATCCACAGGCCTCGGCACAGAGTTCGCGAATCTGCCCGTCCTGAAGGTCGAACACCAGCACGGACTCGATAGTTTCGGCAACCTCCTGGCCGTAGGCTCCCACGTTCTGGACGGGCGTTCCACCCACACTCCCGGGAATGCCGCTCAGACACTCGACTCCAGCGCAATTTCTGGCGACGGCACGGGCCACGAATTTGTCCCACTCTTCCCCCGCCCCCACTTCGAACCAGGCTTTCCCATTTTCCTCGCGCTGGTCGATTCCCGAAATCGCCAGTTTCAGGACGAGACCGGGCCAGCCGGCGTCCGAGATTACAAGGTTGCTGCCGCCGCCCAGCACAAACAAGGGGAGGTCGCGGGAGCGTGCGAAGTTGACGGCTTCAGCCACCTCAGTGACCGATGTCGGCTCCGTGAAATAGCGCGCCGGACCCCCCACTTTGAGAGTTGTATGCGGCGCTAGCGGCACGTTTTCCAGAACTGTCATGATGGTATGATGGCTTCACTATATACGACGGGCAGAGGCGCTGGTGGCAGCCTCGGCGCGGTACGACAGGGCATATCCTGCTGTGACTTGCGTCGCTCGAATCCTGAGATTTGGCGTCGTATTAGAATGACCCCGAGGAGAAGAAATGTATCCAGAGATGATGGTGGTTCCAATGCGCGAGGAGTTGACCCGGCTCGGTATTGAGGAACTCCGCAGCGCAGCTGAGGTCGATCGCGCTTTACCCAATCAACCGGGCACGACCTTGGTAGTGGTGAACTCCATTTGCGGATGCGCTGCCGGTCGCATGCGTCCCGCGGTCCGCGCTGCGTTGCAGCACTCCAGCCGGCCGGAGAAGTTGTTCAGTGTGTTTGCCGGTCAGGACAAAGAAGCTACCGATCGGGCCCGCTCTTATTTTGCAGGATACCCACCGTCTTCGCCTTCGATTGCGCTGCTGCGCGACGGCAAGGTCGTCCACATGATGCAGCGTAGTGACATCGAACATCGCGAGGCCGTCGATATTGCCGCCGAACTGAAGAAAGCATTCGATAAGTTCTGTGCCAAGCCCGCTCCGGTCGGGTAGGGTCTTTCCGCTTGAATCACATATGAACACGTAGGGGCAGGTGTCCCACCTGCCCGGCGGAGCGTAGCTCCGCAGTTTGGCTCAGGATTGTAGCGTCTTCTTGAAGACCATGGCCGCTATGCTCGCCTGCCCAGATGAGGACATCTGGGCCTACGCGGGCTATATCTAAAAGCGGAACAGGTACGACGCTTTTACGAACAAGCCCCGGCCGTCATTCTTCAGCCGGCCGCTGTGCAGCAGGTTCCCGTCCACGTCATTCCCCAGAGGCAGTTGTACATTCTCCAGGTTGCTGTTGTAGCCGACGTAGAACGCCGTGCTGGGGTGAATCAGATAGGTGATAAGGAAATCGGCGTTGAAATTCCGGGTTGTCTCCAGATAGGTGAAAGCCGGGTTGGCCAAAACGGCGTTGTATTGTCCAATAAGGCGGAACGAGAGCCGCTTGGTGTACTGATAGTTCCACTTGGAACGGATAATGTGATTGTTCATGCTGCCGGATGGCCCCAGTCGGTTGTGCAAGCGAAGGAGCAGATAAGTATTGTCCACACGCAGTGACTTGGTGGGTCTGACGACGAGGCTGGCAGTGACGCTGCTTCGGCCTGCGAGAAACGGCGCTACGCCATCGGGCGAGTCATAGTTGATCCGGCTGCCAAAGCGATAGTCCACGTCGAGAATGACGGGTCGGTAGAGGCTGGTCTTGAACTCGACTTCCGTGGTGTGGCGAACATACTTCTGATTGCTGGTCAGAGTGCTGAAATCCTTAGGTCTCAGCAGTTCCATCTCCTTCGCGTAGTAGAGAGTGATAAAAGTCTGGCCCACAAATTCTGCTCTCAGGGATGGGAGATAGCCTGAGTTCAGGTAATTCCCTGCGTGATCGAAGGTGTGGTACACCTCCATCCCCGGTCCCCAGGAAATAAGATGTTTGCCCTCCGGACGAAAACTGTATCGCACCCGGTGATAGAGATTATGAATGTCAGGCTGCGGATCAAAGCCGGTGAAGGTGCGAAATCCGTCGCTGCGGTCGGTGTAATCCATCAGGTAATTCAGCTTCCGCCCCTCACGCTGCAGCGTGACCTCAGCCGCGGGGCCAGCGAGATAGGTCCCAAGGGTGCAAGTGTTGTTGCGGGTGTCACTGCACAGCGTGGAGCTCACAACGCCCTGAAAGGCCGCCACCCAGTTGGAATTGAGTTTGAAACGGCCGTCGATTCCTCCCACCCGATTGAAATAGGGTCCCACTTCACGATCGGTGAACATCGCTCCCAGGGTCGACTGGCTCCCGATATCGCGGCTGACGCGTCCGACCGCAAAGTAGGCGTGCTTTCCGAACAAAGGATCGCCGGGAGCGACCTCTGTCCCGGGCGAAGCATCATCAGCCACCAGCATGCCGACGGCCCACGGCCCGTCTTTGCCAGTCAGGCGCACGCCCCACTTGGGATCGACAATGCGACGAGTGAACAGCAGCGGAATCGGAGTCTGGAAATAGTTTGAATTTTCCAGAAAGAACGGACGCTTCTCCGGAAATTGCACTTCAAAGCGTTGGTTCACGGTCACTTGCGGCTCGTCGGACTCGATCTGACTGAAATCGGGGTTCGCGGTCGCATCCACGACGAACTTGTCTTTGAGGACCGCCTTGGCGTCCAGCCCGATCTGCCCAAAGGCATCGCGCTGGGTAAATTTGGGATGGTCCGGATCGCGCAGGTCGAGGTCTCGATACGAACGAAAAATTCCATACGGAATCAGCTGGAAATTGTGCCCGGGAGAGATATTTTCAAGACCGGTGGCGTCGCCCTCCTGATTAAGGCGGCCACTGATGCGGCTCGAGTTCTGTGGCCAGAAAGCGCCCTCATTGTCACGCTGGATATAGCGGTTCAACATGATCCCCCAGGTTTGCGGATCGTTGGAGGCAAAACGCAGGCTGCGAAAAGGGATGGCCATCTTGATCACGAAGCCCTCCTTCGTGATCTTTCCCTCGGTATTGAAGACCGTGTCGAAGGAGAAATCAAAGTCCTGGCCTTCGGTCCAGAGAGCGTCGGATTGCACCCCCAGCGGATTGGAAAAGAAGGCATACGCCCGGCGGTGATCGTGGAACGTGTCCAGCATCAGTTCGACATTGTCATCATCGAATATTTCTTCGCGCCGCTCGAGATGGGCGCGAATTCTGCGCGGCTGACTGTCGAAGCAAACGAAGATGACATACAGGTTCTTGTCGTCGTAGCCCAGGTAGGCCTCGGTCCGCTGCGTGACCGGCTCTCCGTCGCTGGGGGTCCGCTGCATGAAGCGGTCGATCCTGGCCAACTTGCCCTCCCATGCCGGACTGGGCTTCATTTCCAGAAAGTCTTCCAGGCGAGGAGGAGTGCTGACTCGGGGAATGGTGACCTGGCCAAAAGTTGGCGGCGGAGCAGCGAGCAGGAGACCCGGCAGGCTCATCACGATGACAAGCGCTGCGCAGCCCACACTCTTGCCCATCCAACGCATGTCCGCCTCCGCGGAAGTCATTTGACTATTGTCAGGTTAGACGCAGGCGGGTGCGCAAGGTCATGAGAGCGCACTCCCCCAGAATGTAAAAGGTTGTGAAGCGCTAGCGCGCTCTTCTGGCGTCCCGCACGGCACGGAAAGTCATCTCGTTCGCGCGGCTTAGGGTACGCTGTTTCCAGGCGTAGAACAGGCCGGCATAAGTTTCTGTTATATACGCCTCGGGGCTGATGCCAAGGAGGCGGGCAGTCCGATCAATCCAGCGCGCCCGGCCTTCAATCTCGCCGAAAAAACCGATGGGCGTTTCATCCAGGACCACGTGGCCCTTGCCGTCGCTCCACTCCGCGCGGAACTTTTCGTAGCGGAAGGAGGGCAGGTAACCCAGGGCCTGCAGGATCTTGTGGAATTCTTCGCCGTTTTCGATTCTGGTTTCCGTTTCGCTCCGGGTCTTGTGCCGAGCCACTTTGCCCTTGGCCTTGTGAGTCAGCAGCCAACTGGTCCCGTACTTGCGCAGGCGCAGTAGTTCACCGCGTTTGCGCAGCTTCTGGCCGGGGAGATCGTACAGAGTGTTGCTTTCGTGGGTGCGCCGGGTCACCTGCCGGAAGCCGGCCGCCCGCAGCCGCCGCGCGAGGGTGCGAAAGTCATCCACGCGGAACTTGATTTCGATTTCTTTCGACATGATTAAGACGTCGGACCTCCGCACAAACCACGTAGGGGCAGATGTCCTCATCTGCCCGGCGGAGCAATGCTCCGCTGGTTGTTGCAACCCACAGAGGACTTGTCGAGCTGCGCTCGACTGGACGGATGAGGACATCTGTCCCTACGTGATTTGTGCCTGACGGCCGCTCTACGAAAATGTGGGCAGCTTTACCAAATCATCGCGCGGGACCGGCTCCAGCGGATTTCCCGCCTTGCGCCAGGCGGCCAGTCCGCCCACGATCACGAACGCGTTGAAGCCTTCTTCCCGCAGCATGTGCGCCACCCGGGCGCTGGTCGCTTCGCGTGCTCAAGTACAGTAGACAAAAATGTCTTTGTCCTTGGGGATGTTTTGCAGTTCTTCTTTCAGGTTGTTGGGCTCGAGCCGGATCGACCCTTTGATGCGCGCCGCCTGGGCGTCATAGTAGCCATGGCTGCGCACATCCATGAACAGGATTTTGTCCTTGTCTTCCGACGCCAGGCGGCGCGTTACTTCCTCCACCTGTATCCGGGGTACGACTCTATACACCACGTGTTTGCGATAAAGCCAGACCCGGTACAGGGCATAACCGATGAGCGCGAGCACGGTCACCGCCTCAACGGTGCGGCTGGCGGTTTGAAAACCACGCATTACCGACACCAGAAAATCGCGGAACAGAAACCCTAAGGCCACGTAAACCGTCGCGTACAGCGTTGCTCCGGCGAGATCAAGCCGCAGAAAAGTGTCGAGGGGCATTTTCATGCTTCCCGCCAGAGGCGGCGCCATGGTGTTGATTCCGGGAAGGAATTTGGCAAAGAGCAGAGTGGCCTTGCCGCGTTTATAGAACGACTCGGCCGATCGCAGGATGCAGGTTTCAGGGTTGACG
>JBARIF010000466.1:0-3856 GCA_049799615.1 Terriglobales bacterium
CTCATACACGAAGCGGATGACGTGCGCCAAGGTTGGGTAGTCACGCAGCTTCCGGTTCTCGTCGCGAGGGATGCTGTAGATCTCGCGAATGGCCGCGAACATCTCAGCTTGTTTAACTGTATCCACCCCGAGGTCCGCTTCGAGATCGAGATCCAGGTCCAGCATGTCTCGCGGATAGCCGGTCTTCTCTACCGCCAGAGTCAGGATGCGCTCTTTCACGTCACCGTCGGTGCCGATGCCAGGAACTGCAGCTGCTGCTGGTGTCGCGACGCTGACTTCTTCCTTGGCCTTAGGTGCCGCTACGGGCGCGGCTGTGCTGGCCAAATCCGGACGCTTCTCATACACGAAGCGAATGACGTGCGCCAGGGTTGGGTAGTCACGCAGCTTGCGATTCTCGTCGCGTGGGATGCTGTAGATCTCGCGAATGGCCGCGAACATCTCCGCTTGTTTCACTGTATCTACACCGAGATCTGCCTCGAGATCGAGATCCAGGTCCAGCATGTCTCGCGGATAGCCCGTCTTCTCTACCGCCAGAGCCAAAATGCGCTCTTTCACAGGATCGCCTTCGACCCGCGATGCTGACGGGACGGTAGGCGCGGGCAATGCTGCAGGCACAGGCGCGGCGACGCTTGGTTTCACGCTCGGCTCGGGAACAGCGGTGACCGTCGCAGGTGCTTTTTTCATGACTGGTGGCGGCGATGGCTGAAGTGGGGGCGCTGACATGGATTTCGGCGCCGGCACGGGCAAGGTCCGGGGTTCCTGCGCCGCAACTCGCGCGGCTGACGCTTGATCGCGTACCCGCAGGGTGCGGCGAACCACTTCCAAATCTCCGGACGAATGGCCCGCGATCCGGCTGATCCATGCATTCCACGCGGGCGTGTCCGCAATCCGGTAGGCATAACCCAGAGCATCAGGGCTTTGATGAACCCCGTCTTTTGTCGTCACCCAGTGCAGCAGTGTCATGGCGATCTGCGAACCGAACCCGGCTCCCAGGCGCAGTGCGTACTCGACGGGATAGGACCCGCCTTTCGACAAGTTCAATGCCCCCAGGTCAGGGTCAACTTCCTTGAAATTGGCCACAGGCGGTACAACTCCCGTTTCCAGTGTCTTCACCGCCACGACATCTTCGACACCCGCGCCCATGGCATGACCGGTGAAGCCTTTCGTGTTGGCGATCACAATTTGATCCGCGCTGTCGCCGAAGACGTGACGCAGTGCGTGGATCTCCGCCGCCGCGCTGCCGCCGCGTGCGGGGGTGTAAGTTTCGTGGGAGACAAAGACTGTCCGCGGCGCGATCTGATGACGTTGAATGCCGCTGCGCGCTTCTGCCTTGGCCACCAGGTCTTCCATCATCTGGCTGATGTGCTGCACGTCAAGGCGAGTGCCGTGAAAAGCGCTGTTGGCCGTTACCGTGCTCAATACTTCGCAGATGGGCTGGATTCCCCGCTCGCGGGCAGCCTCCGCGCTCTCCACCACAAGTCCGGCGGCGCCCATGCCGATGATCATGCCGTGCCGGCGGCGGTCAAAGGGAGTAGCGGCCTCTGCGACCACTTCGTCCGTGGCCGCGGCTCCGGTGGCCAGAAAACCGGCGCCCATCCAGCCAATCAGATTGTCCGTAGTAATATCGTCGGCCGAGACCACGATCACGCGGCGGCACCGTCCGGCGCGGATCCAGTCCTCAGCCAGGGCGACCGCCTGGGTCGTACTGGCGCAAGCGGCGTTCACCGCCGTGTTAGGTCCACGCGCGCCGATGAATTCAGCAAATTGGGAATGCCCCATCGGCAACACCCTGAACAGGTAACGCCGGTCGAATACATAGGGCTCTTTCTCGATGGCGGCGCGCAGCACTGCAGCCTGCTGGTCAATCTCCTGGCCCAGGGTGGAATGCCCATTCGTTTCTGCCGCCCGAGCCTGCAGGCTCTCCAGCGTGGCCAGTTGTTCGCGGCGGGCATGGTCCGCGTGATAGCGCGACATCTCGTCGGCGAAGGAATCCAGGCCGGGGAAGGCCGAGGCAAAAATCACACCGGTATCGTCCCGCAGCGTTTCCGGCAGGGCCCAGCGGTCCGGCAGCTGAGTATTTTTGGTGGTCGTTTTATAGCGTAGAACCAGCGGAATGCCGGCATCGCGCAATGCATCGAGCCCCACGGCGATGGCCAGCTGAGTGACCCGGTCGAGGGCAGCCTTGCGGTCGGCGGTAACACCGAATTCGTTTTCCAGATCGAATGCGCCACCGCGGCCCGCCAGCTTGATAACGTCTGCTACGTCACTGATGGTCTCGAATCTTCCGCCGCTGTCGCTTTTTACCAGCCGTGTGATGTGTTTGTCGAGCATGTCGCGGCGCAAGCGCGCGGGAATGGAATCGATGAACTGATCTCCTCCCAGCATGCGGCCAATGTTGGCGTCATCGAAGATGTGATCGGTCCCGGGCAGGCCCAACGCCGCGCCGGTAATCGTCACTGGGAGTGCGGTAGGAGCAGGTTTTCCGCCGTGAGTAATCTGCCAGCCCCGTTCGAGAACATCCGCAAACAAGTGGCCGAGCTCGACGTAATGATCGCCGTTAGCCGCGGCCGCTGGCAACGTTGCGCCCGCTGCCGGTACCGTCTCTGCGATTGGTTTAGCGGTTTCCGGAGGTGCAGAAACCGCCGGCAAGGTCGCTGCCTCACGCGCTGCGTCTGCTGTCCCGCGGCCCAGTCCCGCCGCATAGAGACCGCACAACGCCTGGTTGAAGGCAGGGACGTCGCCAATTTTCGGATGATTGCTGAAGAGCGCAACCACGTCGCCGCGCTCGCCCAGCACATCTTCGGCAAACCCTTGCAGCGCCTTCTTCGGTCCAACTTCAACAAAGACCCGTGCCCCCGCCTGGTAGAGCGTGCGCAGGCCCTTCACGAACTGCACCGGAGCTGCAACCTGCTGCGCCAGAATGTCCAACATCTGCGGCACAACGTCCGGCCCCATGGGATAGAACTCGCCGCTGGTGTTGGCAACAATGGGCAGGCGTGGCGATGCCAGATGCAGCCGCGCCAGCACCCGCCGCAGCGGCTCGCTGGCCGAGGCCACAATCGAGGTGTGGAAGGCGTGGCTCACCGATAACGGAGTCACGTCGTAGCCAGCTTTCTGAAACGCTTCCATGGCCTGCTCGACGGGTTTGCTGGCGCCGCCGATGACTGCCTGATGATTGCTGTTGACGTTGGCGATGACTACATTTCCGCTCACGGTCTTGAGGATCCGCTCCATTTCCTCCAGCGGAGCGAACACAGCCGCCATGCGGCCCTTGTCTTCCGGCGCAAAGCGGGTCATCTCCCGGCCGCGGGCGCTGACTGCTTCGAGCGCGTCCGCAAAGGGCAGCGCGTCGGCTGCCAGCAGGGCTCCGTATTCGCCCAGGCTATGCCCCATGGTGAAGTCGGGCGTGACGCCATAGGCGGAGAGGAGCCGGGTCAGGGCGAGATCGGTGGCTAGCACGGCAGGCTGCGTGATCGCGGTCTGCCGCAGATCGTCTTCCGCCCGGGCGACCGCGTCCGCGTCAGTCTTGTCCACGAAGATGTATTCGGTAAGTGGCTTGCCCAGGAGAGGCGTCATCACGCGATCCGCCTCGGCAAAAGTTTCCGCCACAATGGGCTCGGCGGCACGCAGTGGCTTGAGCATGTTCACATACTGGGAGCCTTGGCCCGGGTAAAGGAACGCAACCTTGGGCGCCGGACCATGACCGCGGAAAATGCCTTGCGCGCGCAGGGCCTTCCACATTGCCGGCAAATTGGCCTTTAGCGCCTTCAGCGCGTTGCCGGCTTTCTCCGCCAGTTCGGTGGCGTTGCCATAGTCGATGGCCAGCCGTTCGGACGCGCGCAGGTCTGATTCGGCC
>JBARIF010000467.1:0-4135 GCA_049799615.1 Terriglobales bacterium
GTCGTACACCGCCTGACCGGGCTGCATGAGATCGTGGGCAATGTGGTCCGCCTGGATGAGGTGCGCTCCCAAGGCGGTAAATATCTCGCCTACAACCGATTTTCCGCTGGCAATCCCGCCGGTGAGGCCGACTTTCAGCAAGCGTACCTCGCGAAAGCAGAGGTTAAAGGAAAAGGTATTACCCGACAGAGACACAGAGGCACAGAGAAAAGATGGGCGAGACGAGAGTCGCTGGTGCCTGGGGCGATGCTTCTCAAACGGATTACGCCGGCAGGAAAGCTCAAAATGATTTTTCCTTCGTTTTCTTTGTGTCTCTGTGTCTCGGTGGTGAAGAAACTTTACCCGACCGGGACCTCGGACCCGCGCCGGAGTTTTGCCGCCCGGACTGTGTTGGCCATGAGCATGGCGATAGTGAGCGGGCCCACACCACCGGGCACGGGCGTGATGGCGCCGGCAACTTCGACGACTTTTGGATGGACGTCCCCGACAAGAGTTGAACCATTCTTCGCGAAGGCCTGCTCGCGCTTCTCGTTCCCCTTGAAGTAACGATCGAATTCGGCGCGGTCCGTGATCTTGTTCATGCCCACGTCAATCACGGTGGCGCCCGCGCGCACGAAATCGGGCGTGATCATGCCGGCCCGCCCGATGGCCGCCACCAGGATGTCGGCGCGGCGGCAGACGCCGGGCAGATCGCGCGTCTTCGAGTGGCAGACCGTAACGGTGGCGTTTGCATTGATGAGCAACATGGCCATCGGTTTTCCCACGATGTCGCTGCGACCAACGACGACAGCCTCCTGACCGGCGACCGGGATGTTCGACCTGCGCAGCATCTCCATGATTCCGCCCGGCGTGCAGGGCACAAGTCCCGGGCGCTGGGTGGAGAGGAAACCAACGTTCATGGGGTGGAAACCGTCGACATCCTTTGCGGGATCGACCGCTATCAGGACTTTCTTCGCGTCCACGTGCGAGGGTAAAGGCAGTTGCACCAGGATACCGTCGATTTCATCACGCCGGTTCAGATCGTTGACCAGAGCGAGCAACTCGGCGGTGGTAGCAGTGTCGGGCGGGGTATGCTTCTCGCTGTAGATACCGACCTCTTCAGAGCTCTTCACCTTTCCGCGCACGTAGATCTCGGATGCCGGATTGTGCCCCACCAGCACGACGGCCAGCCCCGGACGCATGCCCGCCTCGGCCAGCGACTTCGCTTCCGCCGCGACTTCCGCACGAATCTCACTCGCGATCTTGTTGCCGTCCAGAATAGTGGCCGCCATCGATTCCCCTCGGTATGAAACATTCAGGAAAAATTCATTTTAAACTGGCGGCGGGCGCTAAAACGTCGCGATTGCACTCGCGAGCCGGAGGTGAGCCCGGTGGAAGCGGCACAGGTAGATCAGGTTCCAGTCCACCTGGTTTTTATTTGGCCACGGGCGCGCATCCCAGCGGTGTCGCGATTGGTCAGGACGGCGTACCGGTGGGCGCGACGTACGAACGCAACTTGTCGCCGGCGCATCCTGCCGGGATCCGCTTTTCGACGGTCCAGCCACTGAAGAGGCCGCTGAGAATAAACTGCTTACAGCATCGCTAAAGGGTACAAATCGCCAGTTTCTCCGCAGCCTGCCAGGACCGAACCCTGACAAGAGTCTGCGGATAACGGGCGCTTTCGTCGTACAATCTCCCGGTCATGATTCCCCAAGACCTGCTTGAGATCCTGGTTTGCCCCGCCTGCAAAAAGCCCCTTGTTCTCAAGGTGGACCCGGAAGCGCTCAAGTGCAGCGCGTGCCACCGGGTTTATCCTGTCCGGGATAACATCCCCATTCTGTTGGTCGATCAGGCGACGATCGATCCATCCTGATTCTCGAGCCTTCCCGATTCTGGGTCTTTTACCGCATCTCGACCGAAAATCGCCGCTTTTCGTCCCAGAACGACACGTTATGTCACTAGCGAGACGAGACAAGTGGTAACCCGACGCTGGGTACCGTGGTAAGGGTTGCCCGCAACTCTTCATTTCCACAGGGGTTAAAGAAACCAGAAGACGTTCGTGTACGTATATGGAAACAGGGGCTGATTGCGGCATGGAAATTGCATGCAACATTTGTGGCAGCCGCTGAGTCTAATGGGTACAAGGTCGTTGAACGCAGGTCGGAGGTGAGGACGGCCATGAAAGAAAGATTCACAAGCACGGAGCTGGCGTCACTCAGAAGCGATCTCCTGCAGGGCGGGATGATCGATTCGCGGGAGGCGGCCGAGCTATTGCAGGTATTCCTGATGGGCCGCGGCTACGGGGTGTCTCCGCAGGCGGCTCTGGATGCAGCTGGTCGTGTGGAAATGGCCGGTTGCTCTTTGCCAGTCCTTCAGCTCGAGCTGGAGAACCTGGCACTGGTGATGTAGTTCAGCCTTGAAAAGCGGTGACTTTTCGAGCCGGGCCAAGCAAGCGGTGACAGGGAAAATTTGAAAGATCTGACCGGACCTCGGAACCCAGTCGTTCCGATCAGAATTAGAAAGCCGGGCCAACCAGCCCGGCTTTTGCTTTTGGGCGGCGAGCTGTGGGCTAAAGACCTGCGTTCAGGCACTGGGTTTTGGGTTAGGACCTTGGGCTGGGCTCGAAGCTCGTAGCCCGAAGCTTCACTCGTACCGCAGACTCTCCACTGGATCCAGTTGGGCGGCGCGGGTGGCGGGAAGGGTGCCGAAGAGAATTCCCACCAGGGACGAAACCACGATCGCGATGATGGCCGACAGTCCAGAGATCGGGATGCGGTACGCGGTCAGGAAGCGGACCGAGAAGGGGATGGCGAGTCCAATAACGATGCCGGCCACTCCTCCCACCAGCGAGATCAGCACGGCCTCGGCCAGGAACTGAAAGCGGATCTCGCGGTTGGTGGCACCGATTGCCTTGCGGATGCCGATTTCGCGGATGCGCGAACTCACCGTAGCCAGCATGATGTTCATAATGCCGATACCGCTGACCAGCAGGGTTACGGCGGCGATCAGGAGCAGGCCAATGGTCAGCGCATTGGCGATCTTGTCCCAGACCGCGAGCAACTGCGTCAGGTTACTGACCGTATATACCGACTCAGGACGGTGGCGCCCCTGAATGACTCGCTGAATCTGACTGGTTGCGGGAACCACGTCATCCGGGCTGGCTACGGTAAAGAAGATCTGCTTCACGGCGGCGGTCTCCGTGAAGTACCGGCTGACTGTGGACGGGATGACCATGGAGTAATCCTGCACCTCGGACTGGCCGAAGGTGTCGACTCCTTCTTTGAAAGTGCCGATGACCGTGAACGGCAGCCCAGTCAGCTTGATGACTTGCCCGACCGCAGCGTCGACGGAGCCGTAGAGTTCTTCCGCCATTTTCTGGGTGAGCACACCGACTTTATTGCGAGCCTGGGCGTCAGCGGCGTCGAAGAAGCGCCCGGACAGGACCACGAGATTGCGTACGCGCTGATACTCGGGCGCGGCACCCATCACGGAGATGTCTTTTTCTTTGCCGGAACCCGCCGAGATGCGCTCGCTCAGCACTATTAACGGAGAGGCGTAGGTAACGCTGGGGACCTGCTCCTGCACGGCGCGCATGTCGTCGACAGTGAGGGGATCGGCCGCACTGGCCGTGATGCGCTGGGCGCCGCCTGAGTATTCGACGTAAATCATGTTGGCGCCGATGGATTGAATGAGGCGCTGCACGTACTGCTTGCCGGTCATCCCGATGGTCACGACCAGAATCAGGGACGCGGTGCCGATCACCATGCCCAGCGCCGTCAGAGCGAAACGGATCTTGTTGGACATGAATGTGTCGTAGGAAATGGCGAGGATCTCGCGGATCGCCATCGACGAACGCAGGTTGGGGCCGCGCAGCATGTCAGGTTAGATGCTATACGGCGGGACCGCGAACGGCAACGGGCGTCGGCCAGGCATGGGCCTATGGAATACGACACACCAGCACCGCGGCATTTTCATAGGGGCATTGCAAGCCCTGGGGCCCAGGGCGTTCGATCAGCACCCAGTCGACACCAAACCGCGCCCTGAGACGGGCGAAGTCGTTGAGGCCGAAATGCTCCCATCCGCGCTGCGCCTCGACCTCGTCCTGCCAGCGCTGGGCCAGGCGCGGAACCTGGGTGGCGACGGCCGAGTCTTTGGC
>JBARIF010000468.1:0-1727 GCA_049799615.1 Terriglobales bacterium
AAGGGCAAGGGCCAATACGTGGGGACAATCCTGAACGTCTTCGGGCGTTCGACGGGGTGGTGGGGCGAAGGCGACGATATGTTCTTCATTGACGGAGAAACCGCGCGCGCAACCATTAACGGGACAGGAATGGAAGATTACTTCAACAACGCATGGGGGTTTCAGAAGGAGTTTAACTATCCGTTCATCGGCTATTCACAGCAGGGGAACCGGGACTGGACCGGCAGCCATACCATGTACCGGTTCCATATCCAGGACCCTATTTATTTTCGCAAGTCTCTGCGCGCCACGATCGAGCACGGACATGCGAACGCCCGGGAGGACGATTACACCAGCGTTGCTTTCTGGTACCAGACCGAGCCCCACCAGAGGCTGTTTCCTCTGCCGCCGGTGGACCAGCGGCTGCCCACCGCCTTCTGGAAGATTCAGAAGCTCGATCGGAATTTGCCGAACTGATGGCATGACGGCTGGTCCGAGGACCTCAATGCAGAGCCAGGCCCTGCTGCATCCTAAACCAGAGTTTTTCCGCAAGGTCTGGGTCGTGCCTTCCCAGAGTGCGCCACGCGAATTTCCCGCCTTAGTGACTGGGCAGGGCTGAAGCCGCCGTGCCCGGCCACACCGGATTGAGGGTGGTGCGAATCACGTCCATCAATTCATTGTTGTCGGCGGGCTTTTGCAGAAAAGCGCATGCTCCAGCCTTCAGGGTGCGTTCCCGGTTGTACTGCGGATCGCGTGCCGTCAGGACGATGACTGGGATGGAGGAAAGCTGAGCGCTCTGCTGCAAGCGATCCAACACCACAAAGCCGTCTCCCGCGGGTAGGCCGATGTCGAGAATGATAAGGTCCGGCCGCTCTTTCTGGGCCATGGCAATGGCCGAGAAGCCATCGGTGGCATAGGCTGTTTCGAAGTGGCTGGCGCGCAAGCGCAGGTTTAGACCTCGTCTCAGGTCGGGATCATCGTCAACGATCAGGATCTTCGGTTTTTCCATTGTGCTTCTCCTGTGCGCCGGTTAAACCGGCGAGGTGTAGTGAATGAAAGAGTCATACGAAAGTGGATTAGCGACCCACATCGGCCCTGAGTCATGCGGAGCCGCTCGCGAGGGTGGCGTCGAAGCGTTGGCAAGGGAATGTGCGGGCCGGGTATTCAGCCGCGTAAGAAACTCACTCCGGGACGCCGACGTTGTAGGAGAAAGCGGAAGGCCCCATCCGGTGCACCGATATCGCGAGGTGCACTGGAGTCCCGCGCGGTCACAGACCCCGAGCACGTACGGAAGCACCTCGCGCGGGAACCGGGAGATCCCAGGTTCGCCCAGGGCCGCAGTGGACCTGGGACGCATCGGGAAGTCTGAGGATGTACGCCGATGATGAACGGACCTGGGAAGTCGGACAGCCCTGAAGTACCTGCGAAGTCCCCGAACAACGCCGGGCAACCGGCAGCGGAGGGGATGGAGGGAAGAGGGCTGGCCAAAGGGAACCTGCCCCAGCAAAGCGCGTCCCGGACACCGAGCCGGGAAGACGCGTCCAATGCGTTGGAGCGGGTACGTCAAGCAGCAAGTAAGGATAAGAAGTTGCGGTTCACGGCGCTTCTGCACCACATCTACAACCTGGAAACGCTGCGCATGGCTTACTTCAGTCTGAAGAAGGAAGCCGCGCCCGGTGTCGATGGAGAGACGTGGCGGCACTACGGCGAGACCCTCGAGGACCATCTCCAGGATCTCTCCCATAGGC
>JBARIF010000469.1:0-1764 GCA_049799615.1 Terriglobales bacterium
ACTCCGGTCACTGCGCAAACCGTGGTTAAAATTACCGCGACTTATCAAGGCAGCACAGCTTCCGCTAATCTGACTGTAAAACCATGAAGCGTCCTGTCCCGCCTGACGGCGCAGGCGCACCCGTGGCGCACCGTTGAAAACCCATCACGCTACTACCGTGTCTTTGGGCGGGATGACCTGATAGCCAAGCCGGCGAAGCTGTCGGGCTAACAGTGCAGCCCGCCTTTCGCTGGCTAAGGCGTCCCGTTCCTTGCCGTACTCAATGTACTCCTCACCCCGATGGAGAATGATCCAAGTTAAGCGGCACAAGCGGTGGGCTAAAGCCCAGATAGCCCGCTTATGTCCCAGCCTGGGTAGCCAGCGGCGGTAGAGGATCTGGAAGATGCTCCCCTTGGTCTTGCGGGCTGCATTGGCCGCCTGATTCAGCACGCGCCGCATGGTGCGATTGCCCTTAGGACTGCGATTGCTCTTGGATTCTTCGGCGGACTCTTCGCGCCCCGGACAGACCCCCACCCAGGAGGCCAGTTCCTGCGGACTGGCGAAGGTGGCGGCCGCCGGACCAACCTCCGCGATCACCTGTTGCGCAGAGTCCACGCCCAAGCCCGGTACCGCAGAAAGACGCACTACCGCCGCCTGATGAGCCTGTAGTGCCGTCGCCGCCGCCTGATGCAGCCCCGCCATCTGCCGCTCGATCAAGTTGACCCGCTCCAGAAACAGACGCAGGATCTGCCGATGCAAAATACTCAGATCCGGGGCTGCGCTGAGTGCATTGGCCAGTTGCTCCGGGGTGGCCTTCAAGTCCGGTTCCACCAGCGCGGCCAGCGCCTGGGGATCAGTCTGGCCCTCCGCCAACCCCTCCAGGATGCGGCGGCTGCTGACCCCCAGCAGATCGCTCACGCAGGTACCCAGCTTGATGCGGGCATCTTCCAGCAGGCACTCCAGTTGGCTGTGCAGGCGCACCCGGTCCCGCGTCAGTTGATATTTGGTGCGCGTCAGCGTGCGCCACAGCCGCTGCTCCGGGTCTGGCACAAAACTCAGAATCAATTCCCCCGCCACGTGCCGGCGCGCCAGCCGCTCGGCATCCCGGAAATCTCCTTTGCGTCCGCGCGGCGCCCGATTGGACTGGGCCTGTGCCAGATGCAACCGGCAACTCCCCTCCAACTGCCGCCACACCGGCTTCCAGTACTGCGCTGTGGATTCCATCACCACCTCGCGTACCTCGTGCTCCGTCAACCATGCCTGCAATTCTCTGAGATCACTGGCCAGCGCGCCGAACTTGCGGCGCTCAAAGACCATCTCCCCTTCCGCCCCGGCATCGGTAATGACCACCGCCAACATGCTTTTGTGGACATCAATCCCAGCCACATAGTAACTCGTCATCGTCGCATTCCTCTCCCAGAGGCCGCGCCGGTAGAACCCGACTTCTCATCCAGATTAAGCACCGTTGCGTACTACCCCAACCGAGGGCGTACATTGATTGGTTCAATTGCGGATTCCGGATCAGACACGCTTACGGTCTCAACATCACCAGTGCGCTACCGACCTGCCACCGGCCGCCTCTACTGATATAGATGCCGGCGGGATTCAAGCGCCCGTTCGCGCGGGTTTTCATGAATTTTGGTGGCCCGGAGGGCCATCCTGACACGCTTCAGCGTGCCGCGGCGAACTTCAGTTCGCCGTGCGCGATTGGCAACAATTGCGTCACGGCGTGCGCCACGTTACGGACGAACCAAACCTGCAAATGCCTTTCCCACCCACCCCGGC
>JBARIF010000470.1:0-31362 GCA_049799615.1 Terriglobales bacterium
GTCCCCGCATGGAATGCCGCGCGCTTCACCGTCTTCCGCTACGCGGCGGCGGCAACCGACGCGGCCGCGGCCGGCAAATTGGAATCGGAGATTGCGACTCTCAGCAGCCTGATGGGACAACTCAGCGGCAATCGCGAGCAGATCGCAGCGTCGGCCGAACGGGCCGCAGCCCTTGCGCACTCCCTGACCGGCGAACTGAACGGCCGTTCCTACGACCAGGCGTTCACATTCCAGGTCATGCGCCGCATCGCTGCCGACTCGAGCATTGCGCTGCAGGGACAGCGCGCCGCCGAGCAAGCCACCATGTCGCTTGATTCGCTGTACAACGTTTGCAGGCAGAACGGCGCGCCCGACAGCGATCTACAAAGCGCGATTGCAGGGCTGTTTGCCCAGGTGCAGAATCCCTCGGCCTACAACGCGCCGGCCTTTGCGGCGCAGTTGCAGAGAATCGGAGCCGCGCTCGGTCACGAAGCTGGGCAGGGCAAATAGTGGTGCCGACTCCGACCATGGAAAACAATACCTCCGAGCATCAGCGGCTGCGCGAGAAACACGCCGACCCGGTCGCGCCCTGGCGCAAGTGGGGCCCCTACGTCAGCGAACGCTCCTGGGGCAGCGTGCGCGAGGACTACAGTCCCGATGGCTGTGCCTGGGAATTTCTTACCCACGACATGGCCCGCAGCAAGGCCTATCGCTGGGGCGAAGACGGCATTGCCGGCATCTGCGATCGCTATCAGCTTCTGGTCTTCGCCTTGGCCCTGTGGAATGGGCGTGATCCCATCCTCAAAGAGCGCATGTTCGGGCTTACAGGCAACGAAGGCAATCACGGCGAGGACGCGAAAGAATACTGGTTCTATCTCGACAACACGCCCACACACAGCTACATGAAGATGTTGTACAAGTATCCGCAGCGCGAGTTCCCATATCAGAAATTGCTGGAAGAAAACCGGCGCCGCTGGGGGCAGGTGGGTGCGCCCGAATACGAATTGCTGGACACTGGAATCTTCGATGAGGACCGCTATTTCGATGTCTTCATCGAATATGCCAAAGCCGGACCGGAAGATCTTTGCGTGCGCATCGAGGCCATCAACCGCGGACCGGAAGCAGCCGATCTGCATCTGATGCCCCACCTCTGGTTCCGCAACACCTGGGCCTGGACCGATCCGCCGGGCGCTGAACCTTCCATTCTGCTGCGGGCGGCCGGAAAACAAATCGTCCTCGTAGCCGACGAGTCCAACGCGACTAGCCTGCGCAATCTGCAGTTCCCATATTCGCTCGGTACTCATTATCTTTACGCTCCCGAGGGCGGGGAAGCGTTGTTCACCGACAACGAGAACAACGCGGTCCGCCTGTACGGTTGCTCGGACAATCGAAAGCCCTACGTTAAGGATGCCTTCCACCGCCACATCATCAATCATGAAGACTGCGTGAACCCGCGACAGACTGGCACGAAGTCCTGCATTCACTACCAGCAGAAAGTTCCACGGGGCGGGTCGATGATCGTGCGGCTGCGGCTGACGCAGGAAAAACTGACCGCCCCGCTCAACGACGTGGATGAAATCGTCCGTCGGCGCAAAGCTGAGGCAGACGAGTTTTACGCTTCTGTGCATCCGGCCCGCGCCAGCGAAGAAGAAAAAATGATCCAGCGCCAGGCCCTGTCCGGAATGCTGTGGAGCAAGCAGATTTACCTGTGGGACGTAAACCGTTGGCTGGAAGGCGACGACCCGAAGTTTCCGCCGCCGGAATCACGCAAGCAGATGCGCAACATTCACTGGCGTCATTTGAACTCCATGCGGATTCTTTCCATGCCGGACAAATGGGAATTTCCCTGGTTCGCGGCCTGGGACCTGGCCTTTCAGTGCACCACCCTGGCGCTGGTCGATCCTGAATTTGCCAAGGAAAATTTGTGGGTGCTGCTGTTCGAGCAGTTCCAGCATCCCAACGGCCAGATTCCAGCATACGAATGGGAATTTTCGGATCTCAATCCTCCCGTGCACGCCTGGGCCTGCTGGCGCGTCTACCAGAGTGAAAAACAACGCACGGGCAAAGGTGACACCGTCTTCCTGGAAAGATGTCTGCACAAGCTGCTGATGAATTTCGCCTGGTGGGTGAACCGGGTGGATAGCGAGGGCAACAACGTTTTCGAGGGTGGGTTTCTGGGACTGGACAACATCGCCGTCGTCGATCGCGGAGAAAAATTTCCCAACGGTGCCATCCTGGAGCAATCCGATGCCACCGGCTGGATGGGTTTTTTCTGTCTCTACCTGATGCGCATTGCGCTGGAGTTGGCCAATCAGAACCGGGTCTACGAAGGCGTGGCCACCAAGTTCTTCGAGCACTTCATCTACATCGGCGCGGCCATGAAGAAGATGGGCGGCCGCAACTACCAGTTATGGGACGAGCAGGAGGGCTTCTTCTACGACGTGCTCCGTTATCCCAACGGCGAGTTTCACAAGTTCCGCCTGCGCTCTCTGGTCGGCCTGATCCCGCTGTACGCCATTGAAGTGCTGGAAAGCGAAGAGCTCGCGGCTCACCCCGGCTTTTTGCGTGACGTCGAATGGTTCATCCAGAACCGTCCCGACCTGGTGGGCGACGCCTGTTACACGGTGGGCGACGGAAAGAAGCGTTATGTGCTCTCGATTGCCGATCCCAACCAGTTCAAACGCCTGCTGCAGCGCATCTGGGACCCGGCAGAATTTCTCTCGCCTTACGGCATCCGCAGTCTGTCCAAATATCATGAGCAGCATCCCTTCCAGTTCGGGGACCGCGCCATGGGTTACGAACCGGGTGAAGCGGCAGTCAAGCTCAAGGGAGGGAATTCGAACTGGCGCGGCCCCGTCTGGTTCCCAACCTCTTACTTACTGATTCACTCGTTCCTGCGCTTCGGCGATGCGGTCGGCCCGCAGTTTTCGTTGCCGGCTGCGGGCAGCCAGAACCCGGTTACTCCCCACGATATCGCGCGTGAAGCCGCCGACCGCATGATCTCGATTTTCAAACGTGGCGCTGACGGCAAGCGCCCGTGTTTCGGTTTCTATCGCAAGTTTCAGGACGATCCGCACTGGAACCAGTGCCTGCTCTTCAACGAGTACTATCACGGCGATAGTGGAATGGGTCTGGGAGCCAGCCACCAGACCGGATGGAGCGGGTTGGTGGCCAATCTGATCGACGAATGGCGGCGATAACCCGATGGTCCTCCGCAAACGTCTCCTGCTCGCGCTCGGTTTGTTGCTGATTCTGATCGTGATCAGCACCACGGGATATCGCGTGCTCGGCGGCCCCTCCGTCACCTTCCTCCAGGCCCTGTACATGGCGGTCATAACCCTGGCTGGTGTGGGCTACGGAGAAATCGTTGATACCAGCCACAATCCTGTGCTGCGCGTATTCAACATCGGCATTGTGCTCTTTGGGGTCGCGATCACAGTTTATGTTTTTTCGATCGTGGCCGCCTTCATGGTGGAGATGGAATTCAAGAAGCCTTTCTGGAGGCGCAGAATGCAGCATCATATTGACCAGCTCACGGGGCACCACATTGTCTGCGGCCTGGGAGACACCGGCCGGCATGCAGTGGCAGAGCTGCAGAAGACGAACACTCCTCACGTGGTGGTCGACATCTCCGAAGACAATATCCGGAAGTTGAAGGAGTTGCATCCGGGAACGCTGCAGGAAATGCTCTACGTCGTTGGCGATGCCACCGAGGAAGACATTCTGGAGAAAGCCGGACTGAGCCGCGCCGCCGGCCTGATCGCCGGACTGCCTCTGGATAAAGACAACCTGGTGGTGACCGTAATCGTGCGCCAGCGCTTTCCCAAGATGCGCATCGTGGCGCGCTCCGCCGAGCGCAAGTTTGCCGAACGCATGCTGCGTGCCGGCGCTAACTCCACCGTTTCCCCCAGTCAGATCGGGGGGATGCGGCTGGCCAGTGAACTGATTCGCCCACACGTAGTCGCGTTTCTCGATACCATGCTCAAGGAGCAAGGCAGGACCGTGCGGGTTGAGGAGATCGAAGTCAACGCCACCTCACCATGGGCAGGCAGCTCCCTGCATGATCTGAACCTCAAGGGTCGTTACAACCTTTTGGTTCTCGGGGTGAAGCGTCCCACGACGGAAGGCTCTTCGGATCTGCAGGTGAATCCGCCCGACCAGTCAGTTGTGGACCGCCAGGTCGTTCTCATCGCGATGGGAGACATAAAAGACATCCAGCGTGCCCGCCAGGACGCTGGAATCTAGCATTTGTTTGATGGTGGCTGGTGTGAGGCGGACACTTTTGTCCGCCGCTTTTGACTTTCTAGCTTTGGATCGCCATTGCTGGGCTGAATTAGTTTCGAATAACCAATAGCCAAGTCAAAATCGGCGGACAAGAGTGTCCGCCCTTCACTTGGCTGGTGCGAAGCTGCCACGCTAAGAGGCGCCCACTGCCGCGTTAATCTGCACTTTCACTTTCAGCGCTTCACCCAGTTTCACGAAGCCATCCAGCCAGGCCTGGGCCTCGGCGTCTCCGCCTTCGGCGCGCTCCCGAACATCGCCGGCGGTCGTTCGCATCATTGCGTAGTAGGTGTTCTGTGCCTCCCAAAGGCGGACCTGGAATGGCAAAGTGATGACCAGGGCAATGGTTTCCTGCAATCGTTGCAGCAGGCCGGGTTCCATGGGGTTGGCAACGAAGCGGGTGAACAGGCGTTCAATGGTGCGGCGTAACGCAAATTCCAAGGTTACGGCGTCGGGTGTGACGCCCGTGCGCCGTATCTCCTCCAGGATTGCCCTGGACTTAGCCAGGCCCACGTCTTCAGCCGAGAAGGCGTCGAGCAGCTCCGAATTCAGCGTGAAGTCCACGGCCAGGCGGAAGCGCCTGGGCAGAGGCACTCCCAGCTCGGTCACGAAGCGGATCAGGTGCGCATGCTCGTCGTTAAAATGGCGATACATGGCGCGGGCCTCGTTGGTTGCTTCCTCCAGAATAATGCCGAGTATTTTTCGCTGTTCGTCGCGGAAGAGCAGTCGCAAAGTGTAGGTGCCGGAACTGAAGTTCTTGTCGATCAGGCGCACCAGTTCCGCCAGGTCGCCGCTCACCAGCGACTGGTCGAGTTCCTGGTCGAGATTGCGGTAGGCTTCCTCGCCCTGGAACTGCCGCACTCCTCCAATTACGCTGTGGTCCGCGAGATGCAATACCCCAAAAGTGACCTGGTCCGAATCCCACGTGATTTCCGATGTAATGCTGGCCTGTCCCAGCACCACCCGCAGTTTTCCCTGGCGCGAAGTACGGTAATCCATCTTTTCGACGTCATAGCAATAGATGCGGGTGTTCTGTCCGTATTCCTCGAACAGCGAGCTGACGGCATAGTGTGCGCCGACCTTTTCCAGGTCCACCATCGCGGGTTGGACATAGCGCCCGTAAATGGAGCGGCCGTCGCCCTGTTCGGGAAGGTTGCTGCGTGCCTGCGCCAGCAGGTCAAGAAACGGCGCGGCCAGACCCTCGTCGGAGAATAATTGTCCGGCCAGTTGCAGGGCGCGGCCGGCGTACTGAATCACCTGTACTGTTTCAATTCCAGAGAGGTCGTCAAAGAACCATCCACAGCTGGTGTACATCAGCATGAGATAACGTTGCAGTTCAAGCAGCTTCAGCCCAGTCACGATTTCTGCCTGCGAAACCTCCCGCTTGGCTTGCGCGGTCATGAAGCTAATGATGTTCTCGCGGGAGCGGTCTAGAATTACGTCGATATACGCATCCCGGGTTTGCCACGGATTCGCGAAGAGCTTTTTCGCTTCCGCCTCATAACGAGGAGCGGCCTCATCGCGCAGCCAGTCGAAGGCCTGCCGTAAGGGTGCTCTCCACTGCTGGTTCCATCCGGCATGGCCGCCTGAGTTGCACCCACAATCGCTGCGCCAGCGATCTACCCCGTGAGCGCAACTCCAGGAAGTGTTTCCGATGATCTTGGCCTCCTGCGTGGGCGGATGCTTTTCCAGGTATTCCGCATAGTTGGTCAGGCGCGCCAGTTGGCTGGTTTCAATATTGTGCAAGGCGAAGGCCAGGGCCATGTCGCCATAGGCCCGGTGATGCCCGTAGGTCTCGCCGTCGGTGGCGATGTGAACCAGTTGAGGCCATGTCCTTGCATCAGAAAATGCTCCCAGCAGCCGGTCGGAGAAGCGCTTGCCGTCTGCCAGGAGATCCTCAAAGGCGATGGCGCGAGAAATAGGGCCATCATAAAAAAATACATTGATGGCTCGTCCGGAAGTCATGCGCACCTTGTAAGCCATCGAGGGATCAACTCTGCCTCCGTCCACCTTGCGCCACGCCCGCCCTCCCACCGGCCTCACCCGCCCCGCCTGGTATGGAGACAGAATCGTGAACTTGATGCCCAGGTCGGTGAGGACTTCGAGCGTTTGCAGATCGACCGCCGTTTCCGGCAGCCACATGCCCTCGGGATGCCGCCCGAATCGCTTTTCGAAATCGCGAATGCCCCAAAGAATCTGAGTGTATTTGTCCTGGCGCGTGGCCAGGGGAAGGATCATGTGATTGTAGGCCTGGGCCACGGCCGAGCCATGGCCGGAGAAAAGGCGCTGGCTTTCGCGGTCGGCGGTCAGGATCGCTTCATACACCGCTGGACTCTTCTCCGCCATCCATGAAAGCAGGGTAGGACCGAAGTTGAAGCTGATTTTCGAATAGTTATTGACGATCTGCAGAATGCGGCCATCGCCATCCAGAATGCGCGAGGCGCTGTTAGGGGCATAGCATTCCGCCGTGACCCGCTCGTTCCAGTCATGGTAGGGATAAGCGGAATCCTGGTATTCCACCGCCTCCAGCCACGCATTTTCCCGCGGCGGCTGGTAGAAATGCGCATGAATGCATACGTACCGTTCCATCAAGTCTCCTGGATTGTCGGCCTCAGTACGCGCGCGACGAGGGGCGAGTAGGGCGATCTGGTGGATTTTCCTTCAATCTCTTCCTGAATCGGCCACGAACAACTGCTGCCACCGCTCCTGCATCTTCGGAACAGTTATTGCCGTCAACCTAGGTTATCAGCAAGACTCGCAAATTTGATGCCGCATGTTCATTTCGAATGCCACAGGACCGGACCTATCTGTTTATACTTCATTCGGGCGTGCAGCAGGCGGTCGAACCCGCTTTCGGCACAACGACATTTCAGGGCCGCAAAGGCGCCAGGTTGCCGGCGGCATCTTCAGCCGCGTTCCATTGCACGATCAGATTACGACCGAGGCGATTGAGTGAACCGCAGAGCTTCATTAGAACCGGCTTATGTCCCCTGTTCAACTTATCGCCTTCAGCTCAATCTTCGCTTTACCTTTAACCAGGCCGCGGCGGTAGTTTCGTATCTGCACGATCTGGGGATCACAGATTGCTACACCTCCCCTTTCTTGATGGCCCACCCCTGCAGCATGCATGGCTACGATGTCACCGACCACACTCGCTTCAATCCCGAAATCGGTTCGGAGGAACAGTTCACCGAATTCGCTGAGAGCTTGCGGCGACGGGGCATGGGTCTGGTCGTGGACGTTGTGCCCAACCACATGTGCATCACCCATCCCTCGAACCTGTGGTGGTGGGATGTGCTGGAGAACGGGCCCAGTTCGGACTACTCCCGCTACTTCGATATTGATTGGAGCCCTCCCAAATCAGAGTTGGCCAACAAGGTCCTTCTACCCTTTCTGCCGGACCAGTTTGGCCTGGTACTCGAAAATCAATCCATTCGGGCCTTGTTTGACGGCGGTGGATTTGTCCTGGATTCGCTCGGCACCCACTTTCCGCTGGCTCCGCGTTCCTGGTCCCCGCTTTTGGAACGCATTCTGGCCAAGGCGAAAGAAAAGCTTACCGACAGCGACGGTCACGTGCTGGAACTGGAGAGCATTATCACAGCGATCTCGCATCTCCCTCGCCGCGAGGATACCGACCTGCCCAAAGTCCGTGAGCGCCAGCGCGAGAAAGAGGTCATCCGCCGCCGTCTGGCCGCTTTGGTGGAGGATAGCGATGTGGTCCGGCTGTGTCTGAAGGAAGTATTGACCATCATCAATGGCAGCAAAGGACACCCGCACAGCTTTGATCCGCTGGAGAAGATATTGGATGACCAGGCTTACCGCTTGAGTTTTTGGCGGGTCGCCTCGGACGAAATCAACTATCGCCGCTTTTTCGACATCAATGATCTGGCCGCGATCCGGGTGGAGAGCCCGGAAGTATTCGCCGTCGTCCACGGCATTCCCTTCGAGCTGATACAGAAATCGCTGGTGTCAGGAATCCGCATCGACCACCCCGACGGTTTGTTCGATCCTCTCGGTTATTTCGAGGACCTTCAGGCCAAGGCTCCACTGCCCGGCGATAAATCCGCCAACGCTTCTGGTATCGGCGCTCGACGACGTCTCTACCTTGCCGCTGAAAAGATCCTGGTGGGCAATGAAGAGCTGCGGCCGGGCTGGGCCATCGAGGGCACCACTGGCTACGGCTTTCTCAACCTGCTCAATGGACTCTTCGTGGACCACTCCAAGGGACGCTTCTTCCAGCGCCTCTACCGCAAGTTTACCGGCTGGTCGCAGAGTTATCCGGACCTGATTTACGAGAGCAAACGGCTGGTCATGCAGGTTTCGATGTCCAGCGAACTCAACGTGCTCTCCCGCCGCCTGGACCGCATTTCCGAGCAGCATCGCCGCTCCCGCGACTTCACTCTGGAGAGTCTGCGCGACGCCCTGCGCGAAGTGATTGCCTGTTTTCCCGTGTACCGCACCTATATCCGGACCGACACCCAGCACCCTGACGAGCAGGACGAACGCTACATCCGCGGCGCCATCAAGACCGCGAAGCGCCGCAACCCGGCAACCAGCGGATCAGTTTTCGATTTCATACAGGACTTGCTGCTGCTCAACGACCCGGATAGCATCAGCGATGCCGACCGCGCCGAGCGCCGCCTGTTCGTCATGCGCTTCCAGCAGCTCACCGGGCCGGTGATGGCCAAGGGGCTGGAGGATACGGCGTTCTATCGTTACTGTCCGCTGCTTTCGCTCAACGAAGTCGGCGGATCGCCTGACCGGTTCGGGATTGCGCTGGCTCACTTCCATGCAAAAAACCTGGCCCGCCGCCAGTCCTGGCGAAACGCCATGCTGGCCACCTCCACCCATGACACCAAGCGCAGCGAAGACGTGCGGGCGCGGATCAATGTGCTGTCGGAAATCCCGGCGGAGTGGTACCGGGCTATCCGCGTCTGGCAGCGCTTGAATGAGGAAAAGAAAATCCAGGTGGCCGGTGAAAAGGTACCCAGCGCGAACGAGGAATACTTCTTGTATCAGACACTCCTGGGCGCCTGGCCGCTGACCGCGATGGACCCCCCCGGGCACGCGGACTTTGTCGGCAGGATCCACACCTACATGGAGAAGGCCCTGCGCGAGGCGAAAGTTAACACCAGTTGGATCAACCCTAACGCTGAATACGAAGCCGCTGTTCACGGCTTCCTCGACTCCATCCTGGACAACTCTGCCGGCAAGCCCTTCCTCGACCAGTTTGCGCCCTTCCAGGCGCGGATCGCGAAATCAGGAATCTTCAATTCACTTTCGCAGACCTTGCTGAAGATTACAGCGCCGGGCCTCCCGGATCTCTATCAGGGGACAGAAGTGTGGAACTTCAGCCTGGCCGATCCTGACAATCGCCGTGCCGTGGATTACGAGCGGCTGCAGGGTCTGCTCGCCCAACTTCACGCCGCCGAGTCCGAGGATCCCGCCGCGCTTGTCGATCGCTTGCTCGCCGACCCTGCGGACGGTAGTCTGAAACTCTACGTAACCCGGTGCGCGCTGCGTTTTCGCCGCGAACATCGCGCACTGTTTGCCCACGGAAGCTACATTCCCTTGCGCGCGGCGGGGGAAAAGAACAAGCATGTGGTCGCTTTCGCGCGCTCCTTTCGTGGGGCCACAGTCCTGGTGCTGGCCGGGCGCTTCTTTGCTCAACTTGAGTCGGACGTTCGCCTCCCAGTCGGGGCCGAAACCTGGGGGGACACGGAAGTTGTCCTGCGCAAGCAGATTCCTGCCGTCCAGTATCGCGACCTGTTCACCGGAAAGACAGTTGCTTCGGCTTCGCGAGATGGAGACTTCGCCCTGCCGGTCGCTGAGGCTTTTGCCCACCTGCCGATTGCCATGCTGGTAAATTTTCAGAGCAAGGTCGAGAGCCCCGCGGATGTCCAATAGGTCAACCCAAGGAGGCTGGGAACTTCAGTTCGGCGCATCGGTCCGCGGCGACGACAAGGTGGAGTTCCGCGTCTGGGCTCCGAACCAGACGAACCTGGCCGTGCGCATCTTGGGAGAACGAACGCGTACGATTCCCATGATCCGTTCTCTTGACTCAGAGTTTGCAGCAACCGTCCCGCAGGTCAGCGAAGGGGCAGACTATTTCTACGTGCTCGAAGGGGAGCGCGAACGTCCCGACCCGGTTTCGCGCTGGCAACCGCGCGGCGTCCACGGTCCTTCCCGCATCGTAAACCCCGCGTCATTTCTCTGGTCCGATCAGGGTTGGCCGGGAATTCCTCTGCGCGACCTCATCATCTATGAATTCCACCCCGGAACATTTACCCGCGAAGGCAGCTTTGAGAGCGTCATTCAGCGGCTCCCCTACCTTCGCGATCTGGGCATAACCGCGCTCGAAATCATGCCGGTAGCGGAGGTTCCCGGAAATCGAAACTGGGGATACGACGGCGCCAGCCTTTATGCACCCCAGTCTTCCTACGGCGGTCCCATCGGTCTGAAGAAACTTGTGGATGCCTGCCACCAGCACGGCCTGGCTGTGGTGCTGGACGTGGTTTACAACCACCTCGGCCCGGAAGGAAATTATTTTCCCGATTTTGCTCCCTGCTTCACCGACGCCCATCACACACCCTGGGGAAAGGCGATCAACTTCGACGGGCCGGAGAGCGACGGCGTCCGCCGTTTCTTCATCGACAACGCCTTGTACTGGCTTACCGAATATCACGTTGATGCGCTTCGCCTCGACGCCATCCATGGCATTTATGATTTCGGTGCTCGTCATGTCCTCGACCAATTGGCGGAAGCGTTTCACCGTCAGGCGCAGTGTCTCCAGCGCCAAGCCTGGTTGATTGCCGAGAGCGATCTCGAGGATGTTCGCATCATCAACCCCCGTGCGGTGGGAGGCTATGCGCTCGACGCGCAATGGCACGACGATTTTCACCACGCGCTCTATGCCCTCCTGACCGGGCAGAGGCAAGGCTTTCTCATGGATTTTGGCGCTATTGCCGATCTGTCGAAATCCATGGCCGATGGTTTTGTCTTTGACTGGAAATATTCACGCTATCGCCGCCGCCACTTCGGCAGCTCATCGAAGGATCGGCCGGGTGAGCAGTTCGTCGGCTTCATTCAGAACCACGATCAGATCGCCAACACCAGCCGGGGAAAGCGGCTCTCAACTCTGGTTCCCGCCGCGCAACAGAAGCTGGCGGCGGTGCTCACGCTGTGCTCGCCCTTCCTGCCGCTGCTGTTCATGGGGGAAGAGTACGGAGAGACAGTGCCTTTCCTTTACTTCACCAGCTTCGACGATCCCGGCCTGGCAGCCGCGGTAACTGAAGGACGTAAGAAGGAACTCGGAATGCACTACTCCGAAGGCGACTTCTCCGATCCGCAAGCCCCCAGCACTTTCGAGCGCTGCAAGCTGGACTGGTCGAAGACCGCGATTTCTCCTCACGCCGAAATTCTGCGTCTCTACCGCGATCTGATTTCCCTGAGAAAGCGGCATCCCAGCCTGAGGAACGCTCGCAAGGACCTCACCGAGATCCGGTTTGATGAGCAGGCAAGGTGGCTGATCATGAAGCGCTCGGACCCGGCAGGCAGCAGGGCCCTGCTGATTTGCAATTTCTCCTCCGAGGCGCAGAGCATTCCAGTTGCAGCTGACGCTCACCCCTGGCGGATGGCGTTGCGAACCAGCGATGCGCTTTACGGCGGGGGGAGTGGTTCCCGACCTGTCGAGCACTCCGGCCCAGTCTTGCCCCTGTCACTGGCGGGATTTGAAGCTGCCATTTTTGTAGGCTGAAGCCGCGGGCAATGGCGCGGTGCGAAATCCATGCGGATGCCATTGTCTCATCTGGCTCACCCTGCCCAATAGAGTGTCGAAGGCTGCGCGCGGTCTGCCGTGGCATATGATAAATTTGAAAAACGCACCGAATAATCACTGTTTTCTCACCCCGACGGGTTTCTGAATGTACCTCGCCTGTCTTTAACGAATGGCAGCTGCAACTCCAAGCAGGAGGTCGGTACCGCGCATGACGGGCGAAGGAAACAGCACCATCAGGCCGGCCTTTTCCCGCAGGGTCGTCATTGAAAACGTCCAGCCGCAAGTCGATTGCGGACGCTTCCCCATCAAGCGCACGGCTGGTGACCGCGTAGCAGTAACCGCCGACATCTTCGCCGACGGCCACGACGTTCTGCACGCCGTCTTGCGACACAAGCCAGCTGCGCAATCTGATTGGGAGGAAGTTCCCATGGAACCGCAGCCCAACGATGTTTGGCGGGGAGAGTTCAGTGTCCCGACTCAGGGTCGGCATCTCTACACCCTGCAAGCCTGGCCCGACCGCTATCAGTCCTGGAGCCGCGATCTGGCAAAGAAGTTTGAAGCCGGACAGGATATATCCGTGGACGTCCTGGTCGGAGTCCAATTGATCGAAGCAAGCGCAGCCCGGGCCACGGGAAAAGACAAGAGCTTGCTCACCGCCCGGGCCGACGGAATACGCAAGTTGTCGACGGCAGATATGGCTACGGCCGTGGAAGAATCATCCAGCCCAGAGTTGAAGGCCCTGATGCTCCGGCATGCGGACCGCCGCCGCGCCACCACCTACGGCAGGGAACTGGTGGTGATTGTCGATCGCGAGCGGGCCCGTTTCGGCGCCTGGTATGAGATGTTCCCGCGTTCATCCTCCTCTCAACCCGGTCGCCACGGAACCTTGCAGGACTGCATCAAGAGGTTGGATTACGTTGCCGGAATGGGTTTTGACGTTTTCTATCTTCCTCCGATTCACCCCATTGGCCGGGTGAATCGAAAGGGAAAAAACAACGCCGAGATGGCCCTGCCCGAAGACGTAGGCAGCCCCTGGGCCATCGGAGCTAAAGAAGGAGGTCACAAAGCCATTGCTCGCCAGTTGGGAACCCTGGAAGATTTCAAGCGACTCACGGCGCGGGCAAAGCAGTTGGGGCTGGAAGTGGCGCTCGACCTGGCGTACCAGTGCGCGCCTGACCATCCTTACGTAACGGAGCACCAGGAATGGTTCCGCATGCGTCCCGACGGAACCGTGCAGTATGCCGAAAATCCGCCGAAGAAGTATCAGGATATCTATCCGCTCGATTTTGAGACCGAAAAAAGCCAGGAGCTTTGGGAAGAATTAAAAAGCGTCGTGCTCTATTGGATCGATCAGGGTATCCGGATTTTCCGCGTCGATAATCCCCACACTAAGCCCTTTGATTTCTGGGAATGGATGATTACCGACATCAAGGACCGCCATCCCGACGTCCTGTTTCTCGCGGAAGCCTTCACTCGCCCCAAGGTGATGTACGAATTGGCCAGGCTGGGATTCACCCAGTCCTATACCTACTTCTCCTGGCGCAATGCCAAGCAGGAGCTTGCGGAATACTTCACGGAACTCACTCAAACCGATGTGCGCGAGTATTTTCGTCCCAATCTGTGGCCCAACACTCCCGACATCCTTACCGAGTTTCTGCAGCAAGGCGGACGCCCCGCGTTCATGATCCGTCTGGCTCTGGCCGCGACCCTGGGCGCTAACTATGGAATTTACGGTCCCGCCTTCGAGCTGTGCGAAAACCGCCCGGTGCGTGAGAAAAGCGAAGAGTACCTCGACTCGGAAAAATATCAGGTCCGCCACTGGGACCTGGACAATCCCGCAAGCCTGGCTGAATTGATTACAAGAGTGAATCAGATTCGCCGCGCAAACCCGGCATTGCACAGTGACCTGAGCCTGCGCTTTCATCCCGTGGACAACCAGCAGCTCATCGCCTACAGCAAGGTGGGTGACGACCTGCTGAACATCATTGTCGTGGTCGTCAACCTGGACCCCTATCGCACCCAGGCCGGGATGATCGATTTGCCGCTGGACCGGTTCCACCTTGACCCGCGTCAGCCCTATCAGATGCACGATCTGCTGACCGATGCGAAATATGTCTGGCGCGGTCCGCGCAATTATGTCGAACTCAATCCCCAGCGTTTGCCTGCCCACATCTTTTGCATCAGGCGGCGTGTGCGCACGGAAAACGGCGTGGACTACTTTGTATAACCGGCAGTGAAGTGCAGGAGAGAAAAGCTTTGCCCATGTCTCAGGACCAACTCTGGTACAAGGACGCCATCATCTACCAGGTCCACGTGCGCACGTTCTACGATACCAACGCGGACGGCATTGGCGATTTCCGCGGCCTGGCGCAGAAGCTCGACTACCTGCAGGAATTGGGCGTCAATGCCATCTGGCTGATGCCGTTCTTTCCCTCGCCTCTGCGTGACGACGGCTACGACATCGCGGAATACAGGTCGGTCCACTCCAGTTACGGCAATCTGGAAGACTTCAAGACTTTTCTCGAGGTCGCTCACGAGCGCGGGATCCGTGTCATCGTCGAGTTGGTGTTGAACCACACCTCCGATCAGCACCCCTGGTTTCAGGAGTCGCGCAAGTCACGCGACAATCCCAAACGGGACTGGTACGTATGGAGTGACACGGACACCAGGTATCAGGGCGTTCGCATCATTTTCGTGGACACGGAACTCTCGAACTGGGCCTGGGACCCGGTTTCCAAGGCATATTACTGGCACCGCTTCTTCAGTCATCAGCCCGATCTCAACTATGACAATCCGGCTGTCCGTGAGGAGATGTGGAGCGTGGTGAAGTTCTGGGTAGAGCTCGGAGTGGACGGCTTTCGCCTGGATGCGGTCCCGTACCTGGTCGAGCGCGAAGGCACGTCATGCGAGAACCTGCCCGAAACCCACGCTGTCCTGAGAGAATTGCGCGCCAAACTGGACCAGCACTATCCCGGCAAGATGCTGCTGGCCGAGGCCAACCAGTGGCCGGCCGATTTGTGCGCCTATTTCGGCCAGGGCGACGAGTTTCACATGGCGTTTCATTTTCCGCTCATGCCGAGAATGTTCATGGGCCTGAAGCTGGAAGACCGCAAGCCCATCACTGAAATCCTCAAGCAGACTCCGCAGATTCCGGGGCCCTGCCAGTGGTGCCTGTTTCTGCGCAATCACGACGAACTGACCCTGGAAATGGTGACGGACGTGGAGCGCGACTACATGTACGACCAGTATGCCCGCGACAAACACATGCGCATCAATGTCGGCATCCGCCGCCGGCTCGCGCCCCTGCTGGACAATGATCGCCGCCGCATCGAACTGATGAACGGACTACTGCTGTCCCTGCCTGGTACCCCCATCATTTATTACGGTGACGAAATCGGCATGGGCGACAACATCTATCTCGGGGACCGCAACGGAGTCCGCACCCCCATGCAGTGGGAAGGCGGCTGGAACGGCGGCTTTTCGTCTGCCGACCCGGAAAGTCTCTATTCGCCGCTCATGCTCAATCCGGTTTATGGCTATCAGGCGGTGAATGTCCAGTCCCAGAAGCGTTTTGACCACTCGCTTCTCTCCTGGATGAAGCGCATCATCAAGGTGCGCAAGTCCACTCCGGTATTTGGCCGCGGCTCGATCGAGTTTCTCTATCCCGCGAACCACCGGATTCTGGCTTACGTGCGACAATTGGACCGAGAGTCCATTCTGGTCGTGAACAACCTTTCCAGCACCGCCCAGGCGGTGGAACTCGATCTGCGCCCGTTCAAAGGGAATATCCTGATCGAGATGTTTGGCCGAAACATTTTTCCCCGGGTCGGGGAGTCGCCTTATCTTCTGACTCTGGGCCCATACCAGTTTTATTGGTTCCGTCTGCGCAAGATCTGAGCTGGAGATCTTCAGGCAGGGAATTCTAGCGGAGGTACGATTTGGCCGAGGAAAGCATTCTTACGGATGAGTTTCTTCGCCAGCTGATCGATGTCGGCGAGGCCGATGTTCTTGTAGGTGTGCCCACCTACAACAACGCCGCCACCGTCGGCCAAGTGGTGCAAACCATTCGCGCCGGCCTGCTGAAGTATTTCCCCCGGGAACGCGCAGTAATTGTCAATGCGGATGGTGGCTCGCGAGACGAGACTTCGAATCTGGTTCGCGGAGCTTCGATCAACGACATGCAGCACTCCACCGACCTGAATGCCCTGCGTACTCTGCACAGCATCAGTGCGGAATATCCCGGCGGTCCGGCAACCGGCACCGCGCTGCGCACCATTCTGGCCTCGGCGGAACTGCTGCGGGTCTCCGCTTGCGCCGTAGTCTCTCCCGAGTCCACCACCATCGAGCCAGAGTGGATCGAGCGCCTGCTGCGCCCCGTGTACCAGGGGAATTTCGATTTTGTCACCCCGCTCTACCGCCGCCATAAGTTTGACGGATTGCTGATGAGCAACCTGGTCTATCCCATGACCCGCGCCTTTTATGGCAAGCGCGTGCGGGAGCCTTACGCATCGGAATTCAGCTTCTCCGGTTCGCTGGCCAGCCACTTTCTGGCACAGGAGATCTGGGTCCACGAAGTCGGTCATACCGGTACGGAAATCGCTTTGACCATTTCTGCCATCACCGGGGGCTTCCGTCTGGCGCAATCCTTTCTCGGCGTCAAACCTCGACTGGACGCCCGCTCCGCCGACCTGGTCGATGCCATGCGCCAGACCGTGGGCGCTCTGTTCTGGTCGCTCGAATCCAACTTCCCGCTCTGGAGCGGGAAAAATGACTCACAACCTGTCCCCACTCTCGGCGGAGAACAAGAAGTGACTTTGGAACCGCTGCGCGTAAATCGCAAGCGGCTGCGGGACATGTTCAACTCCGGTGTCGCCGAACTGGAGCCCGTGCTCAAGTCGATCCTTTCCCCGGCCACGCTGGCCGAGCTGCAAAGAATCGCCACTCTTGAGGAAGACGACTTTGCTTATGGAGACGAGCTCTGGGCCGTCACCATCTACGAGTTTGCCGCTTCGTATCACAAGGCTGTCATCAGCCGGGACCACATCGTCCAGGCGCTGGCCCCGCTTTACCGTGGGCGGGCATTCACCTTTCTGGTCGAAAACCGGGATGCTTCCGGAGAGCAGGTGGAGCAGAACATCGAAAACTATTGCCTGACCTGCGAGCGTTTAAAGCCGTCGCTGCTGGAACTATGGAACGGAAAAAAGTGAGGTCACCATGCGCGAAATGATTGTTCATGAATTGACTCAGGCCACGCAGGAGTTGGTCCGCGAATTCGTGCGCTTCCTGCCTCGCCTGATGGTGATGCTGATCGTCGTCCTGGTGGGATGGATCATCGCATATCTGGTGAAGGCGATCCTGCGCAGCTTGTTGCGCCTGATCAAGTTTGACAAGCTCTCCGAGGGCGCCGGAGCCGCCCAATTGCTGAACAAGGCGGCGCTGCCGTCTTCCACGGAACTGGTGAGCCGCTTTGCTTTCTGGACCGCATGGCTCGGCTTCATTCTCGTGGGCGTGAGCGCGCTGGGCATCCTGGGCATGCAGGAATACGTGACCCGTTTCTTCGTGTTTCTGCCCCGACTGCTGGTCTCCCTGATTTTTCTTTTTATCGGTTTGTTGGCAGCCAGCTTTTTCTCCCGCGCCGCCCTGCTCTGGGCGGTCAACACGGACATGCCCTCACCCCGCCTCCTCAGCTCCGCGGCCCGGGTTCTGATTACCGTCTTCACCGCGTCTGCCGTCTTCGAGGAACTCGGTCTGGCGGACTCCACCATGCTCTTCGCCTTCGCCATTGTGCTGGGAGCGGTCATGTTGGGTCTGGCCATCGCTTTCGGCATCGGCGGCCAGGACCTGGCCCGAAGATTTCTGGAAGCCCGCTTCGCCCCAGAAAAAAAGGGAGGAAAAGAACGGGAAGACGAGCTTTCCCCACTCTAGGATATGCGAGAAATGGTTGAGCGAACCTGGGTGCGAAAAACTTGCCTCCACGCAGTTTGGGAAGGGCACGACCTTGGTCGTGCTAACCAGTACCGAGAACGTATGCGCTTTAGCGCTTGAGGTTTTGCTTTCGGCCGCTGCTTCAATGTTCGACAGCCGCCCGACTCCGCAAAAGGCACTGACAAGGGACTACTGAGACCCGCAACTCTCATGGCAACCAGTTCATCGCAGGAAAAATCCTTCCTCGCAGCCCTGCAGGACAACCTGCCCTCGCGTCTGCCACAATTTCTATCGCAGCGACGCTGGTTTGGCGGGAAAGCACGCCCCATTCAATCGGTCGAGATTCCGGACATCGTACCGCTCAACCTCGTAAAGTCTTATCTCGTCCTTGCGCGGGTCAATTACACCGGCGGCCCCGTGGAAACCTATGCCCTCCTTCTTCTCCGGACCTCGAGTGAAGCCGATGCTTCATCCCTGAAAATCCAGCCAGGCAACTTCGCTGGAGAGATCATCCTCAAGGATGCTCTCACCGACCAGCAATTTCTCACTCAACTGCTCGAAGCCATCGCCAAGAACACGAGCTTGCCCGGCATCAAGGGTCAGATTCGTGCCTTGTCCACCTCAGCGCTGCAATCCCTCTGGCAGCCTGCCCAGGGATCGCTCACTCCGTCACTCATGAATGCGGAACAAAGCAACAGCTCGGTGGTCTATGGCAAACGACTGGTGCTGAAAATATTTCGCCGGGTGGAACCCGGGCTGAACCCTGATCTCGAAATCGGTTCCTTCCTGACCGAAAAATCCTCGTTCCGAAATGTGCCCCCGCTCGCCGGATACCTCGAGTACCTGGATGAACAAGGAGCCACAAGTTCGCTGGGCATGCTCCAAGGCTATGTCGCGAATCAAGGCGATGCCTGGCAATTCACTCTGAAAGGCCTGGCGGAATACTACGGAAAGACGCCGCAACTGGGCAGTCCAGGCGCCGGCGAAATTCCTCATGCCCCGCTCGTTACTTTGTGCACTCAGCCGGTCCCGGATGAGGCGAGGCAGACAATCGGTCCCTATCTCGATTCGGCCGTGCTGCTGGGGCGCAGGACCGCCGAGCTCCACCTCGCTCTGGCCTCCGCGCCGGACGACCCTGACTTCGCGCCACAAGCGATCCTCGAGTCCGATCATCGGGCCTTCGCAAATTCAGCGGCACAACTCCTGACCGCCAATTTCGAACTGCTGCGCCGTCTCAAGAATAGAATGCCCGACCAGACTCGACAGGAGGCAGACAAAATTCTCCAGCTTGAAGAAATTGCGCGCCGCCGCTTTAAGGTACTCACCCAACTGAAGAGCACTGCCATGGTCACCCGCATTCACGGCGACTATCATCTCGGCCAGGTCCTTTTCACCGGCAGCGACTTCGTCATCATCGATTTTGAGGGTGAACCGGCGCGCTCGCTCGCAGAGCGCCGCAAGAAACGCTCGCCGCTCCAGGATGTTGCCGGTATGCTGCGCTCTTATCACTACGCCGCGTACGCGCCCTTGTTACAGCAGACCAGTAGGGAGAGATCTCGGCATGAAGACCTGCAAGCCCTCGCACCCCGGGCCCAGTACTGGCAAAAGTGGGTGTCCGCAGCCTTCCTGAAATCCTATCTCGACGTCGCGGGGAATGCGATCTTCATTCCCAAGGGAAGGGAAGAGCTGGCGCTACTGCTTGACCTGTATCTGTTGGATAAAGCCGTCTACGAGCTCGGATATGAACTCAACAACCGGCCGTCCTGGGTCAGAATTCCATTGGATGGTATTGCGCAACTACTGCAGGATTCCGACTGAGAGCTTGGCAACTAAGCAATGGGAACTTAGCCAACTACCAATTGCCGGGTGCCAATGGCTAATTCCCGCCGCTCTTCGCCTTCCCAAAAGCCTTCTGAATAAGGGTATAGCGGGCGGCGCCCATGATCCCGCAATCGTCGTTCAACACGACTTTCACCGGCATGTCCGCCAGCAATCCCCGCATGCGTCCCTTGCTCAGGAACGACTCCATAAAGGCGGGATCCTGCATCTTGCTCAGGTTTCTCGCGGCAATGATGCCGCAAATGAAAATCCCAGCCGTGGACATGAAGGTCAAGGCGCAGTCCCCGGTCTTGGCCCCGTACAGGCTGACAAAGATGGAAAAAGTCTGCTCACAAATCGGAGCTTTCTTTTCCTGCGCGATCTGCGATATCAGGGCCGGCGCGTCGTGCGTCTTGTCCATCTGCTCTTTCAACCACGCCGGCTCCTCGGCTTTTTTGGTGTCACGAAGGAAGTCATAAATGTTCTTGATTCCCGGGCCGGAGAGAACCCGCTCGCTGCTCACGTGGCCGAACTTTTTCAGAATATAGCGGAACAGTTCGACTTCCAGTTCGTTCCGCGGCGCGAAGTCGGTATGCCCACCTTCGCAGGCAAAAGGATGATGCCGGAAACCGTCCCAGTAGAGGCCCGCCACCCCCAGTCCGGTCCGAGCCGAGATGACGGCACGATTTCCCTCCGCGTCCTCCGCTCCTGCCTGCAGGGTCACCAGGTCCTTCGACTCCAGGGCATCCACCCCATAGGCATAAGCCTCCAGATCATTAATCAGCCCTACCGAAGGCAACTTGAGTTGTGCCGCCAGTTCGCGTGAATCAATGGTCCAGGGAAGATTCGAAATCTTGCTGCGTCCGCCGCGCACCGGACCGGCCACGCCAAAGCACGCACTGTGCACTGGAATCCCTTCCTTTTTGACAAACTCAGCGACCACCTCGGACAGGCCGCTGCGCTCCTGACTGGGATACGTCTTTTCCACCACACATTTCAGCTTGGTGCCTTCGGTTTCGAAGGCAGCCAGCCGGGTACGGGTTCCGCCAATGTCGCCTGCAAGAATCATGGTTCGATTTTCCTCCACCGCCGGCCGTCGCGGGCCAGCAATTCGTCGGAATCCGCGGGACCCCATGTGCCCGAGGGATAGTTAGGAAATCTGCGCGGAGGCAGGGCCTGCCACACATCCAGAATGGGGTCCACAATACTCCAGCCCGCCTCCACCATGTCGGCGCGTTGAAAAAGAGTCGCGTCCCCGATCATGCACTCATAGATCAGAACCTCGTAGCCGGTGTACGCGTCCGCGCCAAAATACTTGGTGTACTCAAAACTCATGTCCACCGATCCCACCCGCAGCACCGGTCCCGGAACCTTGGCCCCGAAGCTCAGTGAAATCCCTTCCACCGGCTGTATCTGCATGACCAGTTGGTTGGTGTGGTTGTGGACCGGTGCATTGCGAAAAATCTCGAAGGGAGTGCGCTTGAACTGGATGGTGATTTCCGTGTGACGCTGCGCCAGCCGTTTTCCGGTGCGGACATAAAACGGAACGCCTGCCCATCGCCAGTTGTCGATGTTCAGCTTGAGGGCCAGAAAAGTCTCGGTTTTCGATTCGGGCGCCACCCCGGGCTCGGCGCGGTACGCCGCCACTCTCTCCCCTGCGATCACTCCTTCGCCGTATTGCCCGCGCACACTTGAATGCAGCACATCTTCTGAATCCAGGGGTTGCACCGCCCGCAGGATCTTGGCCTGCTCGTTGCGGACCGCATCGGCTTGAAACGACACCGGCGGCTCCATCGCGGTGAGGCTCAGCAGTTGCATGATGTGGTTGGGGACCATATCGCGCAACGTCCCGGCCGTGTCAAAGTATCCGCCGCGCAGTTCAACTCCGACCGTTTCCGCGTTCGTGATCTGCACATGGTCGATGTAGCGGCGGTTCCAGATGGGCTCGAAGATGGCGTTGTCGAAGCGAAACACCATGATGTTCTGCACCGTCTCCTTGCCCAGATAGTGGTCGATGCGGTAAATCTGGTTTTCCGCCAACACCGCCTTGACATTCCGGTTCAAGGCCTTGGCAGAGTCGAGATCGTGCCCGAAAGGTTTTTCGATCACCACTCGCCGCCAGCACCCGCCTTTCTGGTCGGCTAATCCGGCCTTGCCCAGTTGCTGCACGATGGTGGCAAAAAACTTTGGCGCCGTGGCCAGATAGAACAGGTAATTGGCTTGGGTGCCATGCTCCCGATCGACGCCGGCCAGCTGCGCCGCCAAGGTCGAGTACGTGGCCGGATCGGCGAATTCACCGCGCTGATAGTAGAGCCGCTGGGTGAACCATTCCCAGGCTTCCGTGCCGCGGTCCTCGGCTTGTAGAAAGCCCGTTACCTGCTCGCGAAATTGGTCGCGGCTTAAATCGTCGAAGGCCACGCCCATCACCGCAAAATTCTTGGGCAGCAGCTTGGCTTTCACCAGGTTATAGAGCGCCGGCACCAGCTTGCGTTTGGTCAGGTCTCCCGACGCTCCGAAAAGCACCATCACGCACGGACCCGCAGCCTTGCCAATCTGTTCGTGCTCCTCTTGCCCATTCACCGTCGCTGCCGTCGCCATTTTTCCGTGTTCCCGATCCTCGATGGTGGGTATCTCTCTCCGGCATTGTAGGACAGTGCTGGCGCATATTCATAGTTCTGCAGCTACTCAGCAGCCAACGATTTGAAATTCCCGCCCGCGGGATGCCAGGCTGGGCCGCGACCGTCCGCAAAGAGTGCAAACAAAATCAGCACCAGCCCGAAGCGCGAGCCGAGGGCAAACACCTTCCAAGGGACTATCTGAGTGGGACCCGGCTCAGTCGCTGTTCCGACGAACGAACAGTCGGCTCAAGCTTCGCTATCGATTCACCCTCCGTCCGGTATAATCCAGAATCCGCTTGGGTATTTGCGAAGTAAAAGGGGTGGAATGAGAGTTCGGCCCGGTGTGGAGCTGGCGGGCCTCAGCGATGTCGGCTGCCAGCGAGAAAACAACGAAGACCGCTATTCCTATTGGGAACCGGCCAGCGATTCGGAGTTCCCCGCCAAGGGCCGGCTCGCCATTGTGGCCGATGGCATGGGCGGATACGAAGGCGGCCAGGAGGCCAGCCGCATTGCCGTCGAAGTGATCGAACAGATCTATGCCAACGCGGTCGATGGTGACCCGCGCGCCTGGCTCCTGCAGGGCTTTCAGACCGCGCACCATAGCATCCAGGAATACGCTGTCAAATATCCCGACCTCCAGGGTATGGGAACCACCTGCACCGCCATGGCCCTGCTCGACCACCAGCTCTATTTTGCGCACGTAGGTGACAGCCGGTTGTACCTGCTGCGCGGACCTTCCATCTCGCGTCTTACCCACGATCACTCCTATGTCAGCCGATTGGTTCAGAACGGCGTGCTCCGCGCCGAGGAGGCCGAATCCCACCCTCAGCGCCACATCCTCACCGCCGCACTGGGAGCGGGTAACAACGTCACGCCCGACTCTCCGCCACAACCTGTCGTCCTCGAATCAGGGGACGTTCTGGTCCTCTGCACCGACGGTCTGTGGAGTCTGCTCGGCGAAGCCGAAATTCAAAGGGCGGTGGTCGGAAAGACTGCGGCTGAAATCTGCGATGCCCTGGTTGACACCGCAAAGAAGCGTGGCGGCCCGGACAACATCACCGTCCAGGTCCTGCGCATAAACTAGCCGAGGTGGCATGGAGGACGGGCGTCTCGCGTTTCCCGCCGGTCGGAGGTCGCTGGTTTTCTGCAGGGCAAAGGAAACCCTACCAACCCTATAGGGTTTTTATGCCATCATAGGAACGGTATGAAAATCTCCCAGAAAGGCCTTTACGCCCTGCAGGCCATGATGATGCTGGCCCGCCATTACAACCAGGGTGCCATCCGCATTCGCGATATCGCCTATGAAGAGGTGCTCCCGGAAAAGTTTCTGGAGCTTATCCTTCTGGAATTGAAGAATGCCCGCATTGTCGAGAGTGTGCGCGGCGCCAAGGGTGGATATCAGCTGCGCCGTCCTCCTGCTGAAATTCGCCTCAGCGAGATCATTCGCCTTATTGACGGCCCCCTGGCGCCTTTCGGCGATGCCGAGCAGCTTCGTAGTTTGATCGATAGCGACCTCGAGCACCGCGCTCTCTACAAGGTCTTCATGGAGGTCCGCAACGCCGCCGCCAAGATTCTGGAGCACACCACCCTGGCCGATATTGTTGACCCGAGGTTTGTCAAAGCGGGCAAGCGCCTGGGAAAGAAGACAAACCAGGATGCGAGAGTGTTACCCATGGTGGTTCCCGGAAATCCGCGTAGAAGAGAAGATTGAGTCGCTGTTTCGGTCTCTTTAAGAGTTGACCATAGATCGCCCCGTGAAACGTGTGGAGGAATTGGTTCTTGACTGAAGACGCTAAGCTGATCCGCCCCCGGGACGCGGCCAAGGTGCTCGGCATCAGCTATTCCACGCTGAAGCGATGGATCCATACGCGCAAGCTGCACACGATCAAGACCCAGGGCGGACATCACCGGATTCCCGAACGCGAGTTGGATAAGCATCTTCACTTTGCCGAAAAGAGGATGGGGGTTCCTCAGCGTCGCGCTCAGTTCCGGCAAATCAGCGCCCGCAACCAGTTGATAGGGCGTATCCTCGATATCAAGATCGACGGAATCATGGCCCAGATCACCTTGTCGATTGGCGGACAGCGCATCACCTCGGTGATCACATCGGACGCCGTTCGCGAACTGCGTCTGCAAAAAGGGCAAATCGCCGCGGCTCTTATCAAGTCGACTGAGGTCATGATCCTGCGAGTACAGAGGCCCTGATATGGAAACCCTGACCCTCCGCTGTTGTTGAAACCGCCCCGTTCCGCCCCACTTTGAGCTGATTCAAGTCGATTTGACAGGTCACTTATATCTGGTTTAAACCGACTTACCTGATGCGGATTACGATTCCTTTGCAGGAGCATGGAAACCATGAATTTCAAGTGGCTGGTTCTGGTAGTCATTCTGATGTCGGGGCTTGGTGGCCGGTTCTGCGCGGCACAGGAAATCACCGTTGCCGCCGCTTCCGACCTTCAGTTTGCTTTCCACGATGTAGGCGAACGCTTCGAAAAGGCCACCGGAAAACAGGTGAAGCTGATCTTCGGCTCTTCCGGCAACTTCTTTGCCCAGCTGCAAAACGGCGCTCCGTTTGATGTGTTCTTTTCCGCCGACATCGATTACCCAAGGCGGCTGGAGACGGCTGGCCTGGCCGAACCAAACACCCTCTACCCTTACGCCACGGGGAAAATCGTGGTTTGGGTGCCCACCCAATCGAAACTCGACCTGGGCCGAGGCCTGCGGGTCCTGCTCGATCCCGGTATTCAAAAGATCGCCATTGCAAACCCCGCCCATGCGCCCTATGGACGGGCCGCAGTCGCAGCCCTCCGCCACGAAAACCTCTACGACCAGGTTTCCCCGAAGTTCGTGCTGGGCGAGAACATCTCGCAAACCGCTACGTTTGTTGTCTCCGGCAGCGCTGACGTTGGAATTCTGGCGCTGTCCCTTGCGTTAGCCCCTTCCATGAACGACAAGGGCAGGTACGCGGAAATTCCTCCGGAGGACTATCCCGCCATCGAGCAGGGGGCTGTGATCCTGAAGTCTTCGTCCCATAAGGACATTGCTCGTCAATTCGTAGAGTTCGTAAGAACGCCGCCGATCCAGGATCTGTTGCGAGGTTACGGCTTCGCCGTTCCCGGCAACCCGAGTCCTGGCCGGTAAACCTCAATTTCCCGGCCAGCTTCGTCGTCGTCCGGTTCAGCCCGTTCTCGAATGTTCATCTCTGCTAAAATCCACCATTCCTGTTCGGGCAAGACAAGAGGAAGGGAGCTCACACTTGGCAGTTCTAGTGGTCGGAGGCGCAGGATACATCGGCAGTCACGCCGCGCTGGCGCTCAAGCGCCACGGCTATGAAGCCATCATTTATGACAACCTGGGCGCCGGCCACGCCGAACTCGCCCGCGGTTTCGAGTTGATCGTAGGGAATATTTCGGACACGGCCAAACTGGCCCCGGTCCTGAGCCGCGTCGATGCCGTCATGCACTTCGCCGCCCACGCCTACGTAGGCGAATCGGTGATCAATCCCCGAAAATATTTTCAGAACAACGTGGTGGACGGAGTCACCCTGCTGAACGCGGTGCTCGACTCCAAAGTCCGCAAATTTATCTTTTCCTCCAGTTGCGCGGTGTACGGTGTCCCGTCAAAAGTCCCCATGACCGAGGATTTGCCCCGCGTCCCGGTAAACCCGTATGGCATCACCAAGCTGATTTTCGAGCAGGCCCTCGAGGCCTACGGCCCCGCTTACGGCCTGGGCTACATCAATCTTCGTTACTTCAACGCCGCCGGGGCGGACGAATCCGGAAGCATCGGCGAAATGCACAACCCTGAAACCCACCTCATACCCTCTGCTTTCGAGGCTATTCGTGGGCAGCGTCCGGCGCTCGAGGTTTTTGGGGACAAGTACCCCACTCCCGACGGCACCTGTGTGCGTGACTATATCCACGTGAGCGATCTGGCCGAGGCGCACGTGCTGGCGCTGGAATATCTGGCAGGCGGGACTTCGCAGGCGGTCAACTTGGGGACGGGCAGCGGCCATTCCGTGCGCGAGATTCTCACCGCTATCAAGCGGGTGACCGGACGTGAGGTGCCCAGCCGCCTGGCGCCGCCCCGCGCCGGAGACCCCCCGGCACTGGTCGCCGATCCCACCCGCGCAGAAAAACTGCTGCACTGGAAAGCCCAACGCTCGCTGGATGATATTGTGGCGACGGCGTGGAAATGGGACGAAAAGCGGACGGCGAAGAAGTGACCGCTCCCGAGAGGGAAAGCAAAGCGCTACCGACCCAGCGCCCAGGAGGCAGAAGGGACGCTACGATAGCGCTGCCTATACTTGGCCCGAACTGACTGAAAGTCTAGGCCGAAGACTGCACCAATCCTAGTGCATCCCGAGATACCCCAAGCCGGTACAATCTGATCCCGACGGTGCCCATTCATTTCGCGCTCTCCGCGAAATGAGTGGGGGGCGTTCCCCGATTCATCCGGCAGCCCGAAGTCTCACTTGCTTAGCTGCATTCGCCAAGGCAGCTTCCAAGCCCTGCAGATGCCGTTCCTCGGTCAGATAACTGATCACCATCATGCGCAGCACGCTTTGTCCCCGCACTTTGGTCTCCGAGATCCAGCGGCTCCCGTCGCGCGTAACTTCTTCCACAATAGCGTCATGCTCGGCGGCCAGTTGCCGACGCCCGTCAGACTTGAGCCGGAAGGTAATGATCGGAAGCATGGGTGCCACGGCCAGCTCGAAATCGTCTGAGGCCGTCACCCAGTCGGCAAAGCTCTTTGCGAGCCTCAGTTGGCGATCAATCAAGTCTTCATATGCCTGCCGTCCATGCACCCGCAGGGTCAACCAGAGTTTCAGCGAGTTCATGCGCCGCGTCCACTGGGTGCTGATGCGGGAGTTGTCGGGCAACTGCGCTCCCGCGGCCTTGGGCATGTAAGGCGCGGCCACGGAAAACGCACGCTCCAGGATTTCGGGATGGCTGGTCAGGATCACGCCGGCAGCAAAAGGCATGGCCATCCATTTGTGAGGATCGATGGTAAGGGAATCCGCGCGCTCGATGCCCCGCACCAGCCCGCGATGCTGATTGGAGAAAATTGCCACCCCGCCGTAGGCGCCGTCCACGTGCAGCCACAACTGCTGCTTCCGGCACACTTCCGATATAGCAATCAGATCGTCCACGGTCCCGGAGTTCGTGGTTCCCGCGGTGGCCACCACGCAGAATGGTTTTCGTCCCGCAGCGCGGTCCTCCACGATCGCTTGTTCCAATTTTTGCGGATCGAGTTCCACCGCCTCATTCACCGCTATCCGTCGCAACGCTTTGCGTCCGATTCCCAGCAGGCCCGCGGACTTGTCGAGCGAGTGATGCGACTCCGCCGAAGCGTAGCAAACCGGCCGGCCGCTGATCGCCGCTACGCCTTCCTCAATCACATCGGGAAATTTGGATGCCAGGGCCAACGCCAGACCACTGAAGTTGGCTTCGTTGCCTCCGCTGGTAAAGGTCCCGTTGAACTCGCCGGGCCAGCCCACGCGCTCCCCGATCCAGCGCACGGTCTCAAGCTCGATCTTGGACGCCAGCTGGGAACGCGCCAGCGTCGCCAGTTGCGGATTGAGTCCCGCCACCAGGGCCTCGCCCAATACTCCCATATAAGTAGGCGTAGGGTTCATCAGCCCGAAATAGTTGGCGCTGGGGACATGAAACCCCTGCTCCACCATTTCCTGAAAAACCTGGTCCAGCACTTTCTCCGCATCTTCACCGGCCTCGGGAAGCGCATGGTGAAACGGTCCATAGCTCCGCTGCTCGAGCGGAAGCTGCACCGGACGATCGGTCAGCGAAGAATAGAAGGAGTCGATCTGGTCGATCAGGCGGTAGCCCAGCCGCCGCCGGCTTTCGGAGTCGAAGTCGAAGCGCATACGCATTAGATTCTAGCCGGAACACAAGGGACGAAAGGATTCGTCCCACGCCATGGAAAAATAACACTCAAGACAATTGTTACCGCGGCGACCCGAAAGGATCTCGGCAATGAGGTGTGAGGCGAGCTCAGGCGCCAAATCTCTCAGCCGCCCGGGCTCTTGCCTTGGCAGCTTCTTCCTCCCGGTTCTTCGGTGGCGCGGTGGTTTCGAGCGAACGCAGAAGACGCGTCGAGATCCCGGAGATCTCCTCGATTGCACTCAGGAACGCGTCTTCATTGGCCTTGGAAGGCTTGTTGAAGCCGGTAATCTTTCTCACGAACTGGAGTGAAGCCGCGCGGACCTCCTCGTCCGTCACTGGCGGATCGAAATTGAAAAGGGTTTTGATATTTCTGCACATCGTGAGACCTCAACTCTTCCTCATTTTAACAATCGGCAAGACCCAGAGGCACCGAGGGTGCCCCATTCATTTCGCGCTTTTTGCGAAATGAGTGGGGTCCTTCCATGCCATTGCATTCACGCCATCGATCACTTCGGCGATGGCAGCACCTGAATCGTGTGCAGCCAGGTTTCCACGGACTGAGGCCAGGTTGTGACCGGTAACTCGGTGTGGCGCAGGCCATAGCCGTGTCCTCCCTGCGCGTAGAGATGCATTTCAGCGGGCACGTTGGCGTTCTTCAGTGCCATGTAGTACACGGTGGAATTCTCCACATGCACCGGATCATCCTCCGCCTGGACGAGAATGGAAGGCGGCGTCTTGTCCGTAACGTGAATATCGGGGTTGGGTGCGAAGTTCTGCTCGGACAGAGCCAGGTAGCCGGGATAGATGATCACGGCGAAATCCGGGCGGCAGCTCAGTTGATCGGCGGCATCCACCGCCGGGTAGAGGCGCTGATCGAAGTGCGTGCTGAGGGCCGCGGCCAGGTGCCCTCCGGCAGAGAATCCGAGCACGCCGACACGGTTGGGATCAATATGCCACTCCGCCGCATGCGAGCGAACCACGCCCACTGCGCGTTGCGCGTCCTGCAGCGCAGCCGCGGATTTGGGATAAGGGCCTGAATCCGGCACGCGATATTTCAGCAGCACACAGGTAACTTTGATCGAGTTGAGCCAGTCGCACACCTCAGTGCCTTCGAGATCGATGGCGAGGATGCGGTATCCGCCTCCGGGAAAGACCACCACGGCCGCGCCGCTGCTGTTGGCCTTGGCTGCATAGAGTGTGAGTGTCGGCGTGGAAACGTTGCCGACCCGATACACCAGCCGTCCGGCGACGACATGGTCCTTGGCGGTCGTGGTGTTTCCCTCCGGGGCGGGATTGGGCTCGGCGCCAGGCGCGCCGTTCGGCCACAGCTTCAAGGTCAAATGCTCCGGCGTGGGAGGCCATGCTGGTTCCTGGGAAAATAGGGAAACGCAGAGGCCAACCACCGCCGCGGCAAGAAGACACTGGCGCATCAAGCCTCCAATCTATTTGACTCCCTTCTCCGGGTCCCAGGAGCCTTGCAGCTTGCGAATATAAATGATCTGTCCGATGTGGTACGCGTTGTGCGTGCCGATGTGCGCGATGATGGAATACCACGATTCCAATTTCTTGTCGTCCGCAGCTTCGACGGCTCTTTCCCAATCCGTCATCACCTGATCGAGTTGCTGCACCGTGGCGGCCCATTTCTTGCTGTCGAAGTTGTTGAACGTTTCGTTGTTGTCGCCGCTGAACTTCACCGGAGGCTCGCCCTTGAACTTTGCCAGTTCCTCCTGGTTCCAGAACACCAGATGATTGGCGAGCTGCCCAATGGAATGATTTCCTTTTCCGTCCTGCCAGCTCGCCTGCTCCGGCGTGAGCCCTTCCACCGCCGTGTTCGCAGGCACAAACCACTCTTTCTGGTTGTGGGTGGTTCGCAGTTGTTCCAGCAGGATGCTCTTGAGTGTGGGCGTTGGCTTTGCCTGCTGCGCGTAAGCGTGATATGACAGCGACAGAACGAACAAGACAAGAACTCGTTTCATATTCGGTTGCTCCTCTCGCCGGTTAGACGTTGCCGGGCTGGCCTCGGCTAGCAATCTATTTCGGCCGGGGAAGGTGTCCCTGAGATCCCGAAACCAGCGTCTACCGCTCCGTATCCTCGGTGTCCTCCGTGGTTAAGGTTCTTTCCGGTCGGAGCAAGGGAAACAGAATCACATCCCGGATGGTATGCGAGTCAGTCAGCAGCATAGCCAGCCGGTCGACCCCGACGCCCACTCCGCCGGCCGGCGGCATGCCATAGGACAGGGCTCGAATGTAGTCCTCATCCATCTGGTGGGCTTCCTCGTCACCACGCTCCCGCTGCTGCAACTGTTGTTCAAAGCGGCGGCGCTGGTCCTCGGGATCGTTCAATTCGCTGAAGCCGTTGGCAATCTCCATCTTCCCGGCAAAGATTTCCCAGCGCTCGGTCCAATCGGGTTCGTCCGGCTTCTGCTTGGACAACGGTGACACCGCGGTAGGGAACTCATAAATAATTGTCGGCTGAACCAGATACTCTTCCGCAGCGGCGTCGAACAATGCGGCGATGGTTTTTCCCGCCGGCTCTCGGGGATCGTAAGCGACATGAGCATGCGCCGAGTTGAAGCGCTTCACCAGTTTCTCTACTCCTTCGGGCGACGTGAAGTCGGACATCTGCGGCTTCGCGCCCGCCGCTTCCGGCCAGTATTGAATGATGGCTTCACGCATTGTCATCCGCCGCCAGTTCGACCCGGCCCAGTCAATTTCATCCTCGCCCCACTTGGCCTTGGTTCCGCCAGTAACGTCCTTCGCGGCCTGCTCAATCAGTTGCTGGGTCAACTCCATTACACCGCGATAGTCGGTGTAGGCCTGGTAGAACTCGAGCATGGTGAACTCAGGATTCCAGCGCCAGCCCAGTCCTTCGTTGCGGAAGTTGCGATTGATTTCATATACCCGATCAAAGCCGCCCACCGTAAGCCGTTTCAGATATAACTCGGGAGCGATGCGCAGAAAAAGATCCATGTCGAGCGTGTTGTGATGGGTGACGAACGGCCGCGCGAGCGCGCCGCCGGGAACCGGGTGCATCATCGGCGTCTCGACCTCGAGATAGCCG
>JBARIF010000471.1:0-1833 GCA_049799615.1 Terriglobales bacterium
AGCTTCCACGTTGTGGATCGTGGTTGCTGTTTGTCCCGTTCAAGACGCGTCTTACTTGCTCGAGTTCGGGGTGTTGATATTTCATTGCTGTTGTCGGACTGCTGTGCCCCATGGCGCGCATGACGACCGCAAGATTGCCGGTGCCCTGCAGCACCCTGGTTCCATAGTCGTGGCGTCCACAGTACAGGACCAGCTTTTCCGGAAGTTCGGCCTCACGCCTGGCGTCCCGGAATTTCCTGTCCACGGTTATCAAATGTCCGGAAGCTGAGAAGGCCGGGAAGATCCAGCCCTCGCGCCGTTCCCCGCAGCGACCCTTCAGCAAATCCAGAACGCGATCACTGAGTGGAACGAACCTGCGGCCGTTTTCGGTCTTGCTATCGGGAATGAAAAACACACGGTTGTTCCAATCCACGTCCTCGATGCGCGCACAAAAGAGCTCTTTCTTGTTGCGCATCCCGGTATCCCGGACGAGAACAACCACGTCGCGGAAAGTGGCGTGCATATTCAGAGTCCACTTGCCGCTCTCTAGCAAACGGTCGGCAGCAGCCAACAGCTTGCGTTCCGCCTCTTGATCCAGCCTGAGAGTGCGGCCGAGTTCTTTCATCAACTTCAGTTTGGGGGCCTTCGCAATCAACCTCCATTCTTCGGCCTTGTGCAGCATCCGGCGTAGGGTCTTCAGGGCACAGTTGATGTTATACGGGCCGCCAGGGAAGGCCAGCGCATCAACGTCTTCTGCAGTGATGCGATCCATCTTCATGCTCGCAATGCCTGTCTGCTCCAAGAGACGCCATCCGTTCCGGAGATAGCTCTTGGACTTCGCCGCAAGCTTCGCATTGTCAACATAAGACATGAATCGCACAACGAACACCGACAGCACCGGGGCTCTTTTGCTAGTTTGTGTTTTGCCTTCAGCAATTGCTGCCAAAAGCCTTGCTGCCCTCTCAGAAGCGGCAGTTTTGCGGGTTTCTTTAGTTGATCCGCGAAAACGATCCCCGCGGATCGTGAAGTCATACCACCAGTAAGGGTGGCCAGCTCTTTTAAAAAGGTACACGCTTGGTCTCCACGAGCGCTCGCACGGAAGATGTCCGCGTGTTTCTGCGGATGTATTCCCGCAGATGCTCCTGATGGTATCGCACTCCTCCCTCTTCTTTCACGTAATCGGGCCCTCGGCCTTCACAGCGCCAGCGCTCGAGTGTCGATGATGGTCGACCTAGGAGTGCAGCGGCTTCCTTGGTGGTTAACATCTTGGTGACCTGCATTCTTGCCGGTGGTGGCGGCTCTGTTGCCGCGATCGATTGTCTTTGGTCATCTCTGATCACGGGCTGGGTCGAAGAGTGGCTGGACATGCATGAACTCCAAGATTGAAATCCGGCAGTTAGCCTCAAATCGGCTCCCCTAGTCGAACGGGCTGATCAGGCGGCTCGGCGCCTGGCTAGCGGAAGGAATTGAGCAGCAACGGCTGCATCGACGTAAGGTTCGAAATCCAGTGTGGTTGGTGGTAGGTCGGACGACCGGCCCCTGCTGGGTTGCCATTGGATCCTCGTCAGATACCTCCCGGAATCTCTTCTCCGTGGGAGCGCCCATCAAACTCGGCAAATTCCGTTGCGACAACGTACGCCGCACGCACATTTTTCCAAGCTTTAGCACCGCGGGCAGAAAAACTACTCTCTGCTCATCGATTTCTCGTGTTTCATTCGCGCGCCATGCGCACCGCCTGCCGGTGATGCTGGCTAGGCTGAGCGTACGTGCAATAGAGTTCGGTTTCTTTCAAATTCCTATCAGAAGTGTCGGATTGTGCCGAAATCCCACAGCTGCCGCGTGAGGGCCACGGGC
>JBARIF010000472.1:0-2135 GCA_049799615.1 Terriglobales bacterium
TCCTGTGGCTGCTCTGTGCCTCATACCGCTGGTTGCGCGGGAGGGCTGGCAAGCTCTCAAAGGAAGGCCGTGCGATTGCTGCTGACAATACCCGACGGAGGTAGCCTCGATGACCGCAATCGACCGAACCAACCTGCTTGACAAAGTGCGAATTGCGTATTCAGCGGCGGCGGTAAAGTAGTACCCGGCTAACCCTGAAGCGCCCGGTCAATGCTCACCGCGACTTTCTAACTCTGGCCTGCGACCGGCACACAGATCGGAGCGAAAGCGAGGCAACACCTCGGTTTTGGACTGATTCATAGTCAATCGTCCAAGGTCACGGAACCCACGAATTCCGATCCTCTTGTTAAACAGAGAGTGGATATTTCTCCCCGAAGCTATTGAATTGGCGTCCCTACTACCGACGATTCTGAACACCTAGCGGCGACGATAGCGGAAGCAACGCCGCTCTACGAGCTGTGTGCAGACGTTCTGCAGGCCTAGGTCGAATTCTGTCCAAGCAGGAGTTTTCGCACGCGGAAGTCTAGGTTTCCAGGGCGCTTGGCATGTTTCCCCTGTCGTGGGCCGAAAGGAAATCTTTTCGGCCCAGTTTCCGAGTAGCCGACCTTCCTGCCGGAACCCGCAACCGGCGAGCAGGGCACTTTTCGGAGAGGTGACCGCCTGGCCTGTCGAGCGACCCGCAACTCCAAGACTGGGGGCTCCATTGACTCTAGGGCGACGAGTGCGACGACGCCGGATGCCGCAGCACTAATGTCGGTTGGCGTCGATTCGCGTCTCACCGCCCGTTCAGGAATTCCTGATTCGAATACTTTTGACACTCAGTTCTCGCCAGTATATATTCTTCTCGGAATAGTATGAAAAAGTCATTGTCACCCGAGAGTTTTCTCCCCCTCAAACCGCACTGGTTTCACGTGCTCTTGTCTCTTTCAGTCCAGGACCAGCATGGTTACGGCATTATGCAGGATGTGCTTGAACGGACAGAGGGGAAGGTCCGACTTTGGCCACCAACACTCTACGGAACGATAAAGCGTCTCATCGACGAGGGCCTCATCGAGCCTTCGGACAGCAGGCCGGCCGCAGCATTGGATGATTCGCGGCGTTGCTATTACCGCCTGACGGGTCTTGGCCATCGTGTTCTGGCGGCAGAATGCGCTAGATTGGAGGAACTCATACGGGCCGTCCATGCCAGACGAGGCGTTCGTGAAAGAAAAGCGGAGGCCTGAGTTTTTTTACTATCAAGGCATCCGTTCACGGAGGCGTGAATGCTGGAAGTGCGATCGCTCACGAAGTACTATGACAACACGGCCGCCGTCCGTGACGTGAGCTTTACAATCAAGCCTGGCGAAATCCTCGGGTACCTCGGGTCAAACGGCGCCGGCAAGAGCACCACGGTGAAGATCCTGATCGGCCTGATGGAGCCTTCTGACGGCAGCATCTTCTACCAAGGACGAAGCGTACGTGATGATTTCACGGCCTTTCAACGGCGAATCGGCTATGTGCCGGAGGAGGCCCACCTCTATCCCCATCTCTCCGGTTGGGAGTACCTGCAACTCGTGGGACGGTTGCGCGGGATGCCGCGCGACGTTCTCGAACCTAAGATCGAAGAATTTCTGCGGGTATTTTCGCTTTGGGATGAGCGCCATGATCCACTCTCGTCTTACTCGAAAGGCATGCGACAGAAAATCTTGCTTTCGGCCGCCCTGCTGCACAACCCTGATGTGCTGATTCTGGACGAACCGTTCTCGGGTCTCGATGTGAACGCCACGCTGGTATTGCGGAGCCTTTTACGCAGGCTTGCAGATCAGGGCAAGATGATTTTGTTCAGTTCACACGTGCTCGATCTGGTCGAGAAAGTCTGTACCAAAGTGTTGATTCTTCGAAAGGGCGAAGTAGTGGCGTATGACTCGGTCGAGCGACTACAAGAGCTAATGAGCCAGCCTTCTCTCGAAGGCGTGTTTGCCCAACTGTCGGAGGCACAGGACAGTGATGCACTAGCGGGCCAAATTCTGAGTGCTATGGCTTTAGGGCAATCCGGCGGGCCTACCGCTGAAGGGCAACCCGACTTACGAGTTCATGATTCCCGTCGACCCGAGCTATCGCTAGCCATCGGCCTTCGCATCTACCGAGCGCTGGCG
>JBARIF010000473.1:0-3027 GCA_049799615.1 Terriglobales bacterium
GCAGAACCTGATTTTTCTGACGACTGAAGACCGACGACCGACGACTGTTCTTAGACTTTCTGCAGCGTGGCCTCCACCGCAGTCTTCAACAATTCTCGCGCATTAACCTTTGGATCGCCTTTACCGAAGATGGCGTTGCCTGCGACCAGAATTTCAGCTCCCGCCCGCACCACCTCGGCCACCGTTCCGAGGTCAATACCGCCATCTACCTCAATACGATAGCCCAGTCCGCGCTGCGCCCTGAGTTGGGCCAGCCGGCGGATCTTGTGGACCGCGCCGGGGATGAATTTCTGCGCTCCGAAGCCGGGGTTCACCGACATGACCAGTATATAGTCCGCCAGGTCGAGCACTTCGCTCAGGGTCTCAATCGGAGTTGCCGGATTGATCACTACGCCCGCCCGGCAACCGTGGTCTTTGATCAGATGCAGGGTGCGATTCAGGTGCACGCAGGCCTCCTGGTGGACCGAAATCCAGTTGGCCCCGGCCGCGCAAAACTCAGGAATGAACTGGTCCGCGTTCTCGATCATGAGATGACAATCGAGGGGCAACTCGGTCGCCTTGCGCAAGGACTTCACCAGCGGCGGCCCCATGGTCAGATTGGGCACAAAGTGGCCGTCCATGACATCCACATGGACAACCGTGCCCCCGCCCGCCGTGGCCTCGCGGATCTGGTCCGCCAGGTGGGCAAAATCAGCCGCTAAAATCGAGGGTGCGAGTTCAATCAACCTGGGTTCTCGCAGTTCAGCCAGAGTAGGCAGATTCTACCACGCACGGCGCCCGCTCGAATTGACACGAACCACGTAGGGGTGGACGAGGGCGTCCGCCCGTACGTGGTTCGTGTCACTCCGCGATTGACCAAAATAATCTCCCCGTAACCTTTTCTCTCCCCGGATGTTTATATAGTCAGAGGCACGATGGCGGTCAGAAGATCGGCAGCGCGAAAGCCCCCAGGGGAAGCGTCCGGCTCGCCCCCGGCGGACGACCGTCTGCTGGTGGAAGCTGCCCAGAAAGACCCCAGCCGCTTTGCCGAATTGTACGAACTGAATTTCGCCCGGGTGTACGGCTATGTCGCGAAGCGCGTAGGCGATCGCGATGCCGCCCAGGACCTGACTTCAGATGTCTTCCACAAGGCCCTGGCCAGCATTCACTCTTTCGAATGGCGCGGCGTACCCTTCGCCGGCTGGCTGCTGAGGATCGCTGCCAACATGATTGTGGACCGGTCAAAACGCGGGGCCAGAGAGATCACTGGTCAGGACGATCTGCCCGATCTTCCCGACCCGGGTGCCAGGCCCAGGCTGGTCGAGGCCGATGAGTGCGCCCGCCTCTTCCTGCTGGTGGACCAGCTGCCCACCGATCAGCGCCGCGTGATTGGAATGCGTTTTGCCGAGGAGAAAAGTATTCGTGAAATCGCGCAAGCCCTGGGCCGCACCGAAGGCGCGGTGAAGCAGTTGCAGTTCCGCGCCTTGCAGAACCTGCGAGCCCGCCTGGAGGGTGCCAATGCCTAAGCGCTCTCTGCCCAATCGCTCGAAAGTCGACCAGCTCGACCAGGCCGTGACCCAGCTTCTGGCTGCGCCCGTGGTAGTGCTCCAATCGGCTGACCCTGAGCTGTTGCCCCTGCTGCACATTGCAGCCGAGCTTCGCCGGCTTCCGCGCGAGGATTTCAAGCAACGTCTAAAAGCAGATCTGGAAAGGAGTGCTTCCATGGCAACCACCGCGGAACCCTTGGCTGCAGTGCATACCGTCGTCACCCCGAGAATAGCCTTCAAGGACCCGGCCAAAGCGATCGAATTCTATGTCAAGGCTTTCGGAGCGAAGGAAGTCATGCGCTTCCACACCGGCTCCGGAATCGCGCACGCGGAAATCACGATCGGAGAGTCTTTGATCATGCTGGCTGAGGAGTGGCCGGAGGGTGGCCGCTTTAGCGCTGCCACTCTGGGAAACTCGCCGATCGCGATCGCAGTCGAAGTTCCCGATGTGGACGCTTTCGTGGCGCGCGCCGTCTCTGGCGGCACTCAGCTGACGCGCCCGATTACCGACCAGTTCTACGGACGCCGGGATGCGACCCTGCGCGATCCCTTCGGATACGAGTGGAATATCTTCACCCGCACCGAAAACATATCGGTCCAGGAAATGTACCGCCGCTTCAACGCCATGCACCCGAAGCCAGCAAAGCCGGCGGTTGATCCCGTCCCCAAAGGCTACTCCACGCTTACTACTTATCTGGTGGCGCAAGACGCCGACGGGCTGATCGATTTCCTGAAAAAGACATTCGATGCCGAGGAACTCTTCCGCAGCGGGCCCGGATCTGAAGGCGGCCTGCACTGCGAAGTGCGTATCGGCGATTCCATGCTGATGGTCGGAGGGGGCGGCGCCGGCATGAAGTGGCGCGGCACGCCGATGCCCAGCGCCTTCCACATCTACGTGCCCGATTGCGACGCCACCTACGCCCGCGCGCTGGAGGCCGGAGGAACTTCCATCGACAAGCCCACCGACCAGTTCTACGGAGAGCGTTCGGCCACGGTGAAAGACGCCGCCGGGAACTTCTGGTACATAGCAACCTACAAGGGCGAGAGCTACAGATCGGAGGGAGCACCCACGCTGCAACCGTGTCTGCATCCGCTGCGCGCCGAGCCCGTAATCAATTTTCTGAAGCGCGCCTTCGGAGCCGAAGACCTTGGCCGGCACACCACGCCGGACGGCGTGATCCATCACGTCACCCTGAAAATCGGCAACGCGCACATGGAGATGGGCGAGGCCCACGGTGCGTACCAGCCCATGCCGACGATGTTCTATCTCTACGTGGAAGACTGCGATGCGCTGTACAAGCGCGCACTGAGCGCCGGGGCGACATCAATCTCCGAACCCAAGGACCAACCTTATGGTGACCGCAGCGGCGGGGTAATCGACCCCTTCGGCAACAAGTGGTACATCGCGACGCACATCAAAGATATGTAGGCGCGAACGGGGCCACCACGAACCACGTAGGGGCGGACGCCCTCGTCCGCCCAGCCGAGCGCAGCTCGGCAG
>JBARIF010000474.1:0-6849 GCA_049799615.1 Terriglobales bacterium
GATCAAAAGCGTCGGACAAGAGTGTCCGACCCCACGGTTTCAGATCGCAGCGCTGGCCGTGCAGGGTGGACGGATGCCCGCGAGCAATCCTGGCTTCGACCCGAACTAGGCAAACCTTTGCAGCGTACTTGCCATCGCAAGAGCTGCGAGAAAACATGACAGAAGCATGACAACTCGTTTTGAAGCTGTGATAGTATCGCGAACAATGAGGTAATTATGGCCCGCCTTCATGGGCGCGGGTCATCCCGCCCATCGACCCAAGCTCGAAGGTCACGCTTGGCCCTACCCTGGACCCTGAGAAGGTTTATGCTGCCCAAAGAGCAGGCCCGTACTGTTTCTTTCTTTCTATTCCTGGCCCTGGTTTACGTTTCTGTTCCCCGTGCCTCGTGGGCGCAGAGCCCGGTGGACGATGTCCACGTTACACCAAGAATTCAGCCTCCAGTAGTCGAGAAGCAGATCATGGATCCCTCGTTGAGGACCCATACCAAGCCCCTCAAGGTCGATGTGGACCTGGTGTTGGTGCCGGTCACGATTACTGACCCCATGAATCGTCTCGTGACCGGACTAGACAAAGAGAATTTCACCCTCTTTGAAGGCAAAGACCGGCAGGATATCCGGCATTTTTCCAGTGAAGATGCTCCCGTCTCCCTAGGTGTGATCTTCGATATGAGCGGCAGCATGAGCAGCAAGATCGAGCGTGCCCGCGAAGCCGTGATCGAATTTTTCAAAGCCGCCAACCCGCAGGATGAATTCTTCATGATCACCTTCGCCGACAAGCCGGAGGAGATTTCCGACTTCACCCAATCCATCGAAGATATCCAGGGCAAGCTGGTGTATACCATTCCCAAGGGCCGTACCGCGCTGCTCGACGCCATCTACCTCGGCGTCAGCAAGATGAGGCAAGCCAAGTATCCCAAGAAGGCCCTGCTGATCATCTCCGACGGAGGTGACAACCACAGTCGCTACACCGAGAGCGAGATCCGGTCGGTGGTGAAAGAAGCCGACCTGTTGATCTATGCCATTGGCATTTATGACCGCTACATGTCCACTCCCGAGGAGCAGTTGGGCCCTGCCCTGCTGAGCGATCTCACCGAGCTCACCGGCGGGCGGGCCTTTACCATAGACAACCCGAACGATTTGGCGGACGTTGCTACAAAAATAGGGATCGAGCTACGCAACCAATATGTGCTCGGATACCGTCCAAAGAACCCGGGGCATGACGGCAAATGGCGTAAGATAAAGGTGAAGCTGCTTCCACCTAAAGGTTTGCCGCCGCTTCGAGTCTATGCCAAGACGGGTTACTATGCGCCTACGGAGTAGTCGTGTCAGACTTGGGCTTATCCCGTTATTTTTGTTCAGCTTGACAGTTTGGGCCCAGAACACGACCCCGCCCCAGGCTCCGCCTCGCAGCTCTCAACCAGCCCCCAGCCAGCCCGCATCCGAGACCCCGACGCCGGCTCCCGCCACCAAGGGCCAGGAACCTGGCGTGGAGCCAGGCGGCTTCGTGTTCCATTCCGAGGTTCAGGAGGTCCTGCTGCACGCCACCGTCATCGATGACAAGCAGCGCATCATCACTGACCTCGGCCAGAATGCTTTCACCGTCTTCGAAGACGGCAAGCCCCAGGTCATCAAATCGTTCCGCCATGAGGACATTCCCATCTCCCTGGGCATCGTGATTGACAACTCCGGATCGATGCGCGAAAAGCGCGCCCGCGTGGTCAAGGCCGCGATCAATCTGGTGCGCGCCAGTAATCCTGCCGATGAGGTGTTTGTGGTCAACTTCAGCGACGAGTATTTCCTCGATCAGCCCTTTACCAACAAGATCAACCTGCTGCAGACCGCCCTGGAAAAATACGAGACGCGCGGGGGAACGGCTCTTTACGATGCTGTCGTGGCCTCGGCCGACGAATTGAAAAAGCACGGCAAGCTGCAGAAGAAAATCCTGTTTGTGGTTACCGATGGCGAAGACGACGCCAGCCGCGAATCCCTCGAACAGGCAGTGCGCAGGTTACAGGAAGAGAATGGGCCCACGGTGTACGCCATTGGGCTGCTGGGCGAAGAGCGGCAAAGGCGTGCCAGACGCGCCTTGCAAACCATTGCCGAGCGCACTGGAGGCATCGCGTTCTTCCCCCGCACGCTGGACGAGGTGGACAACATCAGCAGCACGGTTGCCCGTGACATCCGCAACCAGTACACCATCGGTTACAAGCCCACGACCCCCAGGACCGTGGGTGGATATCGCACCATCAGAGTCGATGCCCGCGCACCGGGACACGGCAAGCTCACCGTCCGCACCCGCAGCGGCTATTACGCCGGCCAGGAGCAAGCCGCCGGCGGCGGAAACTAGCCGATTGCTCTCAGCCATCAGCTTTCAGCTATCAGTCATTTCGGTGTCGCTGATGGCTGACAGCTGTATCCTCAACCCACAATTGACGCTCTGCTCCGCGTTCCGTACCCTGTAGAGTGCAGACAAAAACCACCGAGGGTAAGCGCCTGCGCGTCACCGATGACATTTCCGAGCTTGTCGGCGACACTCCCATCCTGCAATTGAAGAAGCTGGTTCCGGACAATGCCGCCGGTGTTTTTGCCAAGCTGGAATACCTCAATCCCGGCGGCAGTGTGAAGGATCGGGCGGCCTGCGGGATTATTCTGCGCGCCGAAGCCGACGGTAAGCTCCGAACCGGAGGCACCATCGTCGAAGCTACCGCCGGTAATACGGGTATCGGCCTGGCGCTGATTGGGGTCCAGCGTGGGTACAAAGTCGCCCTGTTCGTGCCGGAGCGCTTTTCCGAGGAGAAAGTCGCGATCATGCGTGCTCTCGGCGCCCAGGTGACCCGCACTCCGGACGCCGACGGCATGCTGGGAGCCATCCGGCGGGCCAATGAACTCGTGGCCTCTACGCCGGGCGCGTTCATGGCGGGCCAGTTCGAAAATCCCGCCAATCCCGACTATCACTACGAAACCACGGCCCCGGAAATCTTTGAGCAGATGGAAGGCCGTATCGATGCGCTGGTCATCGGCGCAGGCACGGCGGGCACATTTACCGGCGTGGCGCGCTACATGAAGGAGCGCCTGCCCGGGGTGCTGGCGTATGCGGTCGAAACCCAGGGCTCGATTCTGGGCGGAGGCAAGCCCGGCCCGCACAAAGTGGAAGGCATTGGGGCGAGCTTCATACCGGGAAATTTTGACCGCTCAGTATGCGACCAGGTGCTGATGGTCACCGACCCTGACGCTTTCGCCATGGTGAAAGCGTTGGCGGCCCGCGAGGGTGTGCTGTCCGGTTCGAGCGGCGGGGCCAATGTAGTGGCGTCCCTGAGGGTGGCAGGCTGGCTGGGCCAGGGAAAACGGGTGGTAACCATGATTCCAGATTCAGCCGAACGCTATTTGTCGAAGAAGATCTTTGAAGGTGGAATTTGAAAAAGCAGCTATCAGCCTTTGAGAACCGAGAACTTGAAACTGAACACTGACGAATCAACTCATGAATTCACAACCAATGAATTCAAAGTCATAAAATCAACCTGATGAACCAAAAACTGATAGCTGACAGCTGAAAGCTCCTCATGAAAAACAAACAACCGGGCTTTGCCACAATCGCGATCCATGCCGGACAAGAGCCCGATCCTGAAACAGGCGCAGTCGCAGTCCCCATCTATCCCACGTCCACCTATGTGCAGCAGGAGCTGGGCAAAAACAAGGGCTACGAGTACGCCCGGGTTTCGAACCCCACCCGCACCCGCCTCGAAGAGAATCTGGCGGCGCTCGAAGGAGGAAGCGCAGGGCGCGCCTTCGCCAGCGGAATGGCTGCCATCAACGCCATTTGCACCATGTACAAATCCGGCGATCACATCGTCTGCGGCAACGATCTCTATGGCGGTGTGCCTCGCCTCTTCAACCAGGTACTGGCCACCTTCGGAATGCAATTTACCTACGTGGACACTTCAGACGCGAAGAATGTCGAACGGGCGATTCGCAAGAATACACGCATGGTATATATCGAGACGCCCACTAACCCGCTCATGTCGCTCAGCGACATCGCAGCCATCAGCGCGGTGTGCCGCCGCAAGAAAACCGAACTGGTGGTGGACAACACTTTCATGTCGCCCTACTTCCAGCAGCCTATTGGTCTGGGCGCCGACATGGTAGTCCACTCCACCACAAAATTCCTCAATGGACACAGTGATGGCCTGGGCGGCGTGGTAGTTTGCACGACCAGAGAGCAGGCCGACAAACTCGGCTTCGTGCAGAAGGCCGCGGGAGCGATTCTCTCCCCGTTCGAGTGCTGGCTGGTGCTGCGCGGAGTGAAGACCCTGGCCGTGCGCATGGAGCAGCACGACCGCAACGGCAGGGTCGTCGCCGAGTTTCTGGCTCGCCACAGGAAGGTAAAAAGAGTCTTCTACCCCGGCCTCGAGGAACATCCGCAACACGACCTGGCGCAACGGCAGATGACCGGCTTCGGCTCGATGATCACCTTCGAAACGGGTTCGCTTTCCAACGCGAAGAAGATGCTGAAGAAAGTGCGGGTGTGCTCGCTGGCGGAATCCCTGGGGGGCGTCGAGACCCTGATCTCGCATCCCGCCACCATGACCCACGCCGCCCTGGGCGCAAAGGGAAGGCGGGAAATCGGAATCACCGACGGTCTGGTGCGTATTTCGGTGGGAATTGAGAACGTGGAAGACATCGTGGACGATCTCGATCAGGCCCTGGCCGCGATTTGAAATCAATCAAGAATTACCTAGGCCCGGACGCCCTCGTCCGGGCGGGCGAGCGAAGCTCGCCGGGCCTGGCAGTGGAGAAGCGGCCGGGCTTGGCCCGGCGGAGCTGGTGAGGGTACCCGCCCCTACGTGTTTTCCTTGAAATCGCCGGGCTGCGCCTCTTATTTCACCGATTGCCCAATCCAACTCAGGTATTCCGTGCTGCCCTCATCGATGGCCACACTGATGCACTCCGGCACATCATAGGAATGAAGCTCATTGATTGCGTTCCGCACCCGCTCAAATGCGCCGCGCGTAGTCTTGACGATCAGCAGAAACTCCTCCGCCTCCTCAATCTCGCCTTCCCAGCGGTAGATTGAATCTAGCTGGGGAACTATACTTACGCAGGCCGCCAGCAGCCGCTCTACGAGGGCGCGACCAATCTTGCGCGCCTCATCTTTGGAACTCGCGGTGGTGAGGACGAGAATCTTGTCTGTCATATAGAATCAGCCTTCAGTTTACGGCTGAAAGGGTAGCACCCCGTCGGGTTGGGGAGAATTAAGATGGCTACACAGATTCATTTCGGAACCTCCGGCTGGCGTGCCGTCATGGCCGACGAGTTTACCTTCGCCAACGTGCGCCGCGCCGTCACCGGAATCGCGCGCTACGTAGTTTCGCAGAAAGCTTCCGGGGCGCGAATCATTGTGGGCCGCGACCCGCGTTTCCTGGGGGAAACCTTTTGCGCCATGGCGGAGGAAATTCTCACCGCCCACGGCATCACGCCGCTGCTCATTGCGGAACCAGCGCCCACCCCGGCCATCGCCTACGCGGTGATTCGCGAGAAAGCCGACGGCGCCATCAACTTCACCGCCTCCCACAATCCACCGGAATACAATGGCATCAAGTTTTCCACGCCGGACGGCGCGCCTGCGCTTCCCGAGGTGACGAAACGAATCGAAGCCGAAATCGCCGCGAGCGATGCGGACAACGGGAAACCGAAGCCATCAGGGAAAACCGTGACCGCCCAGGCCCTCGAGCCTCGCAGCGCGTACCTGGCGCGGCTGCGCGAGATCATAGATTTCAAAGCCATCCAAAAGGCCGACCTGCGCGTTGTCTTTGATCCCTTCTGGGGTGCCGCCCGTGGATATTCCGACTCGCTGTTGCGCGAGGCCGGCGTGAATGTATCCGCCGTCCACGATTGTCGCGACGTCCTTTTTGGCGGCCACGCCCCCGAGCCCGACGACCACCTGCTCGAAGGATGCCGGGAACAGATGCGAGCCACAAAGGCGCACATCGGCATCGCCACCGACGGCGACGCCGACCGCTTCGGCATCGTGGACGCCGACGGCACGTTCTTCACCCCCAACTACATCGTTGCCCTGCTTTTCGACTATCTGGTCGAGAGCCGGGGCTGGAAGAATGGCGTGGCCAAATCGGTGGCCACCACCAACCTGATCAACGCCGTCGCCAGGCATCACGGCATTGAGTTGCATGAGACCCCGGTGGGATTCAAGTACATCGGAGAGCTGATCAAGCAGGACAAGATCGCTATCGGCGGCGAAGAGAGCGCCGGGCTGTCCATCCGCCACCACGTACCCGAAAAAGATGGGGTGCTGGCCGGCTTGCTGTGCTGCGAAATGGTAGCGCGGCGCGGCAAATCTCTGGGGCAGCAATTGCAGGAGCTATTTGTCGAAGTTGGTTCCTTTTACAGCCTGCGCGAGAACTTCCACTTGACGGCAGAGGTGAAGGAGAAGTTCACTGGAAAGTTGCAGCGAGAGCCCCGCGACCTCATGGGCCGGAAGATCACTGAGGTCGTACGCACCGATGGCCTGAAACTGCTGTTCGCGGATGGCTCATGGGTTTGCTACCGGTTATCGGGTACGGAACCGGTTGTCCGGGTTTACTCCGAGGCCCGCAGCAAAGAAGACCTGGAGAAACTGAGCGCCGCCGCCAAACAATGGATCTTCGAATAGAGCGCCCGAAAGTCCGGGTCATGCCACGAGCCCAGCGCGGCCTAAGCGCGCTGGTTGACCGCGCCCCCCAGGCCGAGGCCTTCGGTCAGCGGATTAAGCAGAAACTGCGCCCAGCTTCTACCTGGTTGTATGCTTCGCGGCGCCGCCTGGCCACCGTGGGTGTGGCTACGGTCACGGTTTGGCTG
>JBARIF010000475.1:0-14272 GCA_049799615.1 Terriglobales bacterium
GTTCATTGCCGGAATAGTAGATGACGTCGTACTTGGGCTTGGGCGGCGGCTCATAGGGCCTCATGCTGGCCAGTTTCGCTGGTATCACGATGACCGCGACCAGCAGGAGCAGCTCAAACGCCCAGGACAGGAGAATCCCCCACCACGGAAACAGGCCAACGTTGGCCTCGCCGGCCAGGCGCCGGGGCGATTTCCCCATCGCCGGCCCGATGGCGGAGCGGAACTCGTCCCAGGGCGAGGCCCATTCGATAAGAAAAGTGGGTACGTCGTTCACTCTTGGCCTGCCTGTCCTAAAGCAATCTCAATCTTGTCCCCAACCGCGGTTTGAGTAGAACTCAAAGTGCTGCCCGGCAGCTCCAGCACGGATACTGCCTTCAGCCGGACCGCAGCCAGACGCCACGGTTTCAGATTTTCTTCCAGGTGAACCACCACCTTGTCGCCATCCAGGTAGACCACGTCAATGGGGAAGCGCATGGCGAAAGTGTGCACGCCGCGCGAGGGCACGATCCACAAACCTTGTCCAGCGGGGAAGCTGCCGGCATCGGTGCACATCAATCCGCAGAAGCGGGACCAATGGGTCTCAGCAATGCGCAGGTGCCGGGCGAGGTAGGCCTGGCGCGTTCGATTCAGAGCATATCCCGTGGGACCCGGTACCGGCATCACAACTCCTGGGCTTGACCTTGCAGCAGAGGCATTTTCAGTGTGCCCCTGGCGCCAGGATACGAAACAGCTGGATGATGGCCGGACCCAGCGTCACGAAGATGATGGAGGGAAGAACAAACAGGACCAGGGGAATGATCATCTTGATGGTGGTTTTTGCGGCCTGCTCCTCGGCCCGTTGACGGCGCTCGGTGCGCAGCGAATCGGAGTGAATGCGAAGCGCCTGGCTGACGCTGGTGCCGAAGCGGTCCGTCTGTACCAGGGTGGCGACCAGTGCGCGCACATCATCAACCCCGGTACGATCGACCAGATTTCGCAGGGCCTCGGCGCGCGGCTTGCCCGCCCGCATTTCGAGATTGATCAGATGGAACTCATCGCTCAGGTCGGGATGGGCATGCTTCAAATCTTCGCCAACCCGCATCAGGGCCTGGTCCAGCGCCAGGCCGACTTCGACGCAAATCACGGTGAGGTCCAGGGCGTCCGGTAGGGCCAGCGTAATGCGACGCTGCCGGTTGCGGATCATGCGCTTGAGCACAAAGCGGGGGATGAAGAAGCCAAAGCCTCCCACCCCGATCATCATCAGCAGATCGAAATTACCCTTGACCGCGACTACGCCCAACATACCCACCAGAGCCAGCAGCACCCGTGCGCCGACGTAGATGGTCAGGTGACGCGGCTCCCGATAGCCCGCCTGAATCAGCCATTTTCGCGTTCTTGAAACTTCACTCGGAGAAAGCGGAAGGGCCTTGCTGAGGGGATCGAGCGCCTGTTCCAGGCGGTCCTTGAAGGCCGGTTTTTCCTGGGGTTGGGCCTTCTGCCAGCCCAGGGCGCGCAGGCGCGAGCCCAGCACCGAAAAAGGTGCGTAGGCCGCGGCCCCGAACGAAAACACGACCAGGGCGATGGTCAGAAACAACAGGATTGCCAGTGCCAGAGCCATGCTTTAGACCTGAATCTGAATAATCCTTCGGATCACGAAGTAGCCCAACGTCTGCAAGGTGATGCCGACCACGATCAGCATATGTCCAATCGGATCGTCGAACAGCGGCCGGATAAAACTGGGGTTCATGGCCTGCATGGTGACCACAATGATGGGCGGCAGTCCCATCAGCAGCATCATGGTCATCCGCCCCTGGGCAGTGTGCACCCGCACCTGCCGCATGATCTTGAAGCGCTCCCGAATCACATAGGACAGGTTGTCGAGGATTTCCGCAAGATTACCGCCGGTCTCGCGCTGCAGCATTACCGCGGTGACGAAGAACTTAACGTCCACCAGGGGCATGCGTTCGGTCAGGTTGATCAGGGCATCGCGCACCGGCAGACCGAATTTCTGTTCTTCGTACAGCTTGCGGAATTCGGAGGCTACGGGCTCGGCAATCTCGCTGGCAATCAGTTCCAGGGCGGTTGTGAAAGCGTGACCGGCGCGCACCGCCCGGGCCAGGGTGTCGATGGCCTCGGGAAAAATCTCTTCGAATTTCTCGAAGCGCTTGGTCCTTTTGTAGTTGGCGTACGCGTACGGCAGAAAGGCGCCGATGAGAAGGCCCAGCCAGGCAAATTGCGGAAAACCGCTGAACAACAGAACAATCAGCCCCAGTCCGGCGCCGCTCAGCAGACACAGGAGCAGGACGTTGCCGGCGCGGCTCTTTACGTCAGCCTGCTCGAGCAGGGTCTGGAAGCTTGAGATGCTGGAAGACCGGCGCAGCAGGTTGTCGAGGGCCGGGATCTTGCTCATTACTTCGTCGCGCAGCAGGGCCAGTTCCTGGTTGGGCTCGCGTTCCACGCCCTTCTGCACGGTAGAGAGCCGCTCGCGCAGCAGACGGGCTTTGGAGCTGCGCTCGTCCAGCAGGGAAGCGGCGACAAAGACCGCCAGCGCGACCACGATAAAGACCGCAATGGAAATGACGATGAACATAGTCCGAAAACGTACCTCAGCGGCTGACGCCGCCAGGTGGCTCAAACTTATTTGCAGCCCCGAAGCGCTGCTCCACCCTAAAGCAACTCCACAACAGCAAACCCCCAATGATGCGGCCGGCCAGGCCGCTAAACCTCCATGTGAGATTCGAATAACGCGGGACGCAGACGGCAGCCCGCCGTGGCCAGCCGGTCGGCGAACTTGGGCCGGATCCCGCTGGCCCGAAACGTCCCGCGCACTTTCCCGGTTTCGTCAATTCCCTGGCGATCGAAAACGAAGACCTCCTGCATACAAATCACTTCGCCTTCCATACCGGTCACTTCGGAGATATTGATCACCTTCCGGGTGCCGTCGGAGAGGCGCGAAACCTGTACCACGGCATGAATGGCCGCCGCGATCTGATGTCGCATGGCGCGCTCGGGAATGTTGAGATTGGCCATGGAGCACATGTTCTCGATACGGGCCAGCGCGTCGCGCGGTGTGTTGGCGTGCACCGTGGTCAGCGAGCCCTCGTGACCAGTGTTCATGGCCTGCAGCATGTCAAAAGCCTCTTCGCCGCGGACCTCGCCGACCACGATGCGGTCGGGACGCATACGGAGACTGTTGATGACCAGTTGCCGTTGCCGCACGGCGCCCTTGCCTTCAATGTTGGGCGGACGCGTCTCCAGCCGGACCACGTGCTCCTGCTTCAACTGCAATTCGGCTGCATCCTCGATCGTGACGATGCGGTCGGAATTCGGAATATAGCTGGAGAGGACGTTCAGCAGCGTGGTTTTGCCGGCGCCGGTTCCTCCGGAGATCAGGAAGTTCAGTCGTCCCTTGACCATGGCTGACAACAGTTCCAGCATGGGCTCGGTCAGGCTTTTGTTCTCGATCATGTTGCGCGCAGTGACCGGATCGCGTCCAAAGCGGCGAATGGAAAGACAGGGGCCGTCGATGGCCAGAGGCGGAATGATGGCGTTCACGCGGGAGCCATCGGCCAGACGCGCATCCACCATGGGCGAGGACTCATCCACCCGCCGTCCGATGCGGGAGACGATGCGGTCGATGATCTGCATCAGGTGGGCGTCATCCTTGAAGCTCAGGCCGGTGGACTCGAGTTTGCCCGCCCGTTCCACGTACACCTTGTTGTAGCGGTTGACCAGAATATCGGAGATGGTAGGGTCCTTGAGCAGGGGTTCCAGCGGACCCAGGCCGAAGATTTCATCCAGAATTTCGCGGGAGAGACGTTCCCGCTCGGCGAAGCTGAGAGGCACGGCCTCGCTGTTCACCGTGTTCCGGATCAGCAGCAGAACTTCCTCGCGCGCGGCGTCGTTGGGAGTGCGCCCCAGCTTTTCCAAGTCAAGGCGGTCCAGGATCTTGCGGTGGAGGTCAGCCTTGACCTGCTGGTACTCGGTTCTTTCGAAGGTCTGCAAATTCGCCATACGTTCTAACCCGATCCGGACTCAGCCCGGCCTGGACACTACACGGTCTTAAACAAGGACCACGCCTTGCGCTTCACATCGATGTCGTTTTCGGTCAAAGCAGCGGCCAGCCCGGCAAAGGACCGGCCCATTTCACTATAGGCCTGTTGCATAACGGGAACACCGCGATCGATGGCGCCCGATACCGCGAAATATTGATTGGGAATCTTCCACAGCAGCTTGGCTCCGGCCGCAGCCTCGGCGTCGGATTCGCTGAAACCAGCGATCTTGCGGAAGCGGTTGAGCACCAGCCGGACGCGCTCCCGTCCTCCGGTCTCGCCCAGATATTGCTGAATCCGGTTGGCGCTCCACAGGGACGCGACATCGGCGTGGGCCACCAGCAGCACGGTCTCGGAAAGATTGCACACCAGCCGGGTGGTCGCATCCACCCGCGAAGAGGCATCGACCACAACGTAACGGAAGTGGCCGACCAGCAAATCGAACAAGCGGGCGAATTCCGCGGTGGCGGGTTCCACGACCAGCGGCGTATTGGCGCCGGCCAGCAACTGCAGGCCGCCGCTGTGGCGTGTCATGAAGCTTTCGAGCAGTGAGCTGTCGAGCCGGTGCAGGTTGCGAATCGCGTCCGCCACGGTGAACTGGGGTTTCAGATTCATGTGCAGGGCGGCGTGTCCCAGGGAGGCAATGTCCACCAGCGCGACATTGCCGTGGGCCGAGTGCAGCGCCAGGGCCAGGTTCACGGCGGTAGTGGTGGCCCCGCTCCCGCCTTTGGCATTGACTACGGTAAAGACTTTTCCCCGCGGCCCTTCGCGATCAACCTTTCGTTGCGCCGCCGTCAGCCGTACGAAAGCTTCGAGCAGGTCGGTGGTGGTGGTAGGTCGTTCGATGAATTCGCGCGCGCCGGAGCGCATGGCGCTCACGATGACCTGGGGCTGGGACATGCTGCCCACCGCGAAAACCACTGCGTCGCGAACTTCCTGGTGGATCAATTCAATTGCCCGCAAGGCCAGCGTGTAATTGTCGGTGGGCACGTCCACCAGCACGACCTGGGGGCTAGCGCTCTGTACCCGGCGCAGGACCGGGTCTGTGACCACAACTGGATAACTGGTGCAGGTGTGCACCACGCGCGCCACACTGGTACCATCCACCAGCACCTGCAGCACGGCACGCTGCTCGCTATCCTGGGCGATGACTACTACAGAAAGTCCGGGCATCGTATTTCTGGCCCCCTACTGTTCCTTCCCCTTCAACATTCTACGTGCCTGAACCACAGCGTGCAGATTACCCAGGTCATTCATTTACTTCTTCTCACTGGAGGGCTTGCGGCCGTCGAACTGGTCCTTCTCCATATACGGTTTGGAAACAACCGGCAGCGGCGGCGTCTGTGTGCTGGCCGAAATGCGGTGCGCCGTGCACAGCACCATCAGCTCGGAATTACTGCGCTGCGCGCTCTTGCTGCGAAAGAAATTCCCCAGAATCGGGATATCGCCAAGTCCGGGGATCTTGTTATACAGATCGGTGACCCGGTTATCGATCAATCCCGCGATAACAAAGCTTTGCCCGTCCTGCAGTTCGAACTCGGTTTCTGCCTTGCGCGTGCTCAGCGCGGGCACGGTGAAGCCGGAAATGGTCAGGGCATTGGCGAAATCCAGCGCGCTGACCGACGGCGCCACTTTCAAATGGATATTCCCATTGGGCATGATCACCGGGGTAAATTTCAACTCCACGCCGAATTCCTTGAATGAGATGGTGACCGCGGTGAAGCCCTGGCCGGGCTGAACGATGGGGAAGGGAAATTCTCCTCCGGCCAGAAAGCTGGCTTCCTTGCCGTTGACCGCGATCAGATTAGGCTCGGCCAGAATCTGCAGCAGGTTTTTCTGTTGCAGGGCCTTGATCACGGCGCCGATATTGACGTCGGTGCGAGTCACGAAAAGATTGAGAAAGTCGGTGATGGTAGTGGTGGGCGCAGTAGCGCCAGTAGTGGTCGTCACGCCATTGGTGGTGCTGGTCGTGGCCGGCGGCCGGCTGATCTGCACCGAGCCAAACTGCCCGGTCTGGCTGGCCGCGATGGTGTTACCCAGTCCCGGCATGAACAAATTGATTCCCAACTGGGTGATGACGGAGCGGTCCACTTCCGCGAACTTCACTTCCAGCAGCACTTCCTGGGCTCCGACCGGACCGAAGGTGAGCACATTGACCACATTCTTGGAGTAGGCCTCGGCGATCATTCCGGCGCGCTTGGAAACATCTTCGGTGGAAACGTGGCCGGAAAGAACGATGGCGGAGCGCGACGGCGAGACGTTGATCTGCTCGTCGGGGAAGACCCGCTTTTCTTCCTCGGCGGCGGCGGTAACGTCCACATCCACGCGCAAGTCGAAGCTGCGCGAGCGCTCCAGTTCGTCCCAGATCAGCAACGACACTTCACCCGCGGCCCGACCGTGCACCAGAATCTGGGTAGGGGTGACGACGATGGCGTCGGCGATGGCGTCATCGGTGACCGAAACCCGTTTGAGCCGCTCGGTGGTGTTGATCAGCAGCGACTTGCCCACCATGACCCGCAACGGCGCAGCGCCCTGGGCCGCGGCTTGCGGGGCTTGTGAGCTGGCCTCGGGACCTGGAGCCTGGGCGGGTTCGGGCGCGGCTGGACTAGCCTGCGCTTGCTGAGAGAGCGCGATAGACGCCGTGAGCAGTAACAACACGGACATTGCCCATCGCACGCTCGGGTTCAATTTCACGTTGTGTTTCTCCCACCTGCGGGAGCAGATCGACATGTCGTCTTCCTCGGAGTGCGGACTATTCCTGGAACTTGGTGACGTCCTTCTTGGTTCCCTTGATCACTTCGACCGAATAGCCTGACGGCAAGGCGGTCACTGGAACCGGGGTGGTGCGTTTGATCGACCGCGGCCGCGGCGGCGCGGCGACATGCACGGGGGTGGAAACGCCTTTGTACAACGACCCAGTGTTCACGGAAGCCAGTTCCTGCTGCTTGGTGTCGAGCGGGTTGCGCAGCACCAGCTGAATCTTGCCCTGGGTAGTGGCCAGGGTGAGTTTTTGGGCATCGTCGGGAGACACCAGCAGAGTGATGACGGGCGTCACCAGTGGCTCCCCGGCGGTATTGCGCTCCAGCTTCTGGCCGGTCGCGATCACGGCCACATTCTCCAGCACTGTGGTGGTCTGCTGCTCGGGTGCGCCCGAGGGGTTGCCGGTGAGCAGAACATCCACGTGCGTTCCCGGCACCACAAATCCCGCAACTCCGATGACTTCATTCACCCGCACCGAGATCGCCCGCATCCCCGGCGGAATCAGGGACGGCATTCCAGCCCCTGCATTTTCTCCCGCCAGCTTGTTGGGCAGAAAGAATTCGCCCTTGGCGATGGGAAGGATTGCGCCCCGGCCCACGACGGAGGTCTTGAGATGAAAGGCGTTGGCGGGCAGATCGGCGGCGCTGTAGCGAACCGTCTTCACATCGCTCTCTGCGACCTTTGCCCCTACGGGAATATCATTGGCCGCCACCACCACCTCGACGCCGGGCGCGGCGTCACCTCCGGATTTGGTCTGCAGAGTGCGGTAGACGGTATAGCTCACGATTGCGCCCAGGGCAAGGGCGACAAACCCAATCAACAAAAGCCGGGTGCGATTCATGACTTCTCCTCAGCGTAACGCGGCGGCCCATGGCTGGGATCGCCGAACTGCACACTCTCCGATTGGCGTTGAAACTCCCCGACCGGATCGCGGCACGATGCCAGCCACCATCCGTGCTTCTCCGACACGCGCCAAATCGAGCAGCATCCGACGCTAACCGTCGGGTACTCCGCAGCGGTCCCCACCGCAGTCCGCCCGGGCTCTTGCGCTGAAATCTTTGTTACTGGACCGAGCTGGCGACCGACGAGAACACATTGTTGGCGTTGGAACCGATCAGCCGAATGGTTCCCACCACAATCACCAGAATCACCGCCAGCATCACGGCGTACTCCGCGATGTCCTGGCCCGAGTCTTCGCGCCACAAACTTATAGCCTTCGCTCTCATCATGTTGTCCTCCTACGCTTGATCAAACGGACAGGCAGTGACTCCCGTCCTGGTGCGGATCGGGACAGCCCCCCGCGCCCTGAAACGCCATTTTCGTTGTTGTTTCCGAATCAATAGCTTACACGCAGCCAGGGCGACAGGGCCGAATCCCCACGCTCATAATACCCTGCTGTCATCGTGCTTAGCGACAATTTCTTGTGCCGCCGGTAACTTCCCCAGCCTTCGGGCGGGGTCCAAGCCGAACCAGGGCGATTTTAGGCATCCAGCAAGGGTAAAAGACAGCAACTTAAGAGGGAATATTGGCCAGGAAGGACGACGGACGTCCAGGGGGGCGGCACTGCTTGTTCTGCCCGATACCGGGAATTATCGAAGAAAATCGCTCCCGGAATTACTGAATCGAGCTCGAGACCGAGGAAAAGACGTTATTTGCGTTCGATCCGATCATCCGAATAGTGCCTACCACCACGGCCAGGATGACCGCCAGCATAACCGCGTACTCAGCTACATCCTGACCATCTTCCTGCCACAACCGGCCCAAAAAACGGATCATGGTTGACCTCACTTTAAGCCTCAAACCGGAGATTGACGCCGAGCCAGCAAATCTATCGAGATACAGTCGGAATAATACTGTTCACTGTGCAAGGTCTTGCAGCCCAAAGTTGATGCAGGGGATTACCTAACTTGATTCCTGGCCGCGGCGACTGTTGGCCCCCGGCTCAGAATGACGGCCTGGGAGTCGGCATAAATCTGCCGCCATTGCGGACTGGTTCGGAGGGCGGTGATCAGCGGAGCGTCCGGGGGAAGGACCACGGAGCGAACTCCCCACGCTTCCAGTGATTTTTTCCAATCGCCCTTCAGGTAATAGCAGGAGGCGAATTCGGTCATGAGAGCGTCGCCATAGACGTCGGCGCGGCCGTCCAGGAAAACGCGATACTGGGGATACAACTTCCAGATGAAATATCCGCCCCAGTTGTAGTGGTTCATCATCGGAGAGGGAGGATGCTCCTGCTGGAGGAAGGCGGCAGCGGCTGCAGGAAAATGTGTCGCTTCCGTTTCTTCCTGGTGGCCTACTACCTGGCGGACCCGGACCACCGTGAAGCCGGCAAAGGTCAGAAGCACAATCCAATTAAATACCAGCGTTCGAGCCGCCAACGGGAGGTGCGGTTTTGACCAGCGTGAGGCTCCCCGCTGCTGCATCCAGCCGTGGGCCAACTCGGATAGAACGGGGACGACGACCAATACCAGGATCGGGACGTGCCGCGCCGAGCGTAACGCCGCCGGGATCGTGGCCAGGACCAGCAGCAGATTGCGCGGCCGCGGGCATCGAGATGAGAGGGCAAGTCCAGCGATAAGAGCCAGCAGCACCAGCAGAAGGGGCAGGTAGGTGGGATCGTGGAAGTCCGGAGAAAACCACTCGTGGATGAAGCGGTGCATGGTTTCGGATCCCAGAGTTTGAAACGGGTACCAGTAAAGTCTGATGCCATTGGGATTCACGGCCACCAACGCTACACAGAGGGCGAATGCGGCAGCCAGCCGTTTGAGGCGGGGCAGAGATTTCTGCCATGGTTCCGCACGAAACCCGGTCTCCAAACCTTCGCCGATTAGAAAGAGTGCGATGAAGGCTAGCCCAATGGGGTATCCCGCGTGCAGATTCACCCACAGGAGCATCAAGGGAGCGGTCCACCATAGAAGGTTGGGACGTTGTTCAGAGCCTTCGAGCAGCACCAGAAAGATGCTTCCCAGGAGGAGCGAAAGCATCTGCGGACGAACTCCCCAGGTAGGGGAAGAAGCCAGCGCGCCCCAAAGCGTCATGATGGCGGCGAGGTAGGGGCGTCCCGGTGAGCGCAGGAAAACCAGAAAAAGAGTGGCCGCAATGACGGCAGCAAAGGCCACTATGAGTCCGCCAAATCCCGCCAGCCGATAGATGCCAAACATCAGGACTTCGGAAAGCCATTCATGATTTATCCAGGGCTGGCCGAAACGAGTAAACGAATAGGGATCGGCATGGAAGACGCGGTGGTTGTCGACGATCAGTTGTCCGGTGCGCAGGTGCCACCAGACGTCGGGGTCGCTCATGCCGCGCACCGCCATGGTGAACAGGCCGAGAGCGAGGATGAACACGCAGAGCCGACGGGTTTGCAACCAACTAGTCATTAAGGCGACCGGAGCAACGATTGTAGCTCTCCAGCAGGCCTGTCTTAACCGCAAGGGTCACGTCGCTGCCAAGGTAAAGGGCGGATGAGAATTGACTTCTGGAGATGCCAATATCTAATATCAAGCGTCTTTTCACTTGCCCCGATTCGCCGTCATGCCATCGACTGAGGTTCCCGCAAAAGCGTCGGCTGAATCCGGAAATGACTCGCTTCGGGAATCCGTGAAATTGTTCTTAGCCAGCCTTGCTGCACTTTACTTTGAACTTCTCACTATCCGCTACTTAAGCACAGAAGTGCGGGTCTTCGCGAACCTCAAGAACTTACCTCTAATCGCTAGCTTTCTTGGTATCGGCCTTGGCATGATTCACGGAAAACCCGGAAAGAAGCTGGCTGCCGCGTTTCCCTTTGCGGGCTTGCTCTTCTTCTGTGTGATCCGGTACGCAGCCTATTTACGCCTTCCCGCTACGGATATCTCCTGGACCTACGATTTGTCACAAGGCCCGGCCGGAACCGCCGCACAGGTTTTGTATGCGCTACGTTTCATGGCCTTGGTGTTCGGCCTTTGCGCATTGGTTGTCGCTATCTTCGTGGTCATTGGCGGACTTGTCGGAGAACCCCTGCGGCACCTGCCGTCTCTGAAGGGTTAAGGGATCAATCTGGCTCGCAGCCTGACTGGTGTCATACTGTTTTCGACGTTGGCGTTCTTCAATTACGGGCCTCCGGTATGGCTCTTTGTCGGATTCTTGCTCCTAGTTCCATTTTTTCTCAGAGTCACGCCGATAGCGGTCTTCATTCTGACGATTGCGGGCGTTGCAGTTCCCCAGGCCAACACCCTATGGTCGCCTTACAACAGAATTGACTTTGTTCCCTTGCCTCCACCAGTCGGTTCGAATGAAAGGGGTGCGTACTCCGTAGTCACTAGTCATGTCTGGTATCAGTTCCTGGCTGATCTCTCCCCGCAGTTTCTCCAGCGATATCCCAATTTTGAGCCGTACAGATCGTTGGTCCCTTACTACGAACTCCCTTATCGTTTGGTTCCGCACCCTAACAATGTACTGATCTTGGGGGCTGGCACGGGAAATGATGTGGCCGCCGCTCTGCGCCATGGGGCGCAGCATATCGACGCTGTGGAGCTTGATCCTGTGATCTTGCGTTTGGGACGCCAATTTCATCCGGAACATCCATACAGCTCGGCGAGAGTCACCGCGCACGTGGACGACGCCCGGGTGTTCCTCAAGAAGACCCGAGACAAGTACGATTTGGTGGTTTTTGCGTTTCTGGATTCCACAACGCTACTGAGTGGATTCTCTTCCTTGCGGCTCGACAACTATGTCTACACAGTCGAAAGCTTCAGCGAGGCGAAGAACGTTCTGTCTCCTCACGGTACTCTCGTGCTTTCTTTCGCCACCGGCCGCAACTTTGCTACCGATCGCCTGTACGCGTCCATGGCAAAAGCCTTCGACGTTCCCCCAGCGGCCTATTTCACTCGCTATTGGGTAAACGGAGTCGTGCTGGTGGAGGGCAACGCAAGAATGACGATTGTCCCAGACCTCCCCCGCTTGGATCAGGAGCTTCAGTTAAGAAAGTCGGTGATTCTGGCGACGGATCACTGGCCGTTTTTATATCTGAGGAATCGCTCGATCCCGAGTTCGATCCTGGTGGTTAGCGCATTATTTCTGCTCGCCTCCTGGGTTCTTCTTCGAAGATTGGGCCTCTTAGGTCTGAGTCCAAGGATTTTCTCTTATCATTTTTTCTTCCTAGGCGCGGGCTTTCTGCTCCTGGAGACCAAGGCTGTTACCCAAATGTCGTTATTGTTCGGTAGCACATGGATAGTAAATGCGGTCGTGGTCTCCGCATTCCTGCTGATGGCTCTGGTCTCAAACGCCGTAGCAGCCCGGTTTAACATTCACAGGGGCTTGAGCTATGGTGTGCTCGTTTGCCTTCTCGTCGCTGACTTCTGGTTTCCGTACTCGCGTCTGGGTGGCGGGAACCTGGCGATGAAGATTGTTCTCGGCGGCGGGTGGGTTGCTCTCCCGGTTTTCTTTTCCGGCACCATATTCTCCAGTAGCCTAAAAACTGTTGGCCACACGGCCGAAGTGCTCGGAGTTAATTTATTTGGCGCAGTAGTGGGGGGAATTCTGGAAAATTCGGTCATGCTGGGAGGGACTTCAATTGTGGGGATCTTGGCTATCGTCCTGTATGCGATGTCCGCTGCAGCCGCTTTACCGCAGCCAAGGCCCGAACTTGACACGTCACCAATCGTTGCCAGTTAGCCTGTGATTCGCCGCCAGGGTTTGTCTGCCCTGACCTTACTGCTGGTTGTTTTAGTGATAAGTCGACACTCTCGCCATTCCCGATTCACTTGGTTCGAGCAACCACACTCGCCGCCGGTCAAAATACCTTATTAATTCCTGATTCTGGTCCGCCATATCTTGTGCCCAGACGACGTTAGCAGCATCGATATTGGCCTGGTTGTAGACCCATTCGTGAATCGGGTCGTGGCGGGAGCCGTAGCGAACGATGACGAGATGCTGGCCGCCTGCATGCTCGAGGTGGTGTAGGATTTCGGCACGTTGCCAGTGCCAGGGATAAGTATCGGGATTCCGTGGCACTCTGAGATATTCGGTACGGATACTGGAGAGACATGCGGCAAGACACGCAATGCCAATGATGGGAATGAGTGTTCGTCCGAGGTTAGTAGCGGTTCGCCGCCACTGGCGAAGGTGGCGCAGCCCTTGGACCACGACGGCGTAAACGACGCAGGTCAGGGGAGAAAAATAATGAGGCTGGTGCCAGGCCTCAAGCGCTAAGCCAGCGATGGTAACGATGGCGGTGATTAGAAGAAGCCTCATGCGACGATCGCGAACAATGCGAGGCAAGGCGAGCAGCGCCAGTGGCATTACAGGACCAAGAAAAAACCACCAAAGCGTGGCCAGCTTGGCCCATTCTTCTCCTGCCAATCCTCGAAGGGTACGAGTTTTCAGATACCTTGAGACTTCCCAGTCCGCATAAAATTTCTGCATCTCGGCGTTGCGGTACTGCGGCGCCGGACGCAGTTGTTGGCCGAGAAACAGCGGCGCCATCGCGTACGTTCGGCGATTCAGCAATTCTGGCATCTCCAAAGTGTTGCCGGTGAGGCGCCAGTTGTAGTAGCCCGTCGCAACTGCGGCGACGCCAAGAACGAGAACCAGGGGCAGTGCAATCCGCGTCAAAGTGTCTCGCGTTGTTCGGCGCCTCCACGTCCAGAGCGCTAGTGAAAATCCCACCGGAAGACTGAACAGAAGACCTTCAAAGGGTCGGCTATTCGCCAGTATGGCCACGCCGAATCCCATGATCAGAGCATGGCGAGTTCTTTCCTGTCGAAGGATGCGCGGGAAGGCGCCCAGCACCAGGGCTCCTCCGGTCGCAGCCACTGCGCCACCCCAATATGAGTTCATCCAATAGCTGGAGATGCCCTGTCCCATCAGGCATAGCAGCCCTCCGAACAATGCCCACCCCGGAGGGAACCATGCCTGCAGCATCCAGGTGACCGCGGCGCACATCGCACCCACGCTTAACCAGACTCCGAGCCAGGGGATGCCGGCCATGACCTGACCAGCAGCCAGGACCAGACCTTGGGCGGGCGGATACATCGACATGTAAGTCGGCTGCTGCAGGATGTGTTCGCTTTCGAAATGCACCCACATGGGGTGGGGAGGATTGGTCAGGCGGCCGGAGGCGAAAGTATCCGCTGCCAGCAGATAGCTGAACTCATCCTGAAAATGCGGCGTGGGTATGGGCAGAAGAGGCAGGAGACATGCACGGATCGCGAGCGTAAGCACGCCCACCAGGATCACCGTAAGCGTGCGCTTTCGCGCCAGGAGGTTCAGACTTTGCCGGCAGCGGAGGAGCGCGGACGCTATCAGTGGCAAGGTGACCGTCGGCCTTGGAGATTGAAGTCTTGCGATCTGCGACGGGCGCATTATACCGCTCGTCCGGCCCAGCAGATAGCGTTCGGTCATGGCGGTGGTAGCGGCCTTCGTGGGAAACCCGGGCTGATCAATGAAGCCGTTCTGGTTGAGACCACGTAGGGGCGGGTGCCCCCACCCGCCCAGCCGGGCAA
>JBARIF010000476.1:0-19400 GCA_049799615.1 Terriglobales bacterium
CGGTGACACTGCGCAATCAGCCCACGGCGCCGTTTCTGGCAGAGTTTCTGAATCTGTTGTCGAACTTCTGTCCGAAAAATGCGCGCCGCATGTCAGCGTAATCGAAATATCCCTCTGTCATCCTGAGCGGAGTCGAAGGATCCCTATGGCTACGATGCCACCGGGTTGCATTCGCTCAGGAAGACAGCGCTGTTCGGCCGCCGAAGCGATACCATCCTGAACATGGATCGTCGCTCCGTTGTCGAATACCTGAACAGCTTTCTACAACGAGGACGGGAGTGCGCTTACGTTCAGCATCACGGATACCGCACTGTGCGGTGGAGCTATCAGCAGGTGGCGGAATCGGCCTTCCGCTTTGCCCGCGAGTTGGAAGAACGTGGAATCGGTAAAGGTGAGCGCGTCCTGCTGTGGGGGCCGAACTCGGCTGAGTGGGTAACTGCCTTTTTTGGGTGCGCGCTGCGTGGTGTGATCGTTGTTCCCATCGATGAGGCTGGCGCTGCCGACTTCACCCAGCGCGTTTATCAGCAGGTGGACGGAAGGTTGCTGGTGTGTTCGCGCGAGCACGTCCTGCCTTCATTTCCAGCTTTGATTCTCGAAGATTTGCGGGAAGCATTGTCCCGCCACGCTGCTACACCGTATGGAGCGACGTCGATTGGGCCTGCGGATGTGCTGGAAATCGTTTTTACTTCCGGGACTACGGCCGAACCTAAAGGTGTGGTCATCACCCACGGGAATGTGCTCGGCAACATCGCTCCCCTCGAAAGTGAAATACAGAGATATCTGAAGTACGAACGCTGGGTCCATCCCGTCCGCTTCCTGAACCTGCTGCCTTTGAGTCACGTGTTTGGTCAATTCCTGGGAATATTTCTGCCTCAACTCCTCGGGGCCACGGTGATTTTTCAGGATGCGCTCAATCCCGGCGAAGTGATTCGCACCATACTGCGCGAGCGTGTGTCGGTGCTGGTGGCGGTGCCGCGCATGCTGCAATCGCTGAAAGAAAAGGTTGAGCGCGACCTGGCGGAGGCCGGCAGGCTGGAAGATTTCCAACGGCGGGTTGAGGCGGCGGAAGGAAAGCATTTCCTCCATCGCTGGTGGATCTTCCGGCGCGTCCACCGCCAGTTCGGATGGAAGTTCTGGGCATTCATCTCTGGCGGAGCGGCGCTCGACCGCGTGACCGAAGAGTTCTGGGGACGTCTGGGATACGCCGCCATCCAGGGCTATGGACTCACCGAGACCACGTCCATCGTCAGCGTGAATCATCCCTTTCGCCTGGGAAAAGGATCCATCGGAAAAGTTCTCGCAGGGCGCGAGGTCAAACTGGCTCCGGACGGCGAAATCCTGGTCCGGGGCAGCGGCGTGGCCGCCGGATACTGGACCGGGCAAGAATTGCAGCCGATGACGGCGGAACAAGGGTGGTACAGCACCGGCGACATCGGTGCGCTCGATGCCGAAGGCAATCTGTATTTCAAGGGCCGCAAGAAAGATGTGATCGTTACTGCGGCAGGGATGAATATTTATCCCGAAGATCTCGAGTCCGCACTGCGCCGCCAGCCCGAAGTGAAAGATTGCGTGGTGATCGCTCTGCCGCGAAACGGGAATGCGGAGCCGTGCGCGGTGCTGATCCTGCGCGATAGCTCGGTTGATCCTGAACCGGCGGTAAGGCGTGCCAACGAAACTCTGGCGGAGTATCAGCGCATGCGCAACTGGTTTCTGTGGCCGGAGGATGACTTCCCGCGCACCTCCACGCAGAAGCCGCGAACCAGCGCGATCCTGAAAGTTGTGCAGGCGCGATCGGAGGCGACGCCGGTTGCGCAGACCGGATTGAGTCCGTTGGCCGAATTAATGGCTCGAATGAAAGGGAAAGGAGCAGGGGAGTTGCGACAAGAATCGAGCCTGGAAGTCGATTTGAATCTGAGCTCGCTTGATCGTGTGGAATTGTTGGGCGCACTCGAAGACCGGTATCAGGTGGACTTGAGCGAGACCCAGTTCGCCACGCTCAAGACAGTCGGCGATTTGGAGCGCATGCTGCAGGGCAAGCTTCCGCCAGGTGCGCCCTATCATTATCCGGCATGGGTGCAGTGTTGGCCGACGACCTGGGTACGGCTGATCATTCATTATCTGCTCTTGCGTCCTGCCGTGTTTCTGTTGGGCTGGCCGCGCATTACCGGGCGGGAAAATCTGCGCGGGCTTCGCGGACCGGTATTGGTTGTGTGCAACCACATCGACGACGTGGATGTTGGTTTTGTGCAGACCGCGCTTCCCGCCCGCTTCCGGCATCGACTGGCCACGGCTGCAGGAGGAGAGGCGCTGGAGGCGCTGCGTACTCCGCCCAGCGGCCGAAGTCTGCCGGGCAAAGTCTACGGCCGGGTGCAGTGGGTCCTGGGAGTTTCACTGCTCAACCTGTTTCCCCTGCCGCGTGAAGCCGGATTTCGCGAGAGCTTCGCCTTCGCTGGAGAGTCTGTCGATCGCGGTTACAGCATTCTGGTTTTTCCTGAAGGGCACCACACCACGGACGGCAAGATCCATCCATTCCGCGCGGGGGTGGGACTCCTGGCAAACAATCTGGCGATACCGGTCGTGCCCATGCGGATTGACGGACTCTTTGAATTGAAGAAGGCCGGGAAGAAGTTCGCGCCGCCAGGGAAAATACGAGTGAAAATCGGCGCGCCTGTGCGGTTCCCGGAGGACAGTGCAGCGGAGTGGATTGCTGCCGAGTTGCAGAAAGCGGTGGAAAACTTGTAGGCGCCACAGCTCCCCTGTGATCGCTCACCTTGTTTATTGATCTTGTTACCTTGCCGACAAACCTGCTGAAGGGGCACCGCATCAGAGCCTGTGCGTGTAGTATTTTTACAGGCACGCGAGAAGTGCTCGACGTAAGCGGGGCTAGTGTCGTCCCGCGTAGTCGGGTCACACCAAGAATTCCAGCGGAGGTCGCAAGACATGCATTTCAAAACGAAAAAGCTATCCCAGATAGCAACGGCTTTTGTCCTGGCCGCGGTTTTCGCCCTTCCCCAGAACCTGGTGGCAGAAGGGGCCGCACATGTAGTGAGCCCTGCGGACCTGCAGCGGGCGACGGTGCAGGCTTCTAACCTGCGGCAGCAGAATGTGGAACAGGTCAGACAATTTTTCTCGTCCGAGAAGGCCGAAAAAGCATTGCGCTCCGCGCACTTGAACCCAGAGCAGGTGAAGAACGCCGTTTCCACGCTGGACGACGCTGAGCTGGCGCAACTGGCGCAACGAACGCAAAAGGCGCAGGCTGATTTCGCTGCCGGCACGCTTAGCGATCGCGACCTCATCATCATTCTGGTGGCTGTGGCCGTGCTGATTCTGATCATTGTTGCAGTCCGATAGGTCTTCCAGGATGTCTAATCGGATGGTCAGGACCGCACTCCTGCTGCTCGCGGTCTGCGGCATGCTGCTGGCCGCGGACCGTCCCGGCGTCTGGCTGGATGTCCCTTTCGTAAAGCAGGTAAAAGATGGCTGCGGCGCGGCCAGCATTGCCATGGTGATGCAATACTGGCTGGCCCAGCGGGGCCGGCTTCCGAACGGCGTTTCCGACGCAACCCGGATCCAGCACACGTTGTATTCGTCAAAGGCCCATGGCATCTACGCCTCCGACATGGAGCGCTACTTCCAGGAGCAGGGGTTCCGCACATTTACAATTCGCGGAGAGTGGGAAGACCTGCAACAGCATCTGGCCAGGGGACGCCCCTTAATCGTTGCCCTGAAACCTGCGGGCGGCGGCGCTTTGCATTACGTCGTCGTAACTGGTCTGGGACCGGAGTTGGTGATGGTCAACGATCCAGCTCGGCGCAAGCTTCTGCAGCAGGACCGGCCTAGCTTCGAACAGGAATGGAGCGCAACTGGAAAATGGACGCTCCTGGCTCTGCCTCAAAGTCAATCTCGCTGATCCTAACCGTTGCTTTGCTGTTCTTTTTCAGCTTGTCGGTCACTGTGGTCGCCCAAACCTCAGACGGCCCTCTGGTCGAGCGCGCTCGGCAGTTGTCTGCCCAGCAGCGCTGGCAGGAAGTGGTCACCCTCGCCGAATCGGCACATCAGGCTTCGGCCGAACTCGATTTCTATTACGGGATCGCATTGGCCCAACTGGAACGTTGGAACGATGCGCGGCGGGCGTTCGTGGCAGGAGCACGCCTCCAGCCCCGCGACAAGCGGTTCCCTCTGGAACTTGCGGGAGTGGCATTCAAGCAGAAGCGCTATCCCGTGGCGGCGCGTCACCTGCGGCGGGCCTTGCGCCTTGATCCCACTGATTCCTATGGCAACGATTTTCTGGGCACCGTCTATTTTCTGCAGGGAAATATCGCGGCTGCTCTGAAGTATTGGAACCGGGTGGGCAAGCCACAAATTGTCGAGGTACGAAGCCAGCCTACGCCCCGAGTAAATGCCGCATTGCTCGATCGCGCCATGGCCTTCGCGCCAGCCAGCGTCTTGCGCCTACCCGATCTCCTGACTACCGAAGTCCGGGTCGATGGATTGGGAATATTTCCCCGCTGCCAGTTTGATCTACAGGCCCGCGATGACGGCAAGTTCGACGTTCTTTTCCGCAACCGCGAGCGTGATGGATGGGGCCAGGGCACGCTGGAAAAACTGTTTCTGCTGTTTCGAGGCCTGCCCTTTCAAAGCATTACTCCGGAGATTTACAGCCTGCGCCAGCAGGCCATCAATTTTGTTTCGATGTATCGCTGGGATGCGGAGAAGCGCCGGCTGGGGGCGCGGCTTTCAAGTCCATTCCAGGCCAATCCAAAATTCCGTTATGGACTGACGGCCGACTTGCGCAGTGAAAACTGGGACATCAGGAATTCGTTCCAGGGTCCGGCACCGGTGTTGGGAAGTTTGAACATGCGTCGAGAAGCAGTGGGAGTGGACTTCGCTGCTTTTGAAAGCGGGCGCTGGCAGTGGTCTGCGGGGGCTGAAATTTCGCATCGCGACTTCCGCAGCGTGGTTCCGGGAACGGTGCTGACGCCGAGCTTGCTGACCAAGGGATACCAGCTCAAGCAAATCACGCAATTAGACGCCGAGCTCTGGCGATTGCCGGAACGCCGATTGACCCTCGATGGTAGCGTGTCCTCGCAGCTGGGGCGCATCTGGTCTCAGCCCTCCGACTCTTTTGAGAAGATGCAAGGCTCATTGCGGTTTCACTGGTTCCCGCAATCGCAGGGCGACGACTATGAAATACAGCACCGAGTCAGGGCGGGCAAGACGTTTGGAGAGCCTCCGTTCGACGAACTCTTCATGCTCGGCCTCGAGCGCGACAACGACCTGGAGATGCGCGGGCATATCGGGACCCGCGATGGCAGGAAGGGCAGTGCTCCGCTGGGGCGGAATTATTTCCTGTCCAATTGGCAAGCGGACAAGAACGTGTATCGCAACGGAATCTTTACCGTGAAGCTGGGGCCGTTTCTGGACACCGGCAAAATTACCGATGCCTCCTCAGGATTGGGTTCGCAGAAATGGTTGTGGGACCTGGGGGCGCAGGCAACGGTGCGCGTGTTCGGAGTTGGAGTGGTTTTTTCCTACGGCAAGGACTTGCGGTCAGGGAACAACGCCTTTTATGTGTCGATGCGGTAGCGACACGCAGCCTCCTTCGGCGGCAGCGTCATGCTGAGCTCGCGAAGTATCTGGTGTGTAGCAGATATGCGTTGGTGGGAATTGTGCCGCTGCGCGCCAGATCCTTCACGGCCTGAAGGCCGTTCAGGATGACGCCGGTAGATTTAGAATTGAGTTACTACGCAGGTGTACAGGCGACTTGTAGCGTTATAATTGCCGGGCCATGAAAAGCGCCAAGCCATTTTTACTTGCCATCGGATTGTTTTCGTTCGTTGCCCTGTCAATCGCAGCAGCGGCCAAGACAACGGTCGAACTGAAAAACGCGCAGGGCAAGAGCGTGGGAACGGCGGTGCTATGGAGCAAGGGAGCATCGTCGGGCGTGTCCATGCAGCTCAACCTGCACGACCTTCCGCCCGGGGTGCACGCGTTGCATTTCCACCATAAAGCGCAGTGCGACGCGCCGGACTTCAAGTCGGCCGGCCCGCACTTTAATCCCGAGGGAAAGAAGCACGGTCTGGAGAATCCCGAAGGCCACCACGCTGGGGACATGAATAACTTCACCGTAAACGCCAAGGGCAAAGCCAAGTTCAAAGTGGTGAACAAGGACGTAACTCTGGCCGACGACGACCACTCCCTGTTCAGCAACGGCGGCACGGCGCTGGTGATCCATGCCAAGGCGGACGACATGAAGTCCGACCCAGCCGGAAACGCAGGCGACCGCATTGCCTGTGGCGTAATCACGAAATAGCCTGGAAATAACACAGTTTGAACAGGTTATGCACAGATAATGGACCGGAAAATACAGGGAAGACCTTATAGACCATGTAGTTTTGCCCCGATGTTTAGGGGTAGGGTTATTTCAAGGGACTTTAAGCCAGACCTCGGACATCAGACCTCGGAGTCAGACGGTCGAGCGCAAATCTTTAAGTCCAGGGTCCGAGGTCCAAAGTCCGGGTTCTCAGTCATAGCATCCCTCAATCTGCCACTGCCCGTTGAGCAAATCCTGGACCAGGCGATAGAGCGTGATGCCGCTGGCTTCCTGTAACGCGATGTCCCACTCGTCGCGGGCCCATCCTTCCTGCTCCCACCAGTCTCCCGAGGTGCGCCAGGGTCCGGCGGCCCAGAGAATTTCCCCACAGATCTCCCTGCGCCTGGGACAAGCGATATGCGCCGGCCTGCCTTCCTGCAGGGTCACGGTGGCGCGCAAGGGAGGACGGAAGATGCGCATGGCGGTGACTGCGGCTTCGTTTTGTTCTTGAGAGTCCTCGGATTTGTTCTTCCGCGAGGCCTTGGGCCCGCGGGCTGCCTGCTCCTGCCTCTGGTCCGGGGCAAAATGCTGCATTCGGAATGCTTCCGGACGGTGTGTGTCCAGCAGTTGCAATGATCCCACTTTATTTTGACCAACAATTCCCGCAATCCTCGCCAACGTGAGTTCGAGTTTTTCCGGCTCTGGAGAAGGCGGCAGGAACAAACCGCTCTGCGCCGCCCGCGGCCGCACCGGCCCCGCCGATAAATGGATCCCCACGATGGGAGCGCCGGGTGGGTGCGCATTCAAATCAAGTTGCAGCAGTTTGAGGAAAACCTTGGCGTCCAGCAGGGGAACAGGCAGGCGCAGGCTGCGCTGAAAACTTTGTCGAGCTTGAGCTCGACCAGGACGGGCGGGGGCGCCCGTCCCTACGTGGTCCAATGTCAGGGCCAGATTTATTTCCTGGGTGGCTAAAGCCCGAGCTCCCAGGCGGGCGCATAGCTGATCCAGCAACCGGCCCAGCAAAAACGCCAGCGGTTCCAGCAGCACGAGTGGATATTCCAGCTCGATCGCCTCTTCGAAAACCAGCGGCGGCTCGACTGGAACCAGCGAGCGGGAACTGCAGCCACGTGCCAATTGTTGCAGGCGAATGCCGGCCTGACCCAAACGCTCGCTCAGCGCGACTTCGGGCAACGCGGCCAGGGCGCGAAGATTTCGGATGCCCCAGCGCTCAAGTACGTCCAGGGTTTGGAGATCGTGTCCTCCGGTAAACAACACTTCCAGGGGAAGATTGCCCAACTGCTCGGCCTCCCTTCCTTCAGGAATCACGATCACACCGGAAAAGCCGAGAGCCGCGAGCACGGCCGTGTCCGGATTGGAAGCCACGGCAACGTTGGCTTCGAGGCCAAGATCGGAAGCACGGCGCGCTACATCCCGCGCGATTTTTGGCAGCGGACCGAAAAGCGGTTCCAGGCCGGCAAGATCGAGAAGCACAGTGTCACAACCCGCATCCTCCACTCGCGGCGAAAATGACTGGGCGCAGTCGAGCAAGGCAGCGTGGGCGGCAGCCTCCTGTAATGAAGATCGTGGGCGCAGCACAAGATCGGAGCAGGCTTCCACCTGAAGTTTCGTCATTCCCGGCGAAACTCCAGAGTGGCGCGCCTTTTCATTCGAAGCAGAAATCGTTTGCAGCGGCGCTTTGCCTTCAAGCACGGCCAAAGCTTGTGAACGCAAGTTGGGCTCGGCGCGCAGCAGGGCTTCGACCGGAAAGTCAGGAACGTAGATGCAGGCAAAGGCAGTCATTTTGGTCGTCAGTCATCAGTCGTCGGTCATCAGGAATTCGTAGCGCCGGCGTCCCGCCGGCTGTCGCGAGGGCGTCTCGCCCTCGCATCGAAAGCACTGCCGTCTATGCAATCTGCACCGCCTTGGTGGCGAAGGCCGTAGTGATGCTTTGCGCCGGTTTGCGCTGCAGGCGCGAACGCAACAGCTCTCCTTCAACGCGCAATCCATCCAGAAGTTGTGCGTGGGCCGGCAAAACTTCTTCTTTGGCTGAAAGCTGAGAGCTGATAGCTGAAAGCTTTTCCCCCGCCTGCAGCCTGATCAGCAGAGAAGCGCAAGTGGGAGCGCAGGGCGCCTGGGCCACCACCAAAAGCACCGTGACAGTGGGTTCGACGGTACGCTGAAAGCGAAACCAGGAAGCCAGCGGAATCCGCCGCGTCGCCGCGTCCGGCACATCCCCAAGATCAATGGCCACCAGGCCAAAGCCCCCGCTTTGCAGGAGCAGGTCGGTCACTCGCAATGCCTGCTCAATCCGGACCTCGGACGTCGGACGCCGGACGTCGGACTTTGGGGGCGAGGTCCGAGGTCTGGTGTCGCAGCGAATCCAAAGCAATCTTCCCAACTCAACCCCCGCAGCCGCGGCCGAGAGCGCATCGAACGCGTCCGTGGTGTCCACCAGGGCGCAGGCTTCCTGGCGCCGGGTAGCTGCCGCCAGAGCAGCCAGCAACACGCTGGTGCGTCCGGAAGAGGCTGGTCCACAAATCTCGCTCAGACATCCCCGCGGTAGCCCACCGGCAAGCTCATCGATCTCGCGAATTCCACTGGAGACCATCTCGGGTGTAGGCCGCGCCTCCAGCCGCGAGGCCGCAGTCACGCCTGCCAGCTTGGGCAATGCCGCCAGGTGTCGTAAAACCTGCGCCGGCTCCTTCCTGGGAACAACGCCACCGCCCGCTGGAGCGGAACAGAGTGGGGAAGCCATAAGGACCTCAAATTTCAGGGAACGCCGAGGCGGCTGGCCGAGGCTGCGAATTGGAGTTTCGCTTTTTATTCGCTAAATGGAATTTAGCTCCGGGAGGGAAGGCTGTCAAGAGGTAAGGTGACGTGCGGTACGGGCGACAGCGTAGCGTCCGGGTGCCCCGTCCGCCCACAGGCCCGGACAGAAGCGGGCTCGCCACGCCGGTCGGAAGGGCCTGTTTGCTTTGTTATAATGACTGCTCTCCGGCGGCGCTATCGTCTAGGGGTTAGGACGGAAGATTCTCAATCTTCAAACACGGGTTCGATTCCCGTTAGCGCTACCAACTCTCTCTTGCCACCTTGTGCTATTTCCTGAACTTGCTGTTGGCCCCGCCAACTGCTCGAAACACGCTGTATCACGCCGCTTCGTGAGGCAAATGTCAGGATGTACGATTCCACCAAGCCTTGTGTTTTTCCAGCTATCCTTGGATCTCTATGGCGATGTAAACTACGTCCGCGTATAGACAGTCAGCTTTCTTCCCCAGGGCAATGGAAATCCCGGTGGCCTGCCGGATTCGGCGATCTGCGTGAATGATCTTCCAACGTAGGATGTGAGGTCATGACCAACGACCCCAGTTCCCTCCGTGCCCACGAATCCCGCACATCTCCGGAACCGGTGGCGTTGCATCCGTCTGGCCTGCCTACGCTTTCCGCGGATCTCCTGCTCTTGCACGCTCCGGCGTTTTTTGATTTTCGCAACCGTCGCGACATCTATTTCCCCTTTCTTGGCACCTCGGGAGATGTGCCGATTACGCCTCTGTACGAATACTTCCCCATCGGCTTCAAAATGCTGCATCGGCACCTGACCGCCATGGGTCACTCGGTCAAGATCATCAATCTCAGCACGGTGCTGCTGCGGTATCCGGCGATTGATGTCACCGCCCTGATTGAGGCCCTCGACGTGCGTCTGCTGGGAATTGATCTGCACTGGATGGTACACGTGCAAGGCAGCCTGGAATTGGCCAAGATGGTCAAATCGCTACGCTCGAATATCTTGACGATCTTTGGAGGAATCTCTTCCACCTACTACGCCGAAGAGTTAGTACGCTATCCCTTCGTGGACATGGTGATGAAGGGGTACGACACCCTGAAACCTATGGACGAGTTGTTGGTTGCGCTTAAAAAAGGGAATGAGGATCTCTCCCACATACCCAACCTACTGTGGAAATGCAGTGGTGGCGTGCGCCAAAATCAGTACGAGCATAAGCCGGCCAGCTACGGAATCGGAATTGACTGGACCGATATGTGCCATGACCAAGTCTCGCAGAGCATGCCGATTCTCGAGTTCCTCTCGACCCAGAATGCGGGTTGCGCCTACCACTGCGGGTGGTGCGGCGGTTCGAGAGACGCGTTCAAGAGAGTATTTGAGACCAAACCCTCTATCCTGCGGAAGAGCAAGGAAGAGCTGGCCTTCGAATTCAATTCGGTGCAGAACGTAGCGGGCTGCGATAAGTTCCATTTCTACGCAGTAGGTTCCTACAATGAGCCCCGGTCGGGGATAGACGGCTTCCTCGATCTGGTCGCCCAAACCAAGCTCAAGTCCATCAGCTACGAACAATTCTTTTTGACCCCGGAGCCGATCCTCAGGCGAATGGCGGAAGCCAATAAGAACACCACGATTACACTTTCGCCCGAAAGCCACGACATCAGGATCTCGAAGCTGTCCGGCCGAGGGACTTACACGAACGAAGAATTGGAACGCTGGCTGGTCAGGGCGCTGGAACTCGGCATCCGCAACATAGACGTTTGGTACTTCATCGGCATGCCCGAGCAGGATGAGAAATCCGTCATGCACACAGTTGAATATTGCACGCGGCTGGTGAAGCTGTTCAAGGGAAAAGGCGTGAACCCGATGCTTTGTCCCATGATTCCATTTCTCGATCCCGCTTCGAATTTTTTCGAGTATCCCGAGCAAAACGGTTACCGGCTTTTCAGCCGTACGGCGGAGGAACACCGGCGGAGCATGGAACGCGCGTCCCTCATCAATCGGATCAACTACGAGACCAAGTGGCTGCGGCGCGAAGACTTAGTGTACGTAGGCTTCAAGGCGGTCCGGCGCCTGATGGAGGCCAAGGCAGAGATGCATGCTTTGCCCCACGGGGTCGTGAAAAATTACAACAGCAAGATTGATGACGCGCTCGCCTTGATTCCATGTGTACACGAGGCCGATTGCCTGGAGGACGCCGGGGAAAGAAAGCGCGCCCTGGCCGAGTTTGGGGACGAGATTCTGAGCCGCAACCAAATGATTTTCTTTTCCGGGGTTGCCAACCAGGCCTTTCCCATCAACCGCAGGATTGGCGGGCGGTGGTTCGATGAGATGGGCTGGGCGCCCGAAATCCTGGAGAAGGCTGGCCGAATTGGCGACCTGTGCTGAAAATGCGTTTGGGATGCCAATTCATTTCTGTTGGCCCTTATTCCAGGTTTACACGTGCAAGGTTTCACGGGGACTCTTGATTACTTTTGTCAACCTTGATTTCACAAATCGCCACGACCGGTTGGCAATTTGCCAGTGTTCCATAACTTCGGGCATGGGATCATTCCAGCGCGCAAGGTCGGAATGGACCCGCGGAGAGAAGCCGGAGAGGTATTGCCAGGTGGCGCGGACCTTTCCCGGGTCCGTTCCAGCATCTGGGGGTTCACCACCCCGGTAGTACTCCAGCAGCGCCATAAGGTCACCGCCTCGCCAGCAAGTCTGACTTCCGATTCTGATTTCTCCAGGAACCGGTCTTTCACCATGGAGAAAATATCGGTAAACCCAATAGGGAAAATCCCAACCGGCTTGCACCGAACCCTCCGTGGAGGCCCAGAAGCGTCCGTTGGTCTCCATGTACCATTTTTTTTGGCCATCGTGACTTACGTAAAACGCGACATGTGCGATGCCTTCCCAGTCCAGCCCGCGCAGCAGGTCGCGGGTGTGTTGCACCAGGTCCGGGCGTGGGGTGACAATTCTCCGTAAAATGCCTAAGCCTGCTTTGCGGCGGAGCGGTTGGTAGGCGTGGACCGCAATCAGCTCCCCCTGGACCGCAAAACAGCAGAGGCAGTGGACCTCTCCCACGGCACACTCCTGGAAAAGCGGATAGTGACCAAAGCTGCAATGTTCCTGGACATAGCTGCGGAGTTGCTGCTCCGTATGCGCATAAAGCACTTTAAAGTTGAACCCTGGTCGGTCGGGATGATTGGGGACGCTGGGAGGTTTCAAGACGACCGGCAGGCCCAGCACCTGGATCATCTCGGGAATTTGACCCGGGTGCTGCAGTTCAAACTGCCTGGGGCAAGGAATGCCCAGCTGAGTGGCGAGCTCAAGGTTGAGCCTTTTGTCGATCACTCGTTCAACCGCCTGCGAGCTTGCCATAGCCAGCCTGGCCTGGTCGGGCAGGCGGGAGCGGAAAGTGTTTAAGAACAGCAAAGCCTGGTCCCCGGCGGGGATCACCAACCGTATGTCCAGCTTCTGAATGACCTCCGAAAGATATCCTGCATAGGCCTCCGACTGCGTGAGCGGGTAAGGAGACAGCAGGTGATCGCGCACGAATCGGGAGTGGGAAGCGGGGCCGTCGGCTTGATCGCTGGCGAGTGCGAACCGCACACCATGACGGGCAAGGGAACGAGCGACCGCCAGACCCTGTCGGTTATTCCCCTGGACGATCAAGACCTCAATGGAGCCACCGGGGCTGATCTTCACGGCCGGGACCTCGTTCTTCGGGACTTAACTGATTCTTACACCTCCACCGTTGCCGACCTGCAAACAAGCGCCAAATGAGCCACCCAGCTTCCGACGCAGCCTACAGAGGCACGGCTTGGCGTGCCAAGTACTCCTCCATGGACCGGTCGGGTCCGATGTAGTGAAAGGCCTCGGCATAGGCGAGACCGTATTTCTGCCCGGCGGCGTGATCGCGGGTTTCCAGCGCCACTTTCGTAAACTCATCGATAGCGGCGTTGTCGGTGCCGGATAACGCTGGCACTCGCAGTTTGCGTTCGGCCAGCGTAGCGTTCAGATCTTTGATCATGTGCGTAATCATGGTCCGGCAAGACCGGAGGCAGGCAACTTTGATGGCGAAAGTCGGCCCAACGTCTACCACACGATTCACTAATTGTGGGCCTCTGGCGAAGTAGTATTTCTCCGACACGCCGTGCGGCTTCAAGCCCGCCGCGAAGTGTTCCGGCATATCCAGGTGCCCGCCAGACATCCAGCAGGCCGCTTCCACGGCCTGGGCCGTCACGTAGTGGTCCGGGTTCTCCTCGTAATGTCCCCAGGGATCGTAGCTGAAGACGGTGTCAACCTTGAGCAGACGAAACAGGAAGATGAGGCGGGCACGAATTTCGGTGCGCGCCAGGTCGTCCATGCGGTGGTTGCGATAGCTGAGGTCGAACCCTTGTTTCAGACCGGACGCCTGCAGGAATGCCTTGGCATCGCGCTCGTTGCCCAGCACGGTTTCACCTAGAGTGAGATCGTAGGAGTCCTTCTCGTCGTTGCTGGTGCGGATGAAGTATCCGGTGTAGCCCTCCTGTAACAGTTTGGCTACGGTGCCGCAGGCAAAAAAAGGGCCGTCATCGAGATGAGGCGTAATTAGGGCCAGCACCTTGCCTTGATGCGGCGTTCCGGACACCGGCCGCTCGATCACGATATCCGCGGGGGACACAGTTTGCGCCGGCAGCTGCGGCGCACCTAACAAACCTGCGGCGACAGCGCCTCTAAAGAAATCGCGACGTTCCACTCGAACCATCCTCCATCGTCAGCCTGGGGATGACGCCCATGCGCCGGACAATAAGCGATCATACGTGGAAGGCCAGCAAGCCAGTCTTTGCGATATTGGCGGCGATAGTGATGCATGAGGTTCCAGTTACAGAAGGCGGCCCCGACCACACTCCGCTCTTTCAATTGTGCCCCATTCCGTCTGGGGCTGCATGTTTATGAAAAATAGGGAGTCCTGGCCGGCCCGGGGGAGGCTTTTCAGCTCTCAGGGATGGGGGTGGTGCGATAGCAACTCCCTTTTTGTGCAAATCTCTTCACACTTGATCTCTCCACGTGGGCGGACCCCATGATTCCATGATGTTCCTGGTTTGGAAGCCGGCGTGCAATTTAGAAGGTCGTCTAGCGCTATTTTCCTCCCTCGAGCTTGAAATCACAGATTTACATTGAGGAGCACTTGAAAAACACCAGCGTCAGCGTGGTTCGTCGTTCCCGGCGCAGCCGGAAGCAAGGCAGGACCAAGTTTTTGGCAGCGCTCTTATTTGCGGCAGCGGCAGCTATTACCTGGCAGTTTGCCCGGCAACCGGTTTCCAGTTCGTCGTACCCATCTTTGAAGCCCAGTCCGATTGGCCTGCACCAGGCGGTCCCAGCTGGTTTGGCGGGTCAGGAATATGACGCGTTCATCGCGGGTCGGCCCGGCCGTCCAGCATACTTGTATTCAGTGATTCCCGGCGGAGTAGCGAGCGTCGAAGAACTCCGACAGGCCATGGAGCACGATCCAGTAGTGGCAAACGAATTCAAGGGATTTGACTTTCAGCGGGGCCACCTGGTGCAGGTTTCCGAAAAGCAGTCGATGCATGTCGCTTACCGCGTGGGCGACAAGGTGTACTGGACCCGAAAGAAGGTGGCGTTGCACCCCGGCGAAACCCTGATCAGTGACGGGAAAATTGTGGCCCGCACGCGCTGCGGAAACCGCATTGCCACGACCCCGCTCGGTCCTCCGGCGATCGCGGAGCCGGTAGCGGCAGACTTCAATGAGCCGCTCTTTTCCAATGACATGGTGACCCACGAAATCGAGCCCCAGCCCGAGACCTACGCGGCGGCTCTGCCGGAACCGGCCAATTCAATGCAACCTGCCAAACACAGGCGCGTGGTTCCATATTTCCTCTTGCCGTTTTTCGGTTTGCCTGGTGCCGCGGGTTCCTCCCACACCCCATTGGCGGTTACTCCTGAGCCCGGCACCATGCTGCTGCTTTCCTCCGGGCTGGTGGGAGTCTACTGGAAGGCCCGGAAGTCGAGGCGCAAGCGATAAGTGCGAACTCTCGGCTCGACCATGCTTAGCTCATCCAAAACCGCTCTGATGCCACCCAGTCCCCTGAAAAACAGGTTCCTGGTTTACGGCCAGGCCTCATTCCTTTTCGCACTGGCAGCCTGGCTGTATGCACCGCTCGCGCTCAGCCTGGCGAGTCAGTGGTGGCACGACCCAAACTACACTCATGGTTTCTTTGTTCCGGTGTTTTCGCTGTTCTTGCTTTGGGAGAGGCGCGACAAACTGGCGGCACTTCGCAGCCAGCCGTCCTGGTCGGGTCTGGTGATTTTCTTGTTTGCCTTGCTGGCATTGGTGTTGAGCACCATCAATTCAGGATTTTTCCTGTACCGCATATCATTTCTGCTCTTCATCGCAGGCCTGGTGGTCTTTCTGGCCGGGTGGAAGCACCTGGCGGCGGTTTCGTTTCCGCTGGCATTTCTCGTCCTGATGATTCCTTCCTCGACCGTGTTGGGGCACATTACCCTTCCACTCCAGATTGTTGCCTCCAAGACCGCGACTTTCCTGCTGATGCTGGTGGGAGTGCCCGCAGTGCGGGAAGGCAACATCATCCTTCTGCCCACGGCGCGGCTGGATGTGGCGGAGGCCTGCAGCGGGATCCGGTCGTTATTTTCGCTGATTACCCTGACCGTCATCTACGGGTATCTGGCGGAAGCGAAAATTGGGATGCGGGTGTTGCTGGTCCTGATCGCGGTCCCGATTTCGATTCTGGCCAATGCCCTGCGCATCGCCGTTACCGGAGTGGTGGTGGAATACTGGGGCGTCGAGGGAGCGCAGGGGACGCCCCACCTGCTTTCCGGATGGCTTATCTTTGCCGGCTCACTAGCGCTGGTTTTCCTGCTCCACCGCCTGTCCCAGGCAGTGTTTCTGAGCAAGGATGAAGCAGGAGTGCGGGAGGAATACGCATGATTTCCTGGAACGCTCGAGTCACGGTTGTGGTCTTGCTGTTGGGCGGGACCGGGTTGTTCCTGCAGGCCCGGGCGCGCAGTGAATTCGTTTTACCCCGAACCGCGCTGGCCGCGTTTCCCATGGAATTGCAGAACTGGGTGGGGACTGACGTTTTCCTTGATGACGAGAGTCTGAAGACCCTTCGCCCGGCAGATTTTCTGCAGCGAACCTATCGGGACGAGAACGGCGGCACAGCCTACGTCGATCTATATGTGGCCTATCTTCAGAACCAGCACGCGCTGTTCCACCACCTGCCGCAGGATTGTCTGGAGGGCTCAGGCTGGTCGCCGCTGGAGTCAGGAACAACCAGGCTCGCGTTTCCCGGCGAGGCCCCTTTTCCGGCCAATCGCTACCTGATTGCCAAAGGAGACGACCGCCAGCTCGTCCTGTTCTGGTATTCGGCCCGAGGCCGCCGGGTGGCCAGCGAAGACTGGATGAACGTTTACCTGGCGTTTGATTCGCTTCGTTGGAACCGCACCGACAACGCACTGATTCGAATGAGCACCGAGTTGCAGCCCGGAGAAAAGCCGGAGGACGCGGAGCGCCGGCTGCTTTCCTTTGCCGGGCTGGTAAGTCCACTGCTCAAGAACTACATTCCGCTTTAACCGCCGGCACCACGTAGGCCCGACGCCCTCGTCCGGGCGGGCGAGCAAAGCTCGCCTGAGTTTCTGCGTGACCAAGCAAAGAACCAGCCGGGCTTTGCCCGGCCGGGCGGGTGAGGCCACCCGCCCCTACGCGGGTTCCGGTCCATCAACTCTCAATTGTTCCCTTTCAGATATTTATCGAACCACGCCACCGAGCGCTGGATCGAATCAATCTGGTTCTCGCGCTTTTCGAAGCCGTGGCCTTCGTTAGGGTAGTAGTGCGCGTCGACGGTTTTCCCGTCTTTCTTCAGCAGTTCGACGACCTGCTCCGCCTCCTCCTTCGGAACGCGGGGATCGTTCCCACCTTGCAGGACCAGCAATGGCGCCTTCACGTTGTGGATGTAAGTGATGGGGGAAGCCGCGTCGTAGATGGCGCGATCTTTCACGGGATCGCCCAGCAGGCTCTTCTCATACTCCTGCAACATCGCGTCCTCGTGTTGCAGCATGGTCATCCAGTTGATAATGCCGTAGAGTTCCACGCCCGCCGCCCACACCTCCGGAGAGCGGCCGATGGCCATTAGAGTCATGAATCCGCCGTAGGATCCGCCGGTGATGCCGATCTTTTTCGGACTGACGTAACCGGTGGCTTCGAGAAATTTTGCCGCGTAAACCTCATCCTGCAGATCTCCGCCGCCCAGGTCCTTGTAGTTGGCTTTTTGAAAGTCGATGCCGTAGCCGGTCGAGCCGCGCACGTTGGGAGCGATGCAGACGTATCCCCGGGAGACGTAGGCGGCGATGCGGGGGCTCCAGTAATCCTGGGATTGTCCGGTGGGGCCGCCGTGGGGCAGAACCAGCGCAGGATTCGAGCCATCTCGTTTGAGATTAAACGGCACCCACAGCAATGCGCTGATGGTTTTTCCGTCGAATGATTTGTAGCTTACGATCTGCGAAGGCGGCCGCGGGGCGGAGTTAAGGCTGGCGATCGCGGAATAGGTAAGCTGCCGCGGCTTCCGCGAGGCCAGATCATAAACCCAGAAATCCGCTGGCTCGACCGAACTTTCGTGTGACAAGAGCAGGCGGTCTCCGGAAGAAGAAAACGAGGTTGGGTAGGCGGCAAAACCGTTCAGGCCGCCGGCGATATTCATTTTCTCTGACTTGGTCGTGGCTGTTTCTCCGAGAAATACGTCCGAGCGACCGTCGGCATTGACCGCGTAGGTGAAGTGTTTGCCGTCGGGCGAGAAGTCACCCGCAGAGGCTTCCCATTTCGTGTCGGTGACCCAGGTCAGTTTCTTGCTGGCGATGTCCATGAGCGCGACGTTCTGGTAACCGCTCCTGGCGTTGGATGTGATCAAAAGCGTCCGCCCGTCTCTGGATAGAGAAGATGCCGTGTTGAGAGATTTTCCCTGATGCGGCGTCAGATTCGTGGCGTTACCACTTGAGACATCAATCGCGTAAATGTCGGAGTCGGTAAAGCTCACTTCCAGACGATCGGCGTAGAGTGTCTTTCCGTCCGGACTCCAGGCCACCGATTGCCACAGGTGGTCAGGCGTGCTTTCGTGAGTGAGCAGCGTGACCTTGCGCGTCGCCCAATCCATCAGCGCAATGTTGTACACCGTTGCTTCCTTGGGCTTGTGGTTCAGGGCGATGGTCTTACCATCGGGAGACCAGCGCGGGTTCTCTTCACGAATCTCGGGAGTGTTGGTCAGGTTGATGGCCTCACCGCCTTCGCTCGGAATGGCGAAGACGTCCCAGAGTTCGTTGCCACCCGAATCCTGCTGAAAGACGATCCACTTGCCGTCAGGCGACCAGGTTTCGCCATATTGTCTGTCATCCGATTGCGCCAGCTGGATCGGCCACCCGCCGTTCGCATTTACCTTCCACAGATTCGATCGGCCGGAGATGTCGGTGGTGAAGACAATCTCGTTGCCGTCGGGAGACCAGGATGCGCTGGACACCGAACGCGTGAAATACAGATCGTCAATCGGGATGGGGCGGGCATTTGGATTGGTGGCCGAAACGATTGTTTTTGCGTCGGTGATCTGGCGCGTATCCGGGCCCGAAGACTGGGCAGCCGCGAGAGCGCAGGCAAAAAGAAGAGCAAGACAGGTGATGGACAGAGATTTCATTACGACCTCATTGGATAGCCGATATCGGACAGTATTTCGCGCGGAATCTGCGGTCGAAATTGTACACCGGAGCTGCCATTACGCTAGGCGCGGAGGGCAGGAAAAGCTTCCAACCACAGAGGACACAGAGGACACTGAGTTTAATCGCGGAATTCCCTTGTGGGCTCTGTTGTTGAAGGTTTGAGCGAGGTTACCTGATCTTGGGAGGCGGGACGATGCCGCTGCCTTCGCGGATTGTAAGTATCTGATTGGCTTTCACCTGAGTGAAGCGCTCGATCTTCTGCGTGGTAGGCCACTTCACCTCGATGACATCGACGGTCAGCGACTTGCCCAGGCCGAAATGCAGGCGGAGGTCGCATTGCGACATCACGCTGGAGCCGCTGTGGACCTCATCCATCTGGGCATGGTTGCCGGTCACCACGCGCACCCGTGCACCGATGGCGGTGCGGTTGCACTTGGTGCCGATCAGCTTGATCTTGATCCAGTTCTGCCGGTTGCCGCCATCATTGCGTAGTAGCGAAGGCAGGTCGTTCATGTTCAGAATAACGGCGTCGATGTCGCCATCGTTGTCGTAGTCGAGGTAGCCGCAACCCCAGGCGACGTAGCGGTTGTTGATGCCAATGCC
>JBARIF010000477.1:0-4043 GCA_049799615.1 Terriglobales bacterium
GGGGTGTTTTCGTGGAAAGCGGAGAACGGACCTCGGACCTCGGACCGCGGACCTCGGGAAACCCGTGGTCAGATTTCAGTTCTCAGTTCTCAGCAAGACCCGGCAGCAGATTCACCGCATCTCGATCAAAGGCCCGAGTCCGAGGTCCGAGGTCCGACGTCTGACGCCCGAGGCCCGGTCTTATATTCCAAGTTCCGCAACCGGGTGATGTTCCCAATCACGAATGAAGCCGGGCGCGTGATTGCCTTTACCGGACGCACTCTTGCGGCTGACGAGAAAGCCGGACCTAAGTACCTGAATTCGCCGGAGACGGCGATTTACTCCAAGTCGCGGGTGCTGTTCAATCTCGACCGGGCGAAAGAGGCTATTCGCAAGCTGGACTACGCCATCCTGGTCGAAGGACAGATGGACTGCATCTCTGTTTTTGCCGCGGGGTTCCACAATGTGATCGCCAGTTCGGGGACGGCTTTTACCGAGCTGCAGGCCAGGTTATTGGGACGCTTTACGAAGAATGTTGTGGTTAACTTCGATCCGGACACGGCGGGGGCGAAGGCCACGGAGCGCACCTTGGGCCTGTTGGTGGAGGAAGAGTTTCAGGTCAAGGTGCTCACCCTGGAATCGGGCTTCGACCCTGACCTGTTCATCCGGCGCAAAGGGAAAGAGGCTTATGCCGGCGCGCTGAAGAGTTCGCAGAAGTACTTCGACTATCTGATCGAACGGGCGCGGGCGCAGTTTCCAGTCCGCGGCGCCGAGGGCAAGGTGAAGGCGGTGAATTATCTGCTGCCTCACCTCCAGCGCGTGCCCAGCCGCATTGTTCGCGACGAACTGGCGCGGGAGATGGCGCAGAAGCTGGGCATCGACTCGGCTGTGCTGCGCCAGGAGTTGAAGCATGCCGCTGCCAGCCGCTCCACGGCGACCCTTAAGGCCAAGGCAGAGGTCCAGATCACGGACGCGGAAAGAATACTGATCCGGGCGCTGGTCTCGGCCACCGACATCCAGACTTCGGACGAACATTTTTCGGCTCGTGACGGCGTGGAAGAGGAGTTCGATCCCTGCCGCCAGGCCCAGTTCGTCCTCAAGAGCGAACTTCTGCATCGGGGCGTGGCCACCGAGTCGCTGATCGAAGTGCTGCTTCGGTCGGAGGCCGTCCATGTCACAGATCTTCCCTTGCCTGAGAGTGATCGCAACCTGCTGGCTTCCATCCTGATGAAGGATGACGAGGAGCTCTCCGCCGAGCGGCTGGAGGGCGCGGTACGGGCCTTGCGGCGCATCCAACTCAGAAGGAAGCTGGAGCGCGTGCAGAGGGAATTGCAAGTCATGCGTGGGCGGGAGGCCGGTCAAATACAGGCCCTTTTGGAGGAGAAGATGCGCCTGAAACGGGCCCTGATGGATCCCAGCCTGGCTGACGACGCTCCTGCGACCCGGCCAGCATAGGGCCAAAACACTATGAAACTAAATGGAGTTCGATAACATCTAATTCAACAGTTGACGGGAACATGGACGGGGTGTGTCAAAAATCAGCATAACGCTGATGTCCGCTAAACCCCTCCGATGCTATAATTCGAAGGTTTGTGCCCGGCGCGCAGCTCGCCGCTTCACGTTCCCACCGCTAAAAACGCTCTCTGTCCTTTCCGTAGGACGAAAAGAAGGTAATCCGTCTTGGCTCTTGACGACAAGTACGACGATATCAAAAAGCTGATCGACACAGGTAAAGAGAAGGGATATCTGACCTATGACCAGGTCAACGACCTTATCCCGCACGACGTGCATTCTCCCGAGGACCTGGACGATCTGCTGACCACCATTGGTACGCAGGGTATCGATGTGCTGGAGGGACCAAAGCTTCCCTCCTCCGCGCTCGATAAGAAGTTCGAAGAAGAAGGAGAGGTCGGCGAGGACGTCGAACTTGACCTCACGCCCGGCGCTCTGGAAAAAACCAACGACCCTGTCCGCATGTATCTGCGCGAGATGGGGACGGTGCCGCTGCTTACGCGCGAAGGCGAAGTAGAGATCGCCAAGCGCATTGAGCGCGGGCAACTGCGGGTGCTGAAAGCGCTCTCGCGGTCGCCTATTGTCATTAACGAACTGCTGGCGATGGGAGAGGACCTCAAGAAGGGTGTCCGCTCCATCAAGGAAGTGGTCACCTTCGACGAGGAGGAGATCACCGACGAGATCCTCCAGAACCGCCTGAAGGAGTTTACCGGGAAGATTGACGATCTGGCCAAGGCTTACAAGAAGGCCGGCCAGTTGATCGAGAAGTTCGCCGCCGTTTCCCAGAAGAAGCGCCCCAAGGACTATCGCCGCGCTCGCTTGAACCTGGCGCGGGCTGTGGTGGCCGTTTCCCTGTGTGTCCGCAAACTGGGGTTTACCAACGCCGAGCGCAAGCGTCTGATCGACCGGGTCAACAAGACGGTCGATACCATGCGGTCGCTCGACCGGCAGTCCCAGAACCTGGAACGCAAGGCGGAAGCGACCCGCACCGAAGAGCAGAAGAAGGACTACCGCCGCCAATCGCGTTCCGTCCGTTCCGAGCTGGAAAAACTGGAGGGCGAAGCCGGGGTTTCCTTTCAGGAGCTCAAGCGGACCCAACGGGAAATCATCCAGGGGGACATGGATGCGGAGCAGGCCAAGCGAGAGCTGATCGAGGCCAACCTCCGGCTGGTGGTTTCCATCGCGAAAAAGTACACCAACCGCGGTCTGCAGTTCCTGGACCTGATCCAGGAAGGCAACATCGGGTTGATGAAGGCGGTCGACAAGTTCGAGTACCGCCGCGGGTACAAGTTCTCGACTTATGCCACGTGGTGGATTCGGCAGGCGATTACTCGTGCAATTGCTGATCAGGCGCGTACGATTCGCATCCCCGTGCACATGATCGAGACCATCAACAAGCTGATCCGCACTTCGCGGCAGCTGGTGCAGGAACTGGGGCGCGAACCGACCTCGGAAGAAATCGCCAAGCGCATGGACATTCCGGTCGCGAAAGTGCGCAAGGTGCTGAAGATCGCACAGGAGCCTATCTCCCTCGAAACGCCGATTGGCGAAGAGGAAGATTCGCATCTAGGCGACTTCATTGAAGACCGCGCGGTAGTTTCGCCGGCCGAGGCCGTGATCAACGTCAACCTGAAAGACCAGACTTCGCAGGTGCTGCGCACGCTCACTCCGCGCGAGGAGAAGGTCATCAAGATGCGTTTTGGGCTGGAAGATGGCTCGGAGCACACGCTGGAAGAAGTGGGCCAGTCGTTTGCGGTGACGCGCGAGCGCATTCGGCAAATCGAGGCGAAGGCATTGCGCAAGCTGCGGCATCCCTCGCGCTCGCGGAAGTTGCGGGCATTTCTGGATGGGGTGCGCGACTAGCCACGGATTTACATTTATCTGCGAGGAGCAGGCACGACTTCAGTCGTGCCTTTTTTTGTGTGGGTCGGTCGGACACTCTTGTCCGACCCACACCAGAACTGGCGAAATCTTTCCCGGTTTTCCTTTCCTTTCCACAAGGAAGTCTCATCCTCCACAGTTTTCGCACAACTCAGGCCCAATTTTCCGTTGCGTGTGATTCGAGATTCGAGCAAAGTGCTCACAGTGCAAACGTGAGATGCATTGAGCCTGTTTGCGACGGCAACAGAGCTGGCGGTGACCGGTGGTTCTCGAGGGTGAACCATCGGGAGGGTTTTTAGAAACACGCTTCGGCGGGTTTCAGGAAACTCGGGCGTTGCGGCCTCCTCAGAGAGTCCTTCCCTAAAAAGCAGGACTGACGCCGCCCGCTTCTCGGCAGTCGCCGCAGGACAATATCCGCGAATCTAGTATTCGCGGAGAGATCGTTTACAGGGTGGGCGGGCGAACGGACGCTCCTGCGGGAGCGCGGTTCTCTGGATTCACGCTTCGCCGCTTAACGCGGTGAAACCTGCAGACGTGGCACTCACGAGCGATGCGGCCCAGGTGGCTGGCCTGGGCCGCATTTATTTTTGTGCTTTTTTGCCACGGATTCTTCGCGGAATTCGCACGGATCAAGCGAACTCCCAGCCTAGCGGCAGCCCCCATACTTACAC
>JBARIF010000478.1:0-1552 GCA_049799615.1 Terriglobales bacterium
ATCGAAGAGAACTCCGCGCGCCAGGGCGTCGTGGTGTCACTCAACCTGCGACTTCCATCGGGGCAGATGGCGGCACAGGGGAGTAGCTCGACGGCAACCGCCGCCATCAAGGCCGCCTTCGATTCCATTGCCGAGCAGGTCAAAAAGCATAAGGACCTGCTGCGCAGCCATCACACGGGGGCGCGCCGTCGTGGACCGGGGCGAGCTCGCGTCGGCACTGTTCCATTCGAAGACACCATGGCGGCCGTCAAGCCCGAGCACATTTCCAGCGCCGACATTTCGACTTACGTCAACGTCAATCTGCCGCGTCTGCAGCGCTTCATCCAACGAGAGCTCGACTACCGCGAGAGCCAGGGGCAGCTCCAGCCCGGACAAGTCGTGGTGGAAGATGTGGTGGGAGAGGCGATTGCAAATGCCCTCAGCGAACAGCATGAAAGTCCGGAGCCCATGAAGCTGGAGCCCTGGGTGCATCGACTGGCGATGCGAGCGATTGACCAACTCGCGTTGGAGAATCGCGAGGACGGGCACGTTCCCCTGGAAGGCTCGCACGGCCAACAGAACGTGCGTGCCAGCGATGAGGACAAGCTGCAATTCCATCAGCCCGATGAGCAGCTCTTGGAAGAAAATGTCATCGCCGACCCGACCGCCAATAGTCCGGAAGAGCTGGCGGCGCGGGACGAATTGATTAGCCTGGTAGAGACCATCCTGCGCGATGCCGGGCGCGACGAGGCCGAAGCTTTCATCCTGTACACCCTTGAAGGCTTCACGCTGGAAGAGATCGCCGATATCACCAGCCGCACTGTGGAGGAGGTGCGCGCGTCCATTGGTAAGGCTCGCGAACACTTACAACGCGCCTTGCCTATCAAAGACCCGCTCAAGGAAAAGCTTGTGGAGTTTTCCAGGAGCGCCTGACAAACCTGGGGCTGCCCAGCAGTTCCCCGCTTCTATGATTCAAGAACTCATCCATGAGGAGAACCGGAATGATCACTCGAGATGACATCCGAGAACTCGCTAATTTTCACTCGCCGGAAACTTGTGCGGTTACTTTTTACTACCAGCCGGCGACACCCCTGAATAAGGCGCACCGCGAAGAATCGATCCTGGTCAAGGACCTGGTTCGCAATGCGATGCGCGAAGCGGAGAAGCACGGCCGAAATGGCTGTGCCCGTTCCGACCTCGATCGCATCCAAGGCATGGCCGAGGGCCTGCGCGGAAACGGCGGCAAAGCCAAGGCAATTTTTGCCTGCAGCAAGCAGGGGCTATGGCGCGAGTTAGACATTCCTGCGCAGTTACTCAAGACCAATCTTTTCGTAAGCCACCGCTTTCATCTGAAGCCGCTGGCCGCAGTGGTGGACGGGGTGCAGCATGCCTGTGTGGTGCTGGTTGACCGCACCAAGGCACGCGTCTTCGAACTGGTGAACGACCAAATCGTGGAGAAACAGGACTTCATCAATGAGCTTACCCGGCGCGGCAAGAGTGACGGCTGGCACGGCTATGACGCCGGACACGCCCAGCGTAAGCAGATGAATGAAGCCCTGCTGCACTTCAAGAC
>JBARIF010000479.1:0-1845 GCA_049799615.1 Terriglobales bacterium
CCAACAGGCTCCGTCGAAAGTCCTGGGGCAGGGTCGAAATCTGTTCGAGGGTTTCAACTCTCTGACGATAAAGACCTTCAAACAGCTGGCGGGCACGGTACGGAGGTTGCCCGAACTCCTCCACCAGCGACGTCAGCTCCGGAAGCTGGAATCCTAACAGCGCGGTATGGGTGACCTGATCCATAACTAAGATTTTCAGAACGTCTTACCTTTGCGCCCTTTGCGGTCTTCTTTGTGACCTTTGCGGTAAGGGGTCCGCCGCAAAACACGCCAGCCGTGGCCCGCAGGCCATCCCACCTGCCCTTCGCACGCAATTGTAGATGATGCAGCGCCCCTGGGCCCAGCCAGGCGGCCTGCGAATAAAGATCAAGGAAACCATGGTAACCTATTGATTCTAAAATGATAATCAAGCATTCGCCGTAGCCAGCCAGGGTGTGCAACAATACCTACATGGTGCAGGAAGTCCGCAACATACGCCGCGAGGTTTTACCCAACGGGCTGACCCTGATCACCGAGGAGATGGAGCACATTCGCTCCGCCTCGATCGGAATCTGGATCAAGACCGGTTCCCGCGACGAAGACCTGCAGTGGAACGGCATCTCACACTTCATCGAACACATGGTGTTCAAAGGCACCAAGAACCGCAGTGCCGAGGAAATTGCCCGCCAGGTGGACTCCATTGGCGGCAATATGGACGCCTTCACCGCCAAGGAGTGTATCGGCTTCAACGTCAAGGTACTGGATGAGCATCTGCCCGTCGCCATGGACATCCTCAGCGACCTAGTGCTCAACCCGGTCTTCGACGCCAATGATATCGGCCGCGAGCGGGGCGTTATCCTGGAAGAAATAAAGATGGACGAGGACAATCCGGATTACCTGGTCCACGAAATCTTTACCCAGAATTTCTGGAAAGATCATCCCCTGGGCAAACCCATCCTGGGGACCAAAGATACGGTCAAGAAATTCGAGCGCGACCCGGTGATGGATTTTTACAAACAGCGCTTCGCTCCCGGCAACATGATCATTTCCGCCGCCGGTCATCTGAAGCACAAGCAATTCGTGGAACTGGTGGCCAAACATTTTGAGCACATGAAACCGGTGAAGAATGGCTTCCACGGTTCTCCGCCCGCGATTGCGCCTCGCATCATCATGCGCAACAAGAAGTCGCTGGAACAGGTACAGATTTGCGTGGGTGTGCCTTCTCATCCTCTCGCCCACGAAGACCGGCACGCTTCCTACATACTGAACACGCTGCTCGGGGGCGGCATGAGTTCGCGGCTGTTCCAGAATATTCGCGAACGCCAGGGCCTAGCCTACGCCATTTACAGCGATTTATCGCCCTACCGCGATACCGGATGTCTCTCGGTCTATGCCGGAACATCGCGCGAGTCGGCCGGCAAAGTTGTGCAATCGGTGGTCTCCGAGTTCCGCAAACTCAAGTTGGAAGCGGTTCCCGCAGATGAATTGCGCCGATCCAAAGATCAGCTGAAAGGCAGCCTGATGCTGTCACTGGAGTCCTCGAGCGCGCGCATGTCGAACCTGGCCCGCCAGGAAATGTACTTCGACCACTTCTACAGCCTCGACGAACTGATCGAACGCATCGAGAATGTCACAGTCGAACAGTTAACCGAGTTGGCCAACGAATTCTTCCAGACGGAATCAATCGCCGTAACCGTTCTCGGCAATCTCAACGGGTTAAAACTGAAACGCGATCAGCTCGTCTGCTGAGCTCCACCAAAAATCGCGTAGGGGCAGATGTCCTCATCTGCCCAGTGGAGCAAAGCTCCCCTATTGTTTTCGCTCTCAGCAAGAACGGTCGAGCTGCGCGACTGGGCAGATGGGGAC